>NZ_LDSL01000037.1 GCF_001476815.1 Pseudacidovorax intermedius | reverse complement strand
GGCTACGTGGGCTACGGCGAAGGCGGCGTGCTGACCGAGGCCGTGCGCCGCAAGCCCTACAGCGTGGTGCTGCTGGACGAGGTGGAGAAGGCGCACAGCGACGTGCACGAGCTGTTCTTCCAGGTCTTCGACAAGGGCTTCATGGAGGATGGCGAAGGCCGCACCATCGACTTCAAGAACACGCTGATCCTGCTCACCACCAACGCCGGCACCGACCTGATCGCCAGCATGTGCCGCGACCCCGAGCTGATGCCCGACCCCGAGTCGATGGCCAAGGCGCTGCGCGAACCGCTGCTCAAGGTCTTCCCGCCCGCGCTGCTGGGCCGGCTGGTGACCATTCCCTACTACCCGCTGTCGGACGAGATGCTGGGCAGCATCGTGCGGCTGCAGCTGGGCCGCATCAAGAAGCGGGTCGAGGCCCGCTACAAGATCCCGTTCGAGGTGGGCGACGACGTCGTCAGGCTGGTCGTCAGCCGCTGCACCGAGAGCGAATCGGGCGGCCGGATGATCGACGCCATCCTCACCAACACCATGCTGCCGGACATCAGCCGCGAGTTCCTCACGCGGATGATGGAAGGCCGGCCGATCGCGGGCGTGAAGGTGGGCGTGGCGGACGGCGGCTTCAGCTACGGCTTCGCCTGAGCGCGGCGCGGGCACGGCAGTCACCATGAGCATCCAGGGCTACACCATCGAGTCCGAGTCGCCGGCGGCGGCGGACATGCTGTTCTGGTCGATCGTCGGGCATGAAGGCCTGTCGCGGCCCAGCGCCTACGAGCTCACGGTGCTCTCGCCGAGCGAGCAGATCGATCCGCTGGACGTGCTGGGCCATGCCTTCGACGTCGTCATCGAATTCACGGATCCGCACGACGGCGTGCACCGGCGCCATTGCCAGGGCCATGCGGTGCGCGTGGTGCGCGTCGGGCCGGCCGGGCGCTACTTCGCCTACCGCATCCAGCTGCGATCCTGGTTCTGGCTGCTGACCAAGCGCACCAACTGCCGCATCCACCAGGACAGGACGGCGCTGGAGGTGATGGATGCCACCTTCGACGACAGCGCCATCAAGCGCTTCAAGAAGGTCAACCCCGGCGGCGTCGCGGGGACGCATCCGTCGCGCGGCTACTGCGTGCAGTTCGAGGAGAGCGACCATGCCTTCGTCTCGCGCCTGCTGGAGGACGAGGGCATCTACTACTGGTTCGACGCCCACGACATGCCCGGCACGATGCTGCTGGCCGACGGGCCCGGCTCCGCGCACGACAAGCTGCCGGTGGTGAACGACCTGGGATTCGCCGCAGCCAACGGCGGCGAGCCGCGCTTCAACGACGTGATCCGCTGGTGCGACACCCGGTCGCTGGAGAGCGGCCGCTATGCCTCGCGCGACCGCAACTTCAAGCGCATCCGCACCACGCTGTCGTCCGAGGGCGATGCCTCGGCCGCGCACGAACTGGCCGACCTGGAGGTCTTCGAGTTTCCCGGCGGCTACTTCAACGTGGAGGCCGCGGGCCACAAGGGCGAGTCGCGCCTGGACGAGATGAGCGCCACGCGCCGGCACCACTGGGCACTGACGCACTGGCCCGACGTCGCCGTGGGGCGGACCTTCAGTTTCCATGGCGACCCGACGGGCGCGCGCGACGGCGACTACCTGGTCGCGGGCTGCAGCTTCGTCGCCGTCCACTCCGGCTACGAGGGCCTGGCGATGGCCCTCGCCGAGGGTTCGGCCGGCGGCCAGCTGCGCGCGCTGATGGCGGACGACGCCGTGAACGCCGGCAACCTCGACCTGGTGGCGCGGATCGTCGGCGAGGAGCCGCTGCTGCACACCGGCCGGCGCGGCACGGCCCTCTTCCTGGTGACGGCGCTGCCCGCGGAGATCAGCTTCAAGCCGCCGCGCCTGACGCCGCGCGTGCGCATGCCCGGCCCGCAGTCGGCCATCGTCGTCGGCCCCAAGGGCGAGGAGCAGCCGGAGAACGGCCAGGACCTGTACGTGGACGACACGGGCCGCGTGAAGGTGTTCTTCTACTGGAACCGCTACGAGCCGGACAGCGAGCAGTACAAGGGCCAGAAGTGGAGCTGCTGGCTGCGCGTGTCCCAACCGTGGGCGGGCAAGGGCTGGGGCGGCTACTTCGCGCCGCGCATCGGGCAGGAGGTGATCGTCGGCTTCATGGAAGGCAGCCCGGACCGGCCGTTCATCCTGGGCCGGGTCTACAACGACGACCAGCCCATCCCCTACGGCAGCCCGACGCAGAGCGGCTTCAAGACGCGCTCCACGCCCAACGGCGGGCCGTCCAACTACAACGAGATCATGTTCGAGGACAAGAAGGGGTCCGAGAACATCAACATCCATGCCGAGCGCAACATGAGCCGCTCGGTGGAGGCGGACGACGCCACCACGGTCGGCCACGACCAGTCGGTGACCGTGGTCAACGACCGCACGGTGACCACGCGGGGCAACGAGAAGCGCGAGGTCGTCAAGGACCAGCGCAACGTGGTGCACCAGCACCAGCACACCAACGTGACGTGGTGCCAGTACAACCACATCGGCCAGCACCAGCAGAACATCATCGGCGCCGACGGCCAGCTCAACGAGATCGCCGGCAAGGTCGAGACCTACATCGGCCAGACGATGGCGCTGGGCGTCACGGGCGCCATGACGCAGAAGTCGGCCAGCCTGGCGGTGGACACCGGCCCGGCCACCTTCACCCTGGGCAGCCTGGCGCTGCAGGCCAAAACCACGCTGCACATGACGGCGGGCGCCGAGGCCAAGCTCAATTTCGGCACCACCGAGATCACCAGCAACGGCAGCCGCAGCGACTGGGTGCAGGGCGAACACAAGTTCAAGGCCGACACCTTCAAGTACTTCGGCACCAACTTCAACCGCACGGTGGTCGAGGCCAACGACTGCATCATGGGCAACAACGCCAATGCCTACATCGGCATCGCGTCGGACACCAAGATCGCCATGGCCCGCAGCACTTTCGTGGGCATGAACATGGCGGCGGCGCTGGCGCTGGACATTGGCAACTTCGTGGGCGTGAAGATGGAGAACTGCGCCGCGATCAAGCTGGCGACGGCCGCGGGCATCAGCATCGAGATGAGCTCGGTCAAGAACTTCGTGCCGGGCGGCGGCGCGGGCGGCGGGGCCGACGCGCCCACGCCGCTGACCGGCTGGGCGGGCGACGTGGCGGCCTTCCTGATGGGCGCGTCCATGGGCGGCCCCGGCGTCATGGCGGCCTACGACGCCTACCAGGCGGTGGCGCAGTACGAGCAGGCCGCGGAGGAATGCCAGAAGGAAGGCATGACCGAGCTCGCGCGGCTGGCGCGCCGCCGCGCCGGCATGGTCAAGGGCGCGGCGGCAGGGGCGCTCGCGGGCGGCGCGGTCCTGGGGCCGCTCGGCGCGGTCGCCGGCGGCGTGGCGGGGGGCCTGGCCGGCGACCATTCGGGCATCGCGACGCCGCCCGCCAAGACCTAGCAGGGCGCCGCGCATGCTCACCGTCTACAAGCCCCTGCTGCTCGGCCTGGCCACGCGCCCCATCGGCTTCGGCGGGCGCTTCGGCCTGTGCGTGAGCGCCATGCTCAACGTCGCGCTGGACCCGGCCGGCGGGCCGCCCCTGCCGATGACCGACCTGTCGCTGTGGACCCTGCTGCCGCAGGAGATGCCCGACGGCCCGCTCGTCGACGAAGGCGTGGCCAAGCTGCAGCCCGAGTTCCTGGTGCACGGCCGCGCCTATGCGCCACGCGAGGCCGACGGACGGCGCGCCGGTGCCTGCGCCGTGCGTGCACAGCTGGGCCCGGTGGCCAAGACCCTGTTGGTGCATGGCCGCCGCGCCTGGTCCGCGGTGGACCGCAGCACGCCGCCGGAGGCCTGCGACGGTGTGCCCATCGACTGGGCGCATGCCTTCGGTGGCCCGGGCCATGCGGACAACCCGCTGGGCCTTGGCCTGGGCGCGGGCGGCGACGGCATCCACTGGCTGCCCCAGGTGGAGCATCCCGGCGACCGGGCGGTGCGCGGCGACCGGCCCATCGCGCCCGCGGGCCTCGGCCGACTGGATCCGATGTGGCCGGCGCGTGCGCGCTGGCGCGGCACCTACGACGCGGCCTGGCTGCAGCAGCATGCACCGGGCTTTCCGCCCGACATCGACTGGCGGCACTTCAACCTCGCGCCGCAGGACCAGTGGCTGCCGGCCCCGTTGCGCGGGGACGAGCCCTACCTGCTCGAGAACCTGCATCCCGAGCATGCCCTGCTGCAGGGCCGCCTGCCGGGGCTGCGGGCGCGCTGCTTCGCCCGCTACCGGCGCCCCGGCACCGGCGGTGCGCTGAAGGAGGTGCCGCTGCGGCTGGGCACCGTGTGGTTCCTGCCGCATGCCTTGCGCGCGGTGCTGATCTTCCACGGCCTGGCCGAGGTGGACAGCGACGATGCCTTCGAGGTCGACGGCCTCATGGGCGCCATCGAGCAGGTGGACAGCCCGCGCGAGGACGCGCACTACGCGCAGGCCTGGGACCGCCGGCAGGACCCGCGCCACGGCGGCCTGCATGCCTTGCGGGAGCGCGACCTGATGCCCGACGGCATCGCCGCCACCGATGCCGAGCTGGACCGCAGCCGCCAGTCGCTGGCCGTGGAGGGCCTGCAGGCGCAGGCCCAGCGCCGGCGCGCCCAATGGCTGGTGGAGGATGCCCGGCTCGAAGCCCGCGCCCAGGGCCTGGACCCGGACGCGCTGGGCATCTGCATGCCGCCGGCCGAGCCGGTGCCCGCCCCGCACGAACTGCCCGACTACCTGATCGCGCAGCAGGAGAAGAGCGAGCAGGCCGTGAAGGAGGCGCTGGAGCGCGCGGCCAGCCAGGTGATGGCCGCCGAGGACGAGGCCGCGGCCCAGGGCATCGACCTGGCCGCAGCGGCGCACCGCGGACCGCCCCGCTTCAGCGCCGTCGTGGCGCTGCAGGAATGGCTGCAGGCCCAGCCCGCCGGCCCGGCCACGGGGCAGGCCGCCGAACGCCAGGGCCTGCTGTTCGACAAGGTGGAGGCCGCCGAGCGCCAGCGTTACCTGGAGACGGCGCATGCGCAGCCGCCGGCCGGCGCCATGGCATCCGAGGCCGCCGCCCGCCTGCGGCAGGACATCGCCCGGGCCCTGGCGCGCGGCATGCCGCTGGCGGCCCTGGACCTCACCGGCGCGGACCTTCGGGGCATGGACCTGCGCGGCGCCGACTTCTCCCAGGCCTGGCTGGAGCGTGCCGACCTGCGCGGCGCCAACGCGAGCGGGGCCAACTTCTCGCATGCCGTGCTCGCCCATGCCGACCTGACCGGCCTGGTGGCCGTGGCGGCGCGCTTCACCGGGGCCAACCTCGGCCGGGCGGCGCTGACCGGCGCCGTGCTGGACCGCTGCGACCTGCGCGCGGCCATCCTCGCGCACACGGTGCTCGACCGGGTGCAACTGCGCGGCGCCCTGCTCGCCGGTGCGCGCTGGGAGGAAAGCCGCTGGCTGCAGGTGGATGCGGCCGAGGCCCAGGCCGAGGGCCAGGCCTTCATCGGCCTGGACCTGCGGCACACCGTGCTGGCGGGCGCCCGGCTGGCACGCGCGCAGTTCATCGGCTGCCGGCTGGCGGGCACCGACCTGCGCGGCGCGCAGCTGGCCTCGGCCACCTTCAGCGGCTGCGAGGCCGCGGGCCTGCGCCTCACCGGCGCCCACATGGCCCAGGCCGGCGTGATGGCCGACTGCGACTTCAGCGGCGCCTGGCTCGACGGCGTGCAGGCGCCCCAGGCCAACCTGGCCGGCGTGCGGCTGCGCGGCGCGCACCTGGCGCAGGCGCAGCTGGCTGGCGCCCATCTGCGGCTGGCGGACCTGCGCGAGGCGGCGCTGCCCGGCGCCGACCTGCGCGGCGCCCTGCTGGTGCGGGCCCGGCTCGACCGGGCCGACCTGCAGCGCGCCAACCTCATGAAGGCGGTGCTGCACAACGCGGCCCTGCGCGCCGCGGACCTGCGTGGCGCCAACCTGCACGCGGCCGACCTGTCGCGCGTGCGCCTGGACGGCGACACCCGCTTCGAGGGCGGGCTGCTCACCCGTGCGCGCACGTGGCCGCGGCTCGGCCCGCAGCAGCAGGCGGCCTTCGCCGCCGCGGAGGACGCCGCATGAAGCTGGAGACCCTGGGCTTCGCCGTGCACTTCGGCGAACCGATCGCCGGGCGCGACCTGCGCGGCGGCAGCTATGCCGGTGGCGCTCTGGCCGGCGCGGTGTTCCACGAGGTGGACTTCAGCGATGCCGACTTCCGCGGCGCCGACCTGCGCGAGGCAACCTTCGACCGCTGCCGCCTGTCGCGGGCCAACTTCCAGGGTGCGCGGCTGCGCGCCGCGACCTTCCACCAGTGCCTGGCCGACGACGTGCTGCTGGCCGGCGCCGTGCTGCACAAGGCGGCGCTGGTGGAATGCGACTTCGCGCAGGCGCGCGCAGCCGGCGCCTGCCTGGATCTCGCGCTGCTGCATCGCTGCGACTGGCGCGGCGGCGACCTGCGCCAGGCCGGGCTGGACGGCACCCAGTGGAGCGGCTGCCGGCTGGAGGGCGCCAGCATCCAGGACAGCCGCATGCGCCACGGCGGCTTTTCCGCCTGCGCCCTGGCGGGGCTGGACTGGGCCGGCGCCGCCTTCGAGCGCGTGGTCTTCCACGAGGTGGACCTCAGCCGCCGCCGCTTCGACGGCCAGGCCTTCGGCGGCAGCCAGTTCAGCGCATGCGTGCTGGCGGGCAGCAGCTTCGACGGTGCCGACCTGCGCCAGTGCAACTTCCAGGGCGCGCGCCTGGGCGGCGCCAGCTTCCGCCAGGTGCGCGCGGCGCGCGCGCTGTTCCCGGCGGCGCAGGGCGAGGGCTGCTGCTTCGCCGGCGCCGACCTGCGCCAGGCCGTGTTCGAGGCCGCGCAGCTGCCGGGGGCCGACTTCGCCCGCGCCTGCCTGGCGCAGGCCTACTTCGCCGATGCCGTGCTCACCGGCATGTCGGCCGTGGGTGCGGACCTGAGCGAAGCCGACTTCTCCCGCGCCCGGCTGCAGGGCGCCGACTGGCGCGATGCCCGCACCATGCGCACCCGGCTGCACCGGGTGGCCCAGAGCGACCGCGACCGCCTTGCCGGCCCCCACAGCCTGGGCGACGACGAGGCGCTGGCGGCGGCCGAAACCTGGCAGCCCATGCATTGACACGAAACACCCCCCACGCCGCTTCGCATGACGACGACCGCCGCCGCACGCTTCTTCACCCCGAGCCCGCCATGACCCTCGCTTCCTCCGCCGCCCATCGCCGCGCCGCCGCCCGGGCGCCGGGCGCCGCGCCCGCGCCCATGCAGGTCGGCGGCATCCTGCGTGCCGAGCAGGACCGCTTCTGGGTCGACCCCGGCCCGGGCGCCGAGGCCGTGCCGCTGCTGCGCGCCGCCAGCTGCCTGCTCGTGCCGCGGCCGGGCGACACCGTGGGCTGGATCGCGGCGCCGGCCGACCGGCCCGCCGGCGCCGCCGCGGGCTGGATCGTCTTCGTGCTGGCCCATGCGCCCGCGGCCGCGCCGGTGCCGGCGGTGCTGCGCTTCGAAGGCGACATGCGGCTGGAGGTGGCCGGGCGCTGGCGGGCCGAGACGGCCGCCCTGCAGGTGCAGGCCGCCGAGGCCGCACTGCAGCTGGGCGAAGTGCGCGTGGGCTTCCGCACCCTGCGCGCCGTCGGCCAGTTGCTGCAGAGCACCGTGAACAGCACCCGATGGGTCGGCGAGGAGTTCTGCGCCGTGGTGCAGCGCTGGTTCCAGCAGGGGCAGTCGCACCATCGGCACACCGAGGGCCTGGACCAGGTGCAGGCCGGCACCCTGCAGCTGCAGGCCGAGACACTGGCCCGCATCGAGGCGCCCACGGTGCTGACCGACGGCGCGGGCCTGGTCAAGACGCGCGGCGCGCAGATCCATTTCGGCTGAGGACGGCCATGTTCGCCAACACGCAGATGATGGGCATGGACATGGGCTTCCCCGACGTGTGCATGACGCCGGCCGCGCCCTCGCCCCTGCCCATTCCCTATCCCAACATCGCCCTGGGCCCCATGGCCATCCCCAACTGCCCGACCATCCTGGTCCTGGGCATGCCGGTGCACAACCTGGGCACCACCATCCCCATGACCAATGGCGACAACGCGGGCGTGCTGCTGGGCGTGGCCTCCGGCACGGTGATGGGTCCGAGCCGGCACCTGACCGGCGCCTTCACCGTGCTCTTCAACAACATGCCGGGCACGCGCCTGAGCAGCACCTCGCTGCAGAACAGCACCAATTGCCCCGGCGTGCGCGCGGTGCCCAGCCAGACGCTGGTGCTGCTGCTGGCGCCATGAGCATGGGGCCGCCCGCGCCCTCAGCGGCGCCACTGCGCGCCGACGTCCTGCGGCGGCCGGTACAGCTGCGGCTGCCGCGCCTGGTCCACGCGCAGCAGCGCGGTGGTGAAGGCCTCGATGTCGTTGGCCGCCTGCGCCACCGGCGAGCGCCGCTCGCGGCCATCCGTCAGCACCCGGTGGGCACGCCCCGCCTCGAAGTCCACCTGCATCACCAGCGGCAGCGGCCCTTCGTAGGTGCAGCGGCGAAAGCCCGGTACGGCCTCGATGCGCTGGCCGTCGACCAGCTCCAGGTCATACAGGAAGAGGTTGTGCCGGGTGCGGTTGCCAGGGCCGTAGCGGCAGTAGGCGGTGGCGCTGCGCACGCGCTGCAGCCAGGCGCGCGCATGGGCGGCGGCCTGGGGCAGGTACTCGGGAGACCAGGCCGGATCGAGCCGGCGCAGGTGGCCGTCGAGGCTGTCGTTGACGAGTTCGACCAGCCGCGCATTCGGCTGGTCGCCCGGCTGCTCCCGAGGCCCGCCCGTGCAGGCGGCCAGTACGGCGGCGATGAGCGAGGAGACCAGCATGCGGCAACCCTTTGAAGCGAGGAACGGGACCATGGTGCGCATTGGACGATCCAGGCGGCAGGGCTTTCAACTCGGCCGGATGGCCAGGGCCGCGGCGGCGGCGCCGGTGCAGGCGGAGGGCCGGCCATGATCCGCATCCGCGTCACCGGACACCAGGGCCGCATGGCGCCCGGCGCGATGGCCACCTTCGGCGCCGCGGGCGGCACCATCGGCCGCGCGCCGCAGAACGCGCTGGTGCTGGACGATCCGGACCGCACCGTCTCCCGGGTGCATGCGCAGGTGAACTGCCGTGGCGGGCGTTTCTTCCTCGTCGACCGCGGCAGCAACCCGCTGCAGTGCGACGGCCGGCCCGTGGGCGCGGGCAACGAGGTGGAGCTGCGCGGCGGCGAGCAGCTGGTGATCGGCACCTTCGCGCTCGCCGTGGAGGCGGCCGAGGCGCTCCCGCCCGGCCCGGCCGCCACCGCCGGGCCGCCGGCGCCGGCGCCGCAGCCCGTGGCAGCGGGCGACGATCCCTTCGCCGACCTGCTGGCTGGCCTGGGGCCCGGCCCGGCCGCGCCGGCGGCGGCGTCGCCGGCCAGGCGCAGCGACGCCGCCGCGGCCGCGCCGGCGCTGCCGGCCGCCTTCGCCGACCCGCTGGGCGCGGTGCCCGGCCCGGCCGCCACCGCGCCGGCGGACGACCCCTTCGCCGGACTGCTGGGCCCGGCGCCCGCGGCGCCGGCCCTGCCGGACGATTTCTCCGACCTCGGCCTGCCCGCGGCCTCCCACCCCACGGCCAACGCGCAGCGCATCGACGACCTGTTCGGCATGGGCGCCGGGCTGCCGGGCAGCGACCCGCTGGCGCTGTCGCCGCTGGCCGACCCGCTGCTGCAGCCCAACACGGCGGGCAGCGCGGCCGATCCGCTGGCGGCCTTCGCGCAGCCGGCCCCCGCCAGCCAGGCGCCGCGCAGCGACCATGTGCCCATCGGCCGCTTCGGTTTCACGCCGCCGCGCGAGGCCGAAGGCGGCGGCGCTGGCGGTGATGCGGCCGCCGAGCCCATCCGCATCGGACGGGCGCCGGCGCCCAGGCCGGCCGCACCGGCCGCCGCCATGCCGCCCTCCGCGCCGCGGGCGGGCGCGGCGCCCGTGCAGACGCCGCCCGGCGCGGGCGCAGCCGGCGCGGTCCCGGATCCGTTCGCCGACCTGCTCGGCGACGAGCCCTTCGGCCCTGCCGTGGCCTCGGGCGGCTTCGTCGATCTGCTGGCGCCGGCATCCCCGCCGATGCCGGCCGTTGCGGACGCGAGCGGCGACGCCGGCGAACTGCTCGCCGCCTTCCTGCGCGGCCTGGGTGGCATGCACCAGCCGCCGGCCCAGCTCACGCCGGCGCTCATGGAGCGCGTCGGCGTCATGCTGCGCAGCGCCACCGAGGGCACGCTGCAGCTGCTGCTCACCCGCCAGGAGCTCAAGCGCGAGGTGCGGGCCGAGGTCACCATGATCGCGGCCCAGGCCAACAACCCGCTCAAGTTCTCGCCGACGGTCGAGGTGGCGCTGGGCCACCTGCTCGGCCCGCCGCTGCGCGGCTTCATGCCGGCGGAGGCGGCCATGCGCGATGCCTACGACGACCTGCGCGCCCACCAGTTCGGCGTGATGGTCGGCCTGCGCGCGGCGCTGGCGTCGCTGATCGAGCGCTTCGGCCCCGAGGCGCTCGAAAAGAAGATCGCCGCCCGCTCGGCGCTCGACAGCCTGTTCGCGGCCAACCGCAAGGCCCGGCTGTGGGACCAGTTCACGGCCCTGTACGGCACCATCGCCGCCGAGGCCGAGGACGACTTCCACAGCCTGTTCGGCCAGGCCTTCCTGGCGGCCTACGAGGCCCAGATGGCGCGCCTGAAGCAGGGCGCGGCGGAAGCCCCGCCGCCGGCCGCCTGACCCTATCCCGACAGCGAACGAGGAGCGCGCGTGGAAATCGAGCTCGTCACCCTGAGCCGCCAGGGCGGCCGTGACTACAACGAAGACGTGTACGGCCACTGGCACGACGACCGCCACCTGCTGTGCCTGGTGGCCGACGGCGCGGGCGGCCACGGCGGCGGCGACGTGGCCGCCGCCACGGCCCGCGCCAGCGTGCTGGCCGGCTTTGCCGCCGCACCCAGCCTGGCGCCCGACGCGGTGCGCGCGCTGGTCGACGCCGCCAACCTGGCCATCGTGGCGCGGCAGGCCGAGGGCGGCAAGCTCGCGGCCATGCGCTCCACGCTGGTGCTGGCCGCCATCGACCTGGAGGCCCAGGCCATGGTGTGGGCGCACAGCGGCGACAGCCGGGCCTACCTGTTCCGCGGCGGCGCCGTGGTGGCGCGCACCACCGACCACAGCCTGGTGCAGCAGATGGTGGCCGGCGGCATGCTCGACGACGAAGGGGCCCGCCTGCATCCCCAGCGCAACATGCTGCTGTCGGCGCTGGGCTCGGTGAGCGAGCCGCCGCAGGTGGACGTCTCCGGCCCCATGCGGCTGCAGCCGGGCGACGTGCTGCTGCTGTGCTCCGACGGCATCTGGGAGCCCCTGGGCGAGGACCGCCTGGTGCAGACCCTGCACGCCGCCCGAACCGCCACCCGGTGGTCCGAACTGCTGGATGCCGCCGTGCGGGCCGAGGCCAAGCCGGGCCACGACAATTACACGGCGCTGATGCTGTGGGTCATGGCCGAGGAGGATGCGGATGCCACGCGGCTGATGGCGGGGCCGTAGGCGCGGCCCTGCGGCGGTCGCGGGCCGCCGCGCGGGGCCGCGCGCTCAGCCGCCGTACTGCCGCGGCTTGTCGCGCGTGGCCTTGAGCGCGCTGATCAGCTCCGGCGGCCACTCGCCGTAGGTGTAGGGCAGCATCCAGTAGGCCGAGGAGCTTTCGCGCAGGCAGCGCTGGTAGCAGGCCTCGTTGAGCTGGTCCACCGCGTAGAGCACCTTCTGGATGCTGCTGGGCTGGCCGTACTTGCGGAAGGGGTCCATCCGCAGGTCCACCGCCTTGGCCATGCCGCGCTTGACCAGCTGCGCCTGGAAGCCCTGGATGTGGGCCCGGGTGATCGGCCCCATGAAGCCGTCGACGTCGATGCTGTCGTACGTCGGGTCCGGCGGCTGGAAGTCGTAGGAGGTGCGCGGCGTGGCGTGGTAGTACAGGATGCTGAACAGTGCCTGCACCAGCATCACGTCCTCGCGCAGGTTGGTGCCGCCCGCGCCCACCGTCCAGTCGATGTTGTAGACCTGGTGGCCGACGCCGCTGCCGCCGTGGCTGCCGAATGTGCTGAACGCCATGATGCTTCCTGACTGTCCGGGGCGGCTTTCAGCCGATGCGGTAAACCTTCGAGAGGGCCGCGGCCAGGTCGACCGGCACGATGTCGCTGCGGGCCTCGAGCGGCATCGAGCGCAGGCCGTCGCCGCGGAAGCAGTAGTCGTTGAGCCACACCAGCGCCACCAGGTAGACGCGCCGGCCGTGGACCACCAGGCCGCCGGACTTGCGGCTCATGGGGTCGAAGCCGTGGTCGTTGTTGATCGGCTCGGTCTCGTACTTGCGCAGCTGGTCGAGAAAGGTGTCGATGTGTGCCTGGGTGACGGGACCGTGGATGCCGTCGACGGCGATGTCGCCGCCGCCGATGGCCGGCGGCTCGAAGCGCGTCCCCGAGTCCGAGCGGCCGCCCAACTCGTAGTAGAAGATCTTGAGCAGCACCTGGACCAGCTTGACGTCCAGCTTGAGGTTGCGGGCGCGCGGGTTGCGGCCCACCACCGCATCGATGTTGTAGCGGCGCAGGGGCATGCCGCGGTGGTCGCGGGTTTCGAGCACGTAGGCCATGGGGGTTCTCCGGCAGGGCCGGCCCCTGTCGCGGGGCCGGCATGGGGCCTGGATTCAGCGCGTCTCGGTGGTCGCGATGTTCCAGCCGAACTTGACCTCGCCGCCGAGGCCGCCCTTGTCGTCCTGCCCCTTGTAGGCGAACTCGATGTCCTTGTAGCTGCAGGTCACCGATTCCACCAGGTCGCCGCCCTGCGAGCCGCCGGGCTGCACGCCGTTGATGAACACCTCCTTCATCGTGACCTTCAGGAAGTCCTGCTGGCCCTCGCCCGACTTGCGGCAGGTGAGCACCAGGTCCTTGAAGTGCTTGCCCGAAGCGCAGTTCTTGGCCAGCACGGGCGAGGCCTTGTCATAGAGGTGCGTGAAGTGGAAGTCGCCGGGGTTGGCCTTGCCCTTGCCCGATCCGCCGCCGCTGGTGGAAAGCGCGGCATTGCTCACGCCCCAGGACCACGACAGGATCTCGATCTCGTCCTTGTGGTCCTTGTGGGTGGCTTCGCCCTTGACGCCATCGAGCTTGATGTGAAAGTCGCAAGACATGTCCGTACTCCTCGTCGCCCGGTCGTGCGGGCAGTGGTTGGTGAAAGTGGTGGGGGATTCGCCGCCATGGTCCCGGGTGATTCCCGGAACGCCGGCTGTCTACAGGACGAAGGGGCGGGCGAGATTTCAAAGACCCCGCGGCCCCTTTGTCGTCGGCCGCTGCGCAGCCCCTCAGCCCGCGCCCTTGGCCGAGGGCAGCTTGGAGACCAGGCGCAGCGACACCGTCAGGCCTTCGAGCTGGTAGTGGGGACGCAGGAAGAACTTCGAGGTGTAGTAGCCGGGGTTGCCCTCCACCTCCTCGACCACCACCTGCGCCGCGGCGAGCGGCTTCTGCGCCTTGGTGATCTCGGAGGAGTTGGCGGGGTCGCCGTCCACGTAGTTCATGATCCACTTGTTGAGCCAGCGCTCCATCTCGGCGCGCTCCTTGAAGGAGCCCACCTTGTCCCGCACGATGCACTTGAGGTAGTGCGCGAAGCGGTTGCAGGCGAAGAGGTAGGGCAGGCGCGCCGCCAGGTTGGCATTGGCCGAGGCGTCCGGGTCGTCGTACTCGGCCGGCTTGTTGAGGGACTGGGCGCCGATGAAGGCCGCGAAGTCCGAGTTCTTGCGGTGGATCATCGACAGCAGGCCGGCCTTGGACAGCTCGGCCTCGCGGCGGTCGCTGATGGCGATCTCGGTGGGGCACTTCTGGTCCACGCCGCCGTCGTCGCTCGGGAAGGTGTGCAGCGGCAGGTTCTCCACCGCGCCGCCCGACTCGATGCCGCGGATGCGCGAGCCCCAGCCGTATTCCTTGTACGAGCGGTTGATGTTGGTGGCCATCGCATAGGCCGCGTTGGCCCAGGCGTACTTGCCGTGGTCGGCGCCGGCGGTGTCTTCCTCGAAGTCGAATTCCTCCACCGGGTTGGTGTTGGCGCCGTAGGGCGTGCGCGCGAGGAAGCGCGGCATGCACAGGCCCAGGTACTTGGAGTCGTCCGACTCGCGCAGCGAACGCCAGGCGGCGTACTCGGGCGTGCCGAAGATCTTGGTCAGGTCGCGCGGGTTGGCCAGTTCCTGCCAGCTTTCCATCTGCATCAGGCTGGGGTTGGCGCCGGTGATGAAGGGCGCATGCGCGGCGGCCGCGATCTTCGCCATCTCGCCCAGCAGCTCGACGTCGGGCGGGGTGTGGTCGAAGTGGTAGTCGCCCACGATGGCGCCGAAGGGCTCGCCGCCGAACTGGCCGTATTCCTCCTCGTAGACCTTCTTGAACATCGGGCTCTGGTCCCAGGCCGCGCCCTTGAACTTCTTCAGCGTCTTGCCCAGCTCCTGCTTGGAGACGTCCATCACCCGGATCTTCAGGTTCTCGTCCGTCTCGGTGTTGTTCACCATGTAGTGCAGGCCGCGCCAGGCGCTCTCGAGCTTCTGGTAGTCGGGGTGGTGGATGATCCGGTTGATCTGCTCGCTGAGCTTGGCGTCGATGGCGGCGATCATGGCCTGGATCGACTGCGTGACGTCCTTGCCGATCAGCGCCGTATTCGACAGCGCCTGCTGCGCCAGCGTGAGCACGGCGGTCTCGACCGCGCTCTTGGCCTCGTCGCTGCGGGGCTTGAATTCCTTCTGCAGCAGCGATGCGAAATCGCTGCCGGCGTACTCGACCTCTTTCAGCGCGCTTTGCTGGAGTGCTTCTGCCATGGGGTTCTCCTCGGTCCGGGGCGGGTGGGTGTTAGGCGGCGCTGCCGTCGGCCGGCTTCCTGGCGGCGGCCAGCGACTGCAGCAGGGCCGGGTCGTCCAGCACCTTGGCCAGCAGTTCCTCGGCACCGCCCTTGCCGTCCATGTAGGTGACCAGGTTGGACAGCTGGTTGCGGGCTTCCAGCAGCTTGTTGAGCGAGTCGACCTTGCGCGCCACGGCGGCGGGCGAGAAGTCGTCCATGCTCTCGAAGGTGAGTTCCACCTTCAGGTCGCCCTCGCCGGTCAGGGTGTTGTCCACCGCGAAGGCCGCGCGAGGCTTCATGGCCTTCATGCGGGCGTCGAAGTTGTCGACGTCGAACTCCAGGAACTTGCGCTCGGCCACCGGCGCCAGCGGGTCGGCGGGCTTGCCCGACAGGTCGGCCAGCACGCCCATCACGAAGGGCAGCTGCACCTTCTTCTCGGCGCCGTACAACTCGACGTCGTACTCGATCTGCACGCGCGGCGCGCGGTTGCGGGCAATGAATTTCTGACTGCTCTTGGCGGACATGGGAAAGCTCCTTGGAGGAGAGGGGTGAAGCGGGTGGCGCGTGCGGCGTGCGCCGGGTGGGTGAGCGGGCAGCGTTTCAGTCGCCGGCGGCGCGGGCGCCGGTCACGTGCTCGATGGCGCCCATGGCGTCGGGCGCGAGGTTGGCGATGATGTCCAGGAAGCCCACGCCGATGAGCTTCTTGGCGCGTTCGATGAGCAGCGGGGCCGGGTTGCCGGGCTCGGTGCGCTGCAGGTAGGCGATGACCTTGTCGAGCATCAGCAGGGCATCGGCGCGCGACTGGATCTCGCCGCGCAATGGCGCGGCGCCGCCGCCAGCGGGCGGAGCGCCGTCGCCGTCCTGGCCGCCGGCCGCGGTGCCGGTGGGCGCTGCGTCGCCGGGCGCCGTGCCGCCCGCCAGGCCCTGCGCGGCCTGGCCCAGCATGTGGCCGATGGCGCGCAGGCGAGCCATGTCCACCGCCTCGTCCAGGCCGCTGCGCGCGTTGAGCAGCTGCCGCAGGCCGTTGATCGCCGGGCCCGCGGCGGCCATGCGCCCGGCCACTTCCGGCTGGGCCTGCACGATCTCCTCCAGGCCGCCCTGCAGCTGCGAGGCCGAGTAGCCGGCATCGCCCGTGCCCGGCGCGAGCAGGTTGCGCGCGACCGCCACGTCGCGCACCCGGATGCGGCCCAGGCTGCGCGCCGTGCCCACCCAGGCGTCGTAGAGGTCGCGCACCACGAGCGCATCGTCGGCCAGCGGCGCGAGCGCGTTCAGGCGCATGGTCGGGTCGTCGCCGTCGTCCGCGTCCAGCATGGGGTGCAGGCGGTCCCAGTGGCGCTCCAGCAGCCCCCCGAGCAGCTGCATGCCCGCGAGAAAGCCTTCCAGGCCCTGCAGCCGCGTGCCGGCGCGCAGCAGGTGCACGGCCACGCGCAGGTCCTTGGTGCGCTTGAGCAGGGCCTGCGCGGCAGTGGCCACCTGCGGCCATTCCGGCTCCACGGCGGGGATCACGGTGTCGCCGAACTGCTGCTCGGGCTTGCCCTGCGACGCGGCCTCGAGTGCGATGAAGTCGGGGTCGTACTCCAGGTCGTCGCCGCAGGGCGATGCCTCGCCGATGGGCTCCAGCAGTGCGTCGACGAGATCTGGGGTCAGCATGTTGCCTGTGGGAAAGTGCTGCGGATAATCGAAGATGCCCACCCCCAGGGTCAATGCAACGAAGGAAATAGCATGCAGGCGCCAACCCTCCAACGTTCGTCCTATGGCCGCCTTGCGCGGCGTCTGCGGGGGTGCGGCGCAGCCGCCGCCGCACTGCTGCTCGTGGCCTGCGCGGCACCGCCGCCACCGCCCAAGCCTGTTGTCACGCCGGTGGTGCTGCAGCTTAGGGGCGGTGCCGATGCCAATCCCGATGCGCGCGGCCGCGCCTCGCCGGTCACGGTCCGCGTCTATGCGCTCAAGGCGGCCACGCCCTTCGAGGCGGCCGACTTCTTCACGCTGTTCGACAAGGACCAGGCCACCCTCGGCGCCGAGCTGGTGCAGAAGGAAGAGGCGCTGCTGCGGCCCGGCGAGAGCCGCCGCGTCGAGATGACGCTGCCCGCCGATGCCCGCGCCCTGGCCTTCATGGCGGCCTACCGCGACCTGGATCGCGCCCGCTGGCGCGAGGTGCGGCCGGTGGAGCCGGGCAAGGCGCTCAAGCTCGACGTCACCTTCGGCGCCCGGCAGATCCGCATCGAGCCTTCCGCGCCCTGAATGCGCGTCGGGCGCGCATTGCGGTGCGCGCACCCGCATCGGCCATAGGACGACAGAGCTATGCCATTCGGGCAGGTGGCTGCCTTGATGGCCCCCGGGATCGGCGCTATCGTGCCCGCTTCGAGCCTGCGAAGGCGGGCCCTGCCGGTGCATGCATCGTGGTGGCGGGGCCCGGCAGGCGCCAGCGTGAATCGCATTCCCCGGTCCCTCCCAACGAGCACGCCATGAGAATCCTGATCGCCGAAGACCATCGCCTGGTCATCGAAGCCATGAAGGCCAAGCTGGCCGAACTGGAGGACGGCGTGGCCTTCGTGGTGGCGACGACTGCCGCCGAGTTGCGCGCCCTGGCTGCGGACGACGTCGACCTGGCCCTGATCGACCTCAACATCCCCGGCGCCGAGCAGTACGACCACATCGACGAATTGCGCCGCCGCCATCCGGAGGTGCCGGTGATCGTGGTTTCCGGTTACGAAGATCCGGCCATGATGCGCGCCGTGCTCGACCGCGGCGCGCTGGGCTTCATTCCCAAGGCCTATTCGCCCGAGGTCATGCTGTCGGCCGTGCGCCTGGTGCTGGCCGGCGGCGTCTATGTGCCGCCGATGATGCTGTCGGCCCTGGCGGGCGGCATCGCGCCGCATGTCGGCGCCGGGCCGCTGCAGAAGGCCGCCACCGCTTCCGCGCCGGCCGGCGCGCCCACGCTGGAGCACCTGCGCAACGTGCTCACCGAGCGCCAGGTCGAGGTGCTGCAGCTGCTGTCGCAGGGCAAGCCCAACAAGCTCATCGGCCGCAGCCTGGGCATCAGCGAAGGCACGGTGAAGATCCACCTGGCCGCCATCTTCCGCGCGCTGAACGTGCGCAACCGCACCGAGGCGGTGGTCGCGGCGCAGTCCTTGACCGAAGCGTAGGAGACGCCCGGCCGGGGGGTGGCGCAGGGTCCGGGCGGTACAGTCGCGAGCCCGACTCCGACCCCGACTGCCGCCGTGACCGCTGCCTTCTTCGACCGCTCCTCCCTCGACGCCGCCATCGTGGACCTCGACGGCACCATGGTGGACACCCTGGGCGACTTCGATGCCGCGCTGGGCGCCATGCTGCAGGACCTGTCGCTGCCGCCCATCGAGGCGGGCGTCATCGGCACGCTGGTGGGCAAGGGCTCCGAGCACCTGATCCGCGCCGTGCTGCAGCACGTCGGTGCATCCTCGCCCGAGGCGCTGTTCGACCAGGCTTGGGCGCGCTACCAGCACCACTACCTCGCCATCAACGGCCGGCATTCGACCGTCTACCCCGGCGTGGCCGAGGGCCTGGCGGCGCTGCGCGCGCAGGGCCTGCCCCTGGCCTGCCTGACCAACAAGCCGCTCGCCTTCGCGCGGCCGCTGCTGGCGGCCAAGGGGCTGGACGGTTTCTTCGACCACGTGTTCGGCGGCGACAGCTTCGCGCGCAAGAAGCCCGACCCGCTGCCGCTGCTCGGCACCTGTGAGGCCCTGGGCAGCGCGCCGGGCCGCACGCTGGCGATCGGCGACTCCAGCAACGATGCGCAGGCCGCCCGCGCCGCCGGCTGCCGGGTGGTGCTGGTGGGCTACGGCTACAACCACGGCCGGCCGGTGCGCGAGGTGCCGGCCGATGCGTACCTGGATTCGCTGGCGGACCTGCGCTTCGGCACCGGCGGCACGGCCCCCTGACGGGCCCTTGCGCAAACGGTCGCCGCCCGCAGGCCCTGGGCTACACTCCGCGCCTCTCATGTTCATTCATCACGTCATCCAGACGGGGCAAGGCTGCCGGGGAGCCTGGCCCTGGCGCAAGCCAAAGACGTTGACCGCCTGATCGCGCGGCCTTCGCGGCTGCGCACGCCTGGCCCGGCCGATGCTTCCGTCGCCGGGCCGCTCCAGACAGACCGAATGAATCGCCGCGCGGGCCACACGAGCGCCCGCCGGCCAGGAGAAACCCCGTGATCACCGAACTCGAGTTCAAGAGCCTCAGCAGCCAGGGCTTCAACCGCATCCCGCTGATGACCGAGGCCTTCGCGGACCTCGAAACCCCGCTCTCCCTCTACCTCAAGCTGGCCCATGGCCACGGCGCCGCCGGCGGCGGGCGCCACAGCTTCCTGCTCGAATCCGTCGTCGGCGGCGAGCGCTTCGGCCGCTACAGCTTCATCGGCCTGCCCGCGCGCACGCTGCTGCGCGCCAGCGGCTTCGGCGACGAGGCCCGCACCGAGGTCGTGACCGATGGCCAGGTGGTCGAGACCGCCAGCGGCAACCCGCTGGACTTCATCGCCGCTTATCAGAAGCGCTTCAAGGTGGCCTTGCGCCCCGGCCTGCCGCGTTTCTGCGGCGGCCTGGCCGGCTACTTCGGCTACGACGCGGTGCGCTACATCGAACGCAAGCTCGAGAAGACCTGCCCGCCCGACACGCTCGGCTGCCCCGACATCCTGCTGCTGCAGTGCGAGGAGGTGGCGGTCATCGACAACCTGTCGGGCAAGCTCTACCTGATCGTCTACGCCGACCCGTCGCAGCCCGAGGCCTATGCCCGCGGCAAGCGCCGGCTTCGCGAGCTCAAGGACCTGCTGCGCTATTCGGTGGCCGCACCGCAGGTCAAGCCCACGCAGGCGCATCCGGCCGAGCGGCCCTTCGCCAAGGCCGACTACCTGGCGGCCGTGGAGCGCGCCAAGGAACTGATCGCCGCCGGCGACTTCATGCAGGTGCAGGTGGGCCAGCGGATCAGCAAGCGCTATACCGAGTCGCCGCTGTCGCTGTACCGCGCGCTGCGTTCGCTCAACCCCAGCCCCTACATGTACTTCTACGACTTCGGCGACTTCCACGTCGTCGGGGCCTCGCCGGAGATCCTGGTGCGGCAGGAGCAGGCCGGCGACGGTGAACAGCGAATCACCATCCGCCCGCTGGCCGGCACCCGGCCGCGCGGCGCCTCGATGGAACTGGACAAGGCCGCCGAGGTCGAGCTGGTCAACGACCCCAAGGAACGCGCCGAGCACGTCATGCTGATCGACCTGGCCCGCAACGACATCGGCCGCATCGCCAAGACCGGCAGCGTCAAGGTGACCGAGGCCTTCGCGGTCGAGCGCTACAGCCACGTGATGCACATCGTGAGCAACGTCGAAGGCACGCTGCTGGACGGCATGGGCGCCATCGACGTGTTCAAGGCCACCTTCCCGGCCGGCACGTTGACCGGCGCGCCCAAGGTGCATGCCATGGAACTGATCGACCAGCTGGAGCCGACCAAGCGCGGCCTGTACGGCGGCGCCTGCGGCTACATCAGCTATGCCGGCGACATGGACCTGGCCATCGCCATCCGCACCGGCGTCATCAAGGACCAGGTGCTGCACGTGCAGGCCGCGGCCGGCGTGGTGGCCGACTCGGTGCCCGAGCTGGAATGGAAGGAAACCGAGGCCAAGGCCCGCGCGCTGCTGCGTGCGGCGGAGCTGGTGGAAGAAGGCCTGGAGTGAGCGCCATGAAGCTGCTGATGATCGACAACTACGACTCCTTCACCTACAACTTGGTGCAGTACTTCGGCGAGCTGGGCGCCGAGGTGGAGACGGTGCGCAACGACGAGATCACGCTGGAAGGCATCGGCGAGCGCATCGCCGCCGGCGTCAGCCGGCTGGTGATCTCGCCCGGCCCCTGCTCGCCGGCCGAGGCGGGCGTGTCGGTGCCGGCCATCCAGGCCTTCGCCGGCAAGCTGCCCATCCTGGGCGTGTGCCTGGGCCACCAGAGCATCGGCGCGGCCTTCGGCGGCCGGATCGTGCGGGCCCGCCAGCTGATGCACGGCAAGGTCAGCGAGATCACGACCACGCGCGAGGGCGTGTTCGCCGGCCTGCCCGAGCGCTTCACCGTCAACCGCTACCACTCGCTGGCCATCGAGCGCGAAAGCTGCCCCTCGGTGCTGGCCGTCACGGCCCGCACCGACGACGGCGAGATCATGGGCGTGCGCCACACCGAGCTGCCGCAGGCGGTGCGGATGGAGGGCGTGCAGTTCCATCCCGAATCCATCCTCACCGAGCACGGCCACGCCATGCTCCGCAACTTCCTGGAGCCCGCCTGATGGCCCACGCCGCCCCCATCGACCTGCGCAGCGACACCGTCACCCGCCCCACCGCGGCGATGCGTGCGGCCATGCTGGCCGCGCCGGTGGGCGACGACGTCTTCGGCGACGACCCGACGGTCAATGCGCTGCAGGCGCGCATCGCCGAGATGCTCGGCTTCGAGGCGGCGCTGTTCGTGCCCACGGGCACGCAGAGCAACCTGTGCGCCCTGCTGGCCCACTGCCAGCGCGGCGACGAGTACATCGTGGGCCAGATGCAGCACTGCTACCGCTGGGAAGGCGGCGGCGCCGCGGTGCTGGGCAGCATCCAGCCCCAGCCGCTGGAGCACCAGGCCGACGGCACGCTGGCGCTGGCCGACATCGAGGCGGCGATCAAGCCGGACGATGCGCACTTCGCGCGCAGCCGGCTGCTGGCGCTGGAGAACACCCTCGGTGGCCGGTTGCTGCCTTTCGACTACGTGCAACGGGCCACGGCGCTGGCGCAGTCGCGCGGCCTGTCGCGCCACCTCGACGGCGCGCGGCTTTTCAACGCAGCCACCGCCCAGGCCCAGGCCACCGGCGGCGACGTGCGAAGCGAGGCCCGGCGCATCGCGCAGTGCTTCGACAGCGTCTCGGTCTGCTTCAGCAAGGGCCTGGGCGCGCCCGTCGGCTCGGCGCTGTGCGGCTCGCGCGACTTCATCGCCCGCGCCCACCGGGTGCGCAAGATGGCCGGCGGCGGCATGCGCCAGGCCGGCATGCTGGCGGCGGCCGCATTGCATGCGCTCGACCACCACGTCGACCGTCTGGCCGACGACCATGCGCTGGCCCGGCGCCTGGCGCAGGGGCTCGACGGCATCGAGGGGCTGACGGTGCAGGCCCCGCACACCAACATCGTCTTCGTCGATCTCACGGGCGCTGCGCAGGAACGCGCTGCGGCGTTGCTGCCCAGCCTCGAGGCGCAGGGCATCCTGGCGACGGGGCTCTACCGGCTGCGCTTCGTGACGCACCTCGACGTCGACGCCGCCGGTGTCGACCGGGCCGTGGCGGCGATCCGCGCCTTCTTCAAGGCCTGACCATCGGAAGCAGGAGCGCGCGATGCCCGATCTTCCCCATCTGCTCGCCTTCATCGCCGCCGGCTGGCTGCTCAACCTCACGCCGGGCCCCGACGTGCTGTACGTGGTGACGAACGCGCTGCGTTCCGGCGTTCGCGCCGGCATCGTGGCCGGGCTCGGCATCACCACCGGCTGCTTCGTGCACATCGCCGCCGCGGCCATCGGCGTCGGCACGCTGATGGCGACCTCGGCGGCAGCCTTCACGGTGCTCAAGGTCATCGGCGCGGCCTACCTGCTGTACCTGGGCGTGCGCATGCTGCTGTCGAAGGCGGCACCGCCCGCCGAGCTCGACGGCGCTGCCTCGGCCGTGGACGCGCCCCGCAGCCTCAAGGCCATCTACCTGGGCGGCTTCTGGACCAACGTGCTCAACCCGAAGGTGGCGCTGTTCTTCCTGGCCTTCGTGCCGCAGTTCATCGCGCCGGGCACCGACGACAAGGCGCTGGCCTTCGTGCTGCTGGGCGTGCTGTTCAACGTCAACGCCATTCCCGTCAACGTGGGCTGGGCGCTCGCCGCGGGCTGGCTGGCGCGCCGCAGCGCGGTGCGCGACGGCCTGCGCTGGCTCGACCGCGTGGCCGGCGTGCTGTTCATCGGCTTCGGCCTCAAGCTGGCCTTCAGCGACGCGCCCTCGCGCTGAACGTCCGCGCCTTTCCCTCCTTCTTCCGCCTTCGAGAAAGCAGACACCGCCATGCCCATCACGCTCCAGGAAGCCGTGCAGCGCACCATCGAGCACCGGGAGATCTTCCACGACGAGATGCTCCACATCATGCGCATGATCATGCGCGGCGAGGCCTCGCCCGTGATGACGGCGGCGCTGATCACCGGCCTGCGCGTCAAGAAGGAGACCATCGGCGAGATCACCGCCGCCGCGCAGGTGATGCGCGAGGTGGCGCTGCACGTGCCGGTGAAGAACCGCACGCACCTGGTCGACATCGTCGGCACCGGCGGCGACGGCGCCCACACCTTCAACATCTCGACCTGTTCCATGTTCGTGGCCGCGGCCGCGGGCGCCAAGGTCAGCAAGCACGGCGGCCGCAGCGTCAGCAGCAAGTCCGGCAGCGCCGACGTGCTGGAGTCGCTCGGCGTGCACATCAACCTCGGCCCCGAGCAGATCGCCCGCAGCATCGAGGCGGTGGGCATCGGCTTCATGTTCGCGCCCAACCACCATCCGGCGATGAAGAACGTGGCGCCGGTGCGGCGCGAGCTGGGCATCAAGACCATCTTCAACATCCTGGGCCCGCTCACCAACCCGGCCGGTGCGACGCACATCCTGATGGGCGTGTTCCACCCCGACCTGGTGGGCATCCAGGTGCGGGCGCTGCAGCGGCTGGGCGCGGAACATGCGCTGGTGGTCTACGGCCGCGACGGGCTGGACGAGATCTCGCTCGGCGCCGCCACCATGGTCGGCGAGCTGAAGAACGGCGAGATCCGCGAGTACGAGGTGCATCCCGAGGACTTCGGCCTGCGCATGGCCAGCCTGCGTGCGCTGCGGGTGCAGACGCCGGAGGAGTCCAAGGCGGTGCTGATGGGCGTGCTGGCCGGCGAGCACGGCGCGCCACGCGACATCGTGCTGCTCAATGCGGGCGCGGCGCTCTATGCGGCCGATGTCTGCGACTCCATCGCCAGCGGCATCGAGCGCGCGCGCGAGGCGCTGGACAGCGGCGCGGCCCGCGCCCGCCTGTCGCAGCTCGTGCAGTTCACGGCCGATGCGGCCAGCAGGGCTGCGGCCTGAACAACGAGAAGGAAGCCATTCCATGTCCGACATCCTGAACAAGATCGTCGCCGTCAAGCACGAGGAAGTGGCCGCTGCCCGCAAGCGCGTGCCGCTGGAGGCCATCCGCGCCGACGCCGAGAGCCGGGTGCTCACCCGCGACTTCGTCGGCGCGCTGCGCCGCCGCATCGCCGCCGGCCAGGCGGGCGTGATCGCCGAGATCAAGAAGGCCAGCCCCAGCAAGGGCGTGATCCGCGAGGGTGAATTCATCCCCGCCGACCTGGCGCAGAGCTATGCCCTGGGTGACGGCGACATGGCCGCCGCCTGCCTGTCGGTGCTGACCGACCGCCAGTTCTTCCAGGGCAGCCCCGACTACCTGCGCCAGGCGCGCGCCTCCTGCGACCTGCCGGTGCTGCGCAAGGACTTCATGGTCGATGCCTGGCAGATCTACGAGTCGCGCGCCATGGGCGCCGACTGCATCCTGCTCATCGCCGCCTGCCTGGACGATGCGCAGATGCGCGACTTCGAGGCCATCGCCCTGGGCCTGGACATGGCCGTGCTGGTCGAGGTGCACGACGCCGACGAGATGGCGCGCGCGCTGAAGCTGCGCACGCCCCTGGTGGGCGTCAACAACCGCAACCTGCGCAGTTTCGAGGTGTCGATCCAGACCACGCTGGACCTGAAGGCCATGGTCCCGGCCGATCGCCTGCTGGTCACCGAATCGGGCATCGCCACGCGCGAGGACGTGCAGCAGCTGCGCGACGGCGGCGTGAACGCCTTCCTCGTCGGCGAGCGCTTCATGCGCGCGCCGGAGCCGGGCGAGGCGCTGGCCGAGCTGTTCGCCGCATGATCCGGGACGGCATGGCCACCCCTGGCGCCTCCGGCGTCATCACGCAGCTGCAGTCCGCCGACCCGGCCGACTGGCCGGTGGCCGAGGGCTGGCGGCCCCTGGTCGACCGCTTCTTCGCCAGCGACAAGGGCCGCGGCCTGCTCGGTTTTCTGCAGGAGCGGCTGCAGGCCGGGGCGGTGATCTTTCCGCCCCAGCCGCTGCGTGCGCTGGAACTCACGCCGCCGGAGGCCGTGCGCGTGGTCATCCTGGGCCAGGACCCGTACCACGGCCGCGGCCAGGCCGAGGGCCTGGCCTTCTCGGTCGCGCCCGGCGTGCGCCTGCCGCCCTCGCTGCGCAACATCTTCCAGGAGCTGGAGCGCGACCTGGGCACGCCGCCGCCGAAGTTTCCGAACCCTGGCGGCAGCCTGGTGCGCTGGGCGCAGCAGGGCGTGCTGCTGCTCAACACCTGCCTCACCGTGGAAGAAGGCCAGCCGGCCAGCCACGCCAACCGCGGCTGGGAAGTGCTGACCGATGCCGTCATCCGCCACGTGGCCGACGGTGAGCGGCCGGTGGTCTTCATGCTGTGGGGCTCCCATGCGCAGAGCAAGCGGGGCTTCATCGACGCGAAGCGCCACAAGCTGCTGATGGCCAACCATCCCTCGCCGCTGTCGGCGCTGCGGCCGCCGGTGCCCTTCATCGGCTGCGGGCATTTCGGCCAGGCGCGGGCCTGGCGGGAGGCGCAGCGGGCGTTGGCGGCGGGCTCGGCGGGCGCCACTGCGGGCGAGGGCGAGGCCGGCTGAGGTTTCGTTCGCCGCGCCGCGCGGCGACGCTGGCGCGGCGCTTGCCGCAGATCAGGCGCGGCGCAGGCGGGCCGGTTCCTCGGGCAGCGGTTCGGTGGGCATCGGCGCGCCTGCCACGTAGTCGGCCTGGATGTCGATGGTGGTGCGCTGGCCCACGTCCTCGAAATGCCGCGCCAGCCAATCGGCGGCGGCCCGGCGGCCGCGTTCGAACAGCTCCTCGAGCATCGCGATGTCGGTCGACAGCTTGGTCGCCGAGGGCAGCGGGTCGTCCAGCGCGCTGTCGATGTCGATGCGGTGCAGCCGCAGCTGGCGGAACTGCCGGCCTTCCTGCAGCCGGCCGTCGGCCCCCAGCTGCTGCATGAAGTCGATGGCGCGCATCTGCGAGATCAGGCTGGCATTGAAGGCGAGTTCCTCCACGCGCTGGGCGATGTCGTGCGGCGCCCGGGGCGTCTCGTCGCGCCGCAGGGGGTTGAGCTGCACCAGCACGATGTCGGCGCTCTCGGCGTTCTCGATCAGCGGCAACAGGGCGGGGTTGGCCGAATAGCCGCCGTCCCAGTAGGGCTCGCCGTCGATCTCCACCGCCTGGAACATCGTCGGCAGGCAGGCCGAGGCCATCACCGCCGACAGCGTCAGGTCCGCACCCTGGAAGATCCGGGCACGCCCGGAGCGTACCTGGGTGGCCGACACGTACACGCGCGGATGGTCCAGCGCGGCGATGGCCTCGAAGTCGATCTCCTGGTCCAGCAGGGTGCGCAGCGGGTTGATGCCCAGCGGATTGAACTGGTAGGGCGAGGCCCAGGCGTCCGCGCCTCTTGCCGCAAAGGCCGGCGCATGGCCGAACAGCATGCGCACGAACTGCGAGGCCATGGCGCTTGGCGCGCCGGCGCCGGCCACCCGGTGCCACACGCGCTGCAGCGTCTCGCGGGCCAGGGCGCGCGCCGCCGCCTGCGTCGCGTCGCCGTCCGACGATGCGCAGGCGAAGCCATGGGCCAGGGCCACCGCATTGACCGCGCCGGCGCTGGCGCCGCTGATGCCTTCCAGCGCCAGGCGGCCATCCTCCAGAAGGGCGTCGAGCACGCCCCAGGTGAAGGCGCCGTGCGAGCCGCCGCCCTGCAGGGCCAGGTGCACCTTGCGGCGTTCAGCGGAAGGGGAGGGGGCGGCAATGGCTTTCATGCCGTCATTGTGCAGTGCAGCAAAAAGATGTGGGAAGGCCGTGCTGCCGGGAGGGCGTAGGCAGCTGCGCCGCGGGCAAGACGAAAATTTTTTGGTGCCTGCTCGCCAACCTGCGCAGATGCTGCTATAGTCTTGCGTTCGCCGGAGAGGTGGCCGAGTGGTTAATGGCAGCAGACTGTAAATCTGCCGGTTTATACCTACGCTGGTTCGAATCCAGCCCTCTCCACCAGCGAATGATGAAAGTTGCCGAGCGATTTTCGTGCGAGGCCGGCGCCGCCGAGTGGTGGTGCCAAGTGTCACGATGCGGGAGTAGTTCAATGGTAGAACCCCAGCCTTCCAAGCTGATGACGCGGGTTCGATTCCCGTCTCCCGCTCCAAGCGGCTTCATCAAACGTTAGCGACGTTTTTCAAGTTGCCCTTGTGGCTCAGTGGTAGAGCACTCCCTTGGTAAGGGAGAGGTCGCGGGTCCGATTCCCGCCAAGGGCACCATCGATTGCAGGGATGGTGCGGCAGCCGGCTGCACAAGTCCATGTACATGTGGTCTAAGTTGTATTCGGAGTCCAGACAATGGCAAAAGGCAAGTTTGAACGCACCAAGCCGCACGTGAACGTGGGCACCATCGGTCACGTGGACCATGGCAAGACGACCCTGACGGCGGCCATCGCCACGGTGCTGTCGGCCAAGTTCGGCGGCGAAGCCAAGAAGTACGCCAAAA
>NZ_LDSL01000036.1 GCF_001476815.1 Pseudacidovorax intermedius | reverse complement strand
GAGAAAGCCCCGTGCCATGACGCCGCTCGCCCCCCACAGCCTCCTGCAGCTCATCTGGCTCGCCTCCCCCGCCCTGCCCGTGGGCGGCTTCTCCTATTCCGAGGGGCTGGAGGCCGCCATCGAATGGGCCGGCGTCAAGGACGAAGCCGCGGCGGCCGACTGGCTGGCCGGGCAGTTGCACCTGAGCCTGGCGCGCGGCGACCTGTCGGTGGTGGCCCAGGCCATCGCCGCCTGGTCGGCCGGCGACCTGCCGCGCGTGCAGGCGCTCAACGACTGGGTACGCCAGACGCGCGAATCGGCCGAATTCCTGCTGCAGACCGAGCAGATGGGCCGCTCCTTCGTCGAATGGCTCAAGCTGCACCATGCCGATGCCGCCGCCTGCTTCGCCGGGCTGCCGCCCACCTATCCGGTGGCCTTCGCCTTCGCGGCCGCGCGGGCCGGCGCCAGCGCGCAGGACGGCTGCCTGGCCTTCGCCTTCGGCTGGGCCGAGAACATGAGCGCCGCCGCCATCAAGGCCGTGCCGCTGGGCCAGAGCGCCGGCCAGCGCATCCTGGCGCGGCTGGCGCAGGAGATTCCGGCCGCCGTCGAATCCGCCATGGCCCTGCCCGACGACCGCCGCCAGTCCTTCTCGCCCATGCTCGCCATCCTGTCGGCGCAGCACGAGACGCAGTATTCGCGGCTGTTCCGCAGCTAGGACCCGCACCCGACTCCGCTGCACAGTCCCCCGCCGCCTACTCCCAACAACGCAAGGTCCAGACTGGCCCTGCCCTTTTACGAGACTCACGACCATGACCGCCCTGCACCACATCCCGAACCGCACCAAGAAGCTGCCGCCCCTGCGCGTGGGCATCGGCGGGCCCGTCGGCTCGGGCAAGACCACCCTGCTGGAGATGCTCTGCAAGGCGATGCGCGCGCAGTACGACCTGATCGCCATCACCAACGACATCTACACCAAGGAAGACCAGCGCCTGCTCACCGTGGCCGGCGCGCTGCCGGCCGAGCGCATCCTGGGTGTGGAAACGGGCGGCTGCCCGCACACCGCCATCCGCGAGGACGCCTCCATCAATCTGGAGGCCATCGACCGCATGCTGGGCGACTTTCCCGAGGCCGACGTGGTGTTCGTGGAAAGCGGCGGCGACAACCTGGCCGCCACCTTCAGCCCCGAGCTGTCGGACCTGACCATCTACGTGATCGACGTGGCCGCCGGCGAGAAGATCCCCCGCAAGGGCGGCCCGGGCATCACCAAGAGCGACCTGTTCGTCATCAACAAGACCGACCTGGCCCCGCACGTGGGCGCCGACCTGGGCGTGATGGAGGCCGACACGGTACGCATGCGCAAGGGCAAGCCCTTCGTGATGACCAACCTCAAGACCCAGGACGGTCTGGCCCAGGTGGTGCGTTTCATCGAAGAGCGCGGCATGCTGGCGGCGGCGTGACGCGCGCCGCCGCGCGCGGCGATCAGCGGGCCTTGCGCACCCGGAAGGCCAGCACCAACATCAGCACGCCATAGGCCAGGGCGAAGCCGCCGATCAGCCACGCCATGGCGACGGCACCGGCCCCGGGGGCGACCAGCAGCGCCAGGCCGAACAGCACCGAGAGTGCGCCCGACAGCACATAGGCCCATTCGCCCTCGATCTCGCGGCGCAGCCGGATGGCGGTGGCGATCTGGAACACGCCGCCGACCACCGCCCAGGCGCCGATGACCATCACCAGCGTGAGCGCCGTCATGCCGGGCCACACCAGCGCCACGATGCCGGCGGCGACGCCCAGCAGGCCCAGCAGCACCACGGCCCACAGGGGCCGGCCCTCGTGCCGCATCTTGAAGCCGGCCATCAGCGCGAAGACGCCGTCCACCAGCGCATAGGCGCCCCACAGCAGCACCATCACGGCCACCGTGAGGCCGGGCAAAGCGAGCGCCAGCACGCCGAACAGCACCGCCGCCACGCCACGCAGGGCCAGCCAGCCCCAGTGCGGCGCGAAGGCCTGCAAGAAGGCGCGCTCGCGCGCGGCCAAGGTGGCGGTCGCCGGCCCGGCCATGGCGCCGGACGGAGAACCGAAGCTCGGGGTATGGGGCTGGGCAGACATGGCAGTTCCTCCTGAGAACGTGTGAAACACGGCCCGACGATGCGCCGCCGGGCCCAGGCTGGCTGTCGGAGAGTGCCGACACCACGCCGCCGGAGGCCTTCAGGCGGCCCCTTTTAAGCCCAGCTTCAGTTTCAGCGCCTGCGCATAGCCAGCGGCCTTGGTGTGCAGCGCCGGCGCATCCGCGGGCGGCGCCGACTGGGCCGCGAGCGTGAAGGCACCGAGCTGGAAGGCCGCATACAGCGGCTCGCACAGCGCCAGCAGATCCGGCTGCAGCGCGCAGCCCTGCGCCCGCATCCGGTGCAGCAGCCGCTGCCGCTCGTCCGCGTCGAGGGCGAATTCGGCCAGCGCGCCGGCCACGTCCCACGCGATGGGCTGGCAGCCCACCAGGTCGTGCGCGTGGGCATGGTCCACCGCGTCGGCCTTGCGCAGGCGCTCGCCGTCCCACAGCCATTCCCAGGCGTGCAGGCGGTTGTCGGTCTGTACGCGGCGCAGCGGCGCGGCCAGCATCGCCGCAGGCCAGGCGCCGCACCACGCCGCCCAGGCCGGCGCCGCCGCCTCGCCCAGCCCCTGGGCGATGTTGTGATGCGCCATCGCCACCAGCGTGGCCAGGCTGGCGCCGGCCTGCGCCGGGGCGGGCAGATGCCGGGCCCGGAAGGCCAGGTAGTCGGCCAGGCGATCGACCAGCCACGCACGCGGGGGCGACTGTGCAGCGGCCCACAACGGCAGTGGCCGTGCCTCGGGCAGCCAGCGCTCGGCCGTGAAGCCATGCCACAGCCCCTGCACCGACGGCCCGAAGCCGGCCGCGGCGAGCACGCGCCGGCGCGCGAAGGCCGCGCGGCCCGCGCGGCCCAGGCCGGCGAAGCGCAGCAGCCACGCGCCGCCCCCACGCTGCGCCGGCAGCAGGAACTTGAGGCGCTCCATCTGCGGCTGCGCCGGCAACCGGCCGGCCATGTCGCCGTGCAGGCTGCGCCAGCGGCCGCCGCCGACGTCCAGCCAGTCAGGGGCCACGGGCCCGGGCAGGTCGGCGCGCACCCAGTCCAGCAGGCGCTGCGGCGGTGCGGCCCGTCCGCCGATCAGCGCATCGATGCCCACCGCATGCACCGGCTGCGTCCGCCAGAGGGCACGGGCGGCATCGCTGGCCTGCGCGCCCGGCCCGTGCGGATGCGAAGGAAAGAGGTGCACCCGCGAAGGCGCCACGCCCGCCTGCACCAGCGCCCCCAGGCCGGCGGCGAAGCTGCTGCCCGACAGGCCCGGGCCTTCGTCGACCACGGCCGCATCGTGCGCCGGCCCTGGCGGCAGCGCGGCGGCCGTGCGCGCGAAGGGATGGCCCGCGGGCCGCAGCGTGTCGAAGCGCGGCGCATCCAGGCCCGCCGCCACCATCGCCGCCAGGCTGGTGCCGATGCTGCGCAGGCCCAGCACGCGGCTGTGGCCGCCGCCCTGCATGGCGCCCGATGCGCTCGCCGCCAGTGCCGCCATGCCGTGGCCCTCGGGATACAGCGCATAGAAGGCATAGCCCTCGCAGCGGCGCACGTCGATCCACGCGGGCCACCCGAGGCCCGCGCAGCGCGCGAGTGCCGTGCGCACGTCCACATCCGGCGGTGCCGCGAAGCCATGGCGCCAGCTGTGCAGGCAGGCATGCGCCAGGGCCAGTGCAAGCGCGGTCGCGCCGTCCACGGCGTCATCGTCGCAACGGACCAGGGCGTCATCGTCGCAACGGCCCAGGGCCTCATCGCCCACCGCATCGGCCACGCCCTGCAGCAGCTCGCCGGCCTCGATCAGCGCCTCGATCCACAGCGCATGCCGTGCGATGCCCGTGGGCGCCGCGGCGGCCCGGCGCAGCGCGACCTGCACCCGCGCCAGCTTGGCCCTAGGACGCTCGCGCCGCTGGCCATCGCCATAGACGTGCATGCTCAGGCGGTGCCGGTGCCGGTCGCACCGCCGCCCAGGTGCGCATAGGCGATGCGCTGGCATTGCGCCATCGTGGGCACCGCGAAGGCGGCGGGCGCCACGCCGCGGTGCCGTTCCATCCAGGCGATCCAGCAGCCCAGCTGGGCGGGCGAAGGCGACACCACCGCACGGCGCGACTTCATGTCCGCCAGCGCCTGCAGCGGCGGCATGCCGCGCGCCACCAGCAGGCACAGCGCCAGCGTGGCCGAGCGGCCGATGCCCCACTGGCAATGGATCAGCACGTGCTCGCCCGCCTCCATCGCGGCCTCGGCGAAGCGCAGGCCGTGGTCCAGGTGGGCATCGTCCACGCTGCACATGTCGGGCGTGGGCAGGTGCAGCAGCCGCACGCCGTGGTGCGTCAGCAGTGTCTCGTCGTCGCGGTCTTCCGCGCGCAGGTCCACCACGGCGCGGATGCCGTGCGTGCCGGCCAGCTCGCCATAGAAGTCCACCGGCACATGGCCGCCCACCGCCAGCTGCGGCGAGATCCAGTCGAAATGGGGAGAAGAGCGCAGCGATTCCATGCGGCCATCTTCGGCGCGGCGGGCGCCTGCGCGCAACCACCTGCGGCCCACAGGTCGCTCAGCTTTGTCCCACATCCGCGGGGCGGGCCACTCCTAGCGTGGCCGTCGTGCCGCCTGGCGGCCGCATCCCCTCCTGCGCTTTCTCCCAACCCTACAGCACCACGACAACATGAACATCACGGTCCTGGGTACGGGCTATGTGGGCCTGGTCACTGCCACCTGCCTGGCCGAAGCGGGGCATCGGCTGCTGTGCTTCGACGTCGACCGCAGCAAGATCGAGCGCCTGGCCCAGGGCGAGCCCTGCATCCACGAGAAGGGCCTCCCCGAGATGCTGGCCCGCAACCTGGCTGCCGGCCGGCTGCGCTTCACGCAGGACGAGGCCGAGGCCGTGCACCATGGAGACGTGGTCTTCATCGCCGTGGGCACGCCGCCGGACGCCACCGGCGCCGCCGACCTGCAGTACGTGCTGGCCGCCGCCCAGGCCATCGGCCAGCACATGCGCAGCTGGAAGGTGGTGGTGCAGAAGTCCACCGTGCCCGTGGGCACCGCCCAGCGCGTGCGCGCGGCCGTGCTGGGGCAACTGGAGGCGCGGCGCGAGAAGGGCGATGCCGCCGCCGGCAGCGCCCTCGACCACGTGCCCTTCGCCATGGTGGCCAACCCCGAGTTCCTCAAGGAGGGCACGGCGGTGGACGACTTCATGCGGCCCGACCGCATCGTGGTCGGCGTGGAGGAAGGCCCGGCGGGCGAACGTGCCCTGGCCACCCTGCGCGAGCTGTACGCCCCCTTCAACCGCCAGCGCGACCGGCTGCTGGCCATGGACCTGCGCGCCGCCGAGTTCACCAAATACGCGGCCAATGCCATGCTGGCCACGCGCATCAGCTTCATGAACGAGCTGGCCAACCTGGCCGAGCGCGTGGGCGTCGACATCGAGCAGGTGCGCCGCGGCATCGGCGCCGATCCGCGCATCGGCCATGCCTTCCTGTACCCGGGCCTGGGCTACGGCGGCAGCTGCTTCCCCAAGGACGTGCGGGCCCTGCTGCGCACCGCCGCCGACCACGGCCAGCGCCTGCGCATCCTGGAGGCCGTGGGCGACGTCAACGAGGCGCAGAAGCAGATCCTGGTGGCCAAGGTGCTGCAGCGCTTCGGCCCCGACCTCACGGGCCGCACGTTCGCGGTATGGGGCCTGTCCTTCAAGCCCAACACCGACGACATGCGCGAGGCGCCCAGCCGCTGCGTCATCGGCGCGCTGCTCGCGCGCGGCGGCCGCGTGGTGGCCTACGACCCGGTCGCCACCGAGCAGGCCCGCCGCGCCCTGGCCGAGGACATGGCCGACCGGCCCGAGCTGCTGGCGCAGCTGCACTTCGCCGACGACCCGATGCAGGCCGCCAGCGGTGCCGACGCGCTGCTGGTGCTGACCGAATGGCGCGTCTTCCGCAGCCTGAGCCTGAGTGCGCTCAAGGCCACGCTGCGCCAGCCGCTGATCTTCGACGGCCGCAACCTCTACGAGCCCTCCATCCGCAGCGAGGGCTTCGACTACCTGGCCATCGGCCGCTGAGCCCCACCCCCGGATTCCCCGACCTTCTCTCGCCTGCTTCCATGCCGCTGCCCGACGCCCCACCTTCCAGCCCCACCCCTTCCCTGCGCATCCTCGTCACGGGCGGCGCCGGCTTCCTGGGCAGCCACCTGTGCGACCGGCTGCTGCGCCAGGGCCACCGCGTGCTGTGCGCGGACGACTTCAGCACCGGCCGCCGCGCCAACCTCGCGCGGGCGCTGCGGCATCCGCGCTTCCGCCTCATCCAGCACGACGTGCGCGAGCCGCTGCAGGTGGAGGTGGACCGCATCTTCAACCTGGCCTGCCCGGCCTCGCCGCCGGCCTACCAGCAGGACCCGGTGCGCACCCTGGAGACCAGCGTGCTCGGCGCGATGCACCTGCTGGCACTGGCGAAGCGCCAGGGCGCACGCATCCTGCAGGCCTCCACCAGCGAGGTCTATGGCGACCCGCGGGTGCATCCCCAGACCGAGGCCTACTGGGGCCACGTCAACCCGATCGGCCCGCGCAGCTGCTACGACGAGGGCAAGCGTGCCGCCGAGACGCTGTTCACGGACCACCACCGCCACCGCGGCGTGGACGTGCGCATCGCGCGCATCTTCAACACCTACGGCCCGCGCATGCGGCCGGACGACGGCCGCGTGGTGTCCAACTTCATCGTGCAGGCGCTGCGCGGCGAGCCGATCACGCTCTACGGCGACGGCGCGCAGACGCGCAGCTTCTGCTTCGTGGACGACCTGGTCGAGGGCCTTATGCGGCTGATGGACTGCGAGGACGCCGGCGCCGCGCCCGTCAACCTGGGCAATCCCGGCGAGTTCCGCGTGCGCGACCTCGCGCTGCAGGTACTGCAGCTGACCGGCTCGCCGTCGCCGCTGGTGGCGCGGCCCCTGCCGGTCGACGACCCGCTGCAGCGCCGGCCCGACATCGCCCGCGCGCAGCAACTGCTGGGCTGGCAGCCGCAGGTCGCACTGGCCGCGGGGCTGCAGCGCACCATCGGCCATTTCGCGCGGCGCCTGGCCCGCCCGGCACCGGCCGAGGGTGCGGAAGCGCTGCCCGCTCAGGCCGAGCCGGCGAGCCGCAGCGTGGGCGCGTCCGCGCTCGGCGCCCTGCCGGCCATGCGCATGCCGGGCGCATAGCGCTTCACCACTCGGGCGCAGAACTCGGCGTACTCGCCCGCCTCCAGCGGCGGGCTGGTGTGGTGCGGCGCCACGCCGCGGTGCTCGGGCGTGAAGCAGAAGGTGAGCGTGACTTCGAACTCCTCCAGCGCACGCATCTGCCGGTCGAACCAGGCCTCGGCCCCGGGGCGGAAGCTGTCGGCCCAGCTCAGGCCCGTGCGCAGCCGGCGCACGCCCAGGCGGCGCAGCCAGCGCACGGCGTCGTCGAGCCGCGGGTCCTCGAAATGGAACCACTGGCAGATGCCGAATTCGGGCGTGTAGGCCGGAAAGATCGCGGCCGACTGCTTGGGGCTGCCGTCCTCGCGCAGCAGGCCCATGTGGAAGTGGCGGTAGTAGCTGGAGCCTTCGGCCTCGCGGTGGCGCGTGGTGGCCGGCCAAGCCCTGGGCAGGTCGTAGAGCGAATACCAGAAGACGCGCGGTGCGCGGCCCGACAGCAGCTGCGCCGTGCGCGCCAGGCCGAAGGCCTGCACCTCCTCGGCGCCGAAGCTGGAGACGCCCACTTCCGTCACCCACACCGGCAGCGGCACCACGGCCTGGATCTCGGCCAGGCGCTCGGGCCAGGCGTCCAGCGGCCAATGGTTCCAGTCCAGCGGAAAGCCGTGCACGGCCACCGCGTCCAGGTCTTCCATCGTGCCCATGCCGACCAGGTGCGACATGAAGCCGGGGTCGATGGGCGAGATGCCGCCCAGCACCCGCGTCAGCGCCGGGTTCTCGGCCCGCACCGCGGGCGCCGCGGCGCGCACCATGGCCGAGAAGGCGCGCCATTGCGGGTCCAGCGCCAGGTCCCAGTGCGACTTGTTGTTGGGCTCGTTCCAGAACTTGACGGCTTCGATCACGGCTGCACGCCCTCCGGCTGGGCGGCGGGCGCCGCGGCCTGGTCGGCGGCCGGCGCTGGCGGGCTGCCGCGCATGGCCTCGCCACCGGCGGCATCGCCGCGGATGAAGGCCTCTACCAGTTCGTGGGCCTCGTCGTCGGTGAACTGCCGGGGCGGCGACTTCATGAAGCAGGCCGCCGGCGCCACCAGCGCGCCGCCGATGCCGCGGTCCAGCGCCAGCCGCGCGCAGCGCACGGCGTCGATCACCACGCCGGCCGAGTTGGGCGAGTCCCACACCTCCAGCTTCACCTCGCAGGACAGCGGCACGTTGCCGAAGGCCGTGCCCTCCATGCGGATGTGGCACCACTTGCGGTCCTCCAGCCAGGGCACGTGGTCGCTGGGGCCCACGTGCACGTTGCGGCCTTCCATGGGGTTGCCGAGCTGGCTGGTCACGGCGCGCGTCTTGGAGATCTTCTTCGACACCAGCCGCTCGCGCTCCAGCATGTTGAGGAAGTCGGCATTGCCCCCGAAGTTGAGCTGGTAGGTGCGGTCCAGCCGCACGCCGCGCTTGCGGAACAGGTCGGTGAGCACGCGGTGCACGATGGTCGCGCCCACCTGCGACTTGATGTCGTCGCCCACCAGCGGCAGGCCCCTGGCCGCGAAGCGTGCCTGCCACAGCGGATCGGAGGCCAGGAACACCGGCACGCAGTTGACGAAGGCGCAGCCCGCCTCCAGCGCCTGCTGGGCATACCAGCGCGTGGCCTGCTCCGATCCTACCGGCAGGTAGGACACGACGACCTGCGTGCCCGTGTCGCGCAGCACCTGGGCCACGTCCACCGGCTGGCCGGGCGCCACGGGCACCTCGTCGGCCAGGTAGGCACCGATGCCGTCGGCCACCGGGCCGCGGTGCACCGGCACGTCCAGCCAGGGCAGCTCGGCGAAGCGGATGGTGTTGTTGGGCGGCGCGGCGATGGCCTCCGACAGGTCCAGGCCCACCTTGTGCGCGCTGACGTCGAAGGCGGCGCTGAAGACGATGTCCGCCGCCGAGAAGCCACCCAGCAGCGGATGCATGAGCCCCGGCACGAAGCCCGCCGGTTCGATGCCGCCATAGAACTGCACGCCCTGCACCAGCGACGAGGCGCAGTTGCCCACGCCGACGATGGCGACGCGGATCTTCGGGTTGTTGTCCATTTGCAAGCTGCCTGGTTGGTTGTGCGCGCTGCGCAATGCAAGCCCGCATGGGCACGCGCGGTGCCCGGGGCTCGCGGCCAGATTAGCGCCGGCTTCTACCTTGCTGCGCGGGACGCGGGGCGGTCCAGCGTCCCGCCTACGGCACCCCGGAACTCCGCCGACAAGGCGCCGCGCGGGCACCGCTCCACGCTGACCGTCGCAGTGCGGGCAAGCACCCCGCCCGCCTGCCACGGCGCCCTTCGGCGCCGTGCCTGTTTCCAGCGGGGCGCGACGACGAGAAAGGCCTTCATGCCCAAGAACGTGCTGATCACCGGCGGTGCCGGCTTCATCGGTTCCCACCTCGCAGACGAGCTGCTCGCCTGCGGCCACCACGTGCGGGTGCTGGACTGTCTGGCACCGCAGGTGCACGGCGACGGCGGGCGGCGCCCGGAGTACCTCGATCCCTCGGTCGAACTGGTGGTGGGCGACGTGACCGACCCGCAGGCCGTGCGCGCGGCGCTGCAGGGCATCGACACCGTCTTCCACTTCGCCGCGGCGGTGGGCGTGGGCCAGAGCATGTACGAGATCGCGCACTACACGCGCACCAACAACCTGGGCACCGCCGTGCTGCTGGAGGCGCTGATCGAGAAGCCGGTCGGGCAGCTGGTGGTGGCCTCCAGCATGAGCCTGTATGGCGAAGGCCTGTACCGCGACGCCGACGGCCAGGTGCGCGACATGGGCGAGCGCCCGCTCGCACAGCTGCGTGCTGGCCAGTGGGAATGGCAGGACGCCGAAGGCCGCGCCCTGGTGCCCGCCCCCACGCCCGAGACCAAGGCACCGGCCCTGGCCTCGGTATATGCCCTGTCCAAGTACGACCAGGAGCGGCTGTGCCTGATGACCGGGCGGGCCTACGGCATCAAGACCGTGGCGCTGCGCTTCTTCAATGCCTACGGGCCGCGCCAGGCGCTGTCCAACCCCTACACCGGCGTGCTGGCCATCTTCGCGGCGCGGCTGCTCAACGGCAACGCGCCGCAGATCTTCGAAGACGGACTCCAGCAGCGCGACTTCGTGAGCGTGTACGACATCGCGCGCGGCTGCCGCCTGGCGATGGAGAACGAGGCCGCGGCCGGCGAGGTGTTCAACCTCGGCAGCGGCGTGCCCTACACCGTGCGCGAGGTGGCCGAGCGCGTGGCCCGCGCCGTGGGCCGCGAGGACATCGCGCCCGAGATCACCGGCAAGTACCGCACCGGCGACATCCGCCACTGCTATGCCGACATCGGCAAGGCCGGGCGCATGCTGGGCTACGCGCCGCAGGTCAACCTGGCCGGCGGCCTGACCGAGCTGGCCGCCTGGCTGGAAGGGCAGGCGGCCATCGACCGCGTGTCGCAGGCCAGCGCCGAGCTGGCGCGCCGGGGGCTCGCGCTGTGAGCGATTCCCGCCTGACCCTCATCACCGGCGGCGCCGGCTTCGTCGGCAGCAACCTGGCGCACCGCCTGTTGTCGGCAGGCGAGCGGGTGCTGGTGCTCGACAACCTGTCGCGCCCCGGCGTGGCCGACAACCTGCAGTGGCTGCGCGCGCAGCATGGCGAGCGCCTGTCGGTGGCGGTGCAGGACGTGCGCGACGGCGCCGCCGTGCGCGAGGCGGTGGCTCGGGCGCGCCGCGTCTTCCACTTCGCGGCCCAGGTGGCGGTGACCACCAGCCTGGCCGATCCGCACGGCGACTTCGAGACCAACGCCCTGGGCACGCTCAACGTGCTGGAGGCCGCGCGCCGGCAGGCCGTGCCGCCCAGCGTGCTCATCACCTCCACCAACAAGGTGTACGGCGCGCTCGACGACGTGCCGCTGCGCCTGGGCGACGAGGGCTACGTGCCGCACGACCCGCACCTGGCCGCCCACGGCATCGGCGAGGACCGGCCGCTGGACTTCCACAGCCCCTACGGCTGCTCCAAGGGCGCGGCCGACCAGTACGTGCGCGACTATGCGCGCAGCTTCGGCCTGGATACGGTGGTGCTGCGCATGAGCTGCATCTACGGCCAGCGCCAGTTCGGCACCGAGGACCAGGGCTGGGTCGCCCATTTCATGCTGCGCGCGCTGCAGCGCCAGCCGCTCACGCTGTACGGCGACGGCCAGCAGGTGCGCGACGTGCTGCACGTGGACGACCTGCTCGACGCCATGCTGCGCCTGGATGCACGCCTGCCCGAGGTGCGCGGCCGCATCTTCAACATCGGCGGCGGCGCCGCCAACGCCGTGAGCCTGCGGCGCATGGTGACCATGATCGAGGCCCTGCAGGGCGAGCCCATGGCCGTGGGCCACGACGGCTGGCGCACGGGCGACCAGCGCTACTACGTGAGCGACACCCGGGCCCTGCAGGCCGCCACCGGCTGGCGGCCGCGCGTCGGCGTTGCGGAGGGCTTGGCGCGCCTGCGCGAATGGCTGCGCGAGCGCGCCGGGCCCGCGGCGGCGCCGCTGGCGCCCGCCTTCGCTGGCGCGGCCACGCCCCTGCACGGCACGGAGGCCGCATGAACGGCACCGCCATCGCCGAGACGCCGCTGGCGTCTGCAAACGCTGCGACGGACGGCGCGCCCGCCATGCAGGCCGCCGTGCTGGCCGGGCCCGGCCGCTTCGCCTTCGTGCAGGTGCCGCGGCCCAGGCCCGGCCCCGGCCAGCTGCTGCTGCGGCTGGAAGGCTGCGGCGTGTGCGCCTCCAGCCTGCCGGTGTGGGAAGGCCGGCCCTGGTTCGACTACCCGCTGCCGCCGGGCGCGCCCGGCCACGAGGCCTGGGGCCGCATCGAGGCCGTCGGGCCGGACGACGTCTCCGGCCTGCGGCCCGGCCAGCGCGTGGCCGCGCTGAGCTATGCCGGCCATGCCGAATTCGACATCGCCGAGGCCGCCGCCGTGCTGCCCCTGCCCGTTGCGCTGGACGGCATGCCCTTTCCCGGCGAGCCGCTGGCCTGCGCCGCCAACATCCTGGCGCGCAGCGACATTCGGGCCGGGCAGACGGTGGCCATCGTGGGCATCGGCTTCCTCGGCGCGGTGCTCACGCGCCTGGCCAGCCAGGCCGGCGCGCGGGTGATCGCGCTGTCGCGCCGCGCCTATGCCCGGCAGGCCGCCCTGCGCTTCGGCGCCGAAGAAGCCCTGGACGTGGCCGACGTGTACGCCGCCACCGCGGCCGTGGCCGACCTCACGGGCGGCCGGCTCTGCGAGCGGGTGATCGAGGCCGCCGGCCTGCAGTCCACGCTGGACCTGGCCAGCGCGCTGGCGGCCGAGGGCGGCCGGCTGGTGATCGCCGGCTACCACCAGGACGGCCTGCGCCAGGTCAACCTGCAGCAGTGGAACTGGCGCGGCCTGGACGTGGTGAACGCCCACGAGCGGCAGCCCGCGCGCTACCTCGACGGCATGCGCCGCGCCATCGGCTGGGTGCAGGAGGGCCGGCTGGACCCGACCGAGTTCTTCACCCACCGCCTGCCCATGTCGCGGCTGGACGAAGCCATGGCGCTGACCCGCGACCGGCCGGACGGCTTCCTCAAGGCGCTGGTGGTGCCGGAGGGGATGGCGTGAGCAGCAGGACAGCCGCGTCCCGCCCCCGCCTCGGCTTCCTGGGCACCGGCTGGATCGGCCGCCACCGCCTGCAGGCCCTGCAGCAGGACGGCACGGCCGAGGTGGCGCTGCTGTGCGACAGCGACCCCGCCAGCCTCGATGCTGCCGCGGCCCTGGCCCCGGGCGCCCGCACCGTGCCCGACCCCGCAGACCTGCCGGCCGGCCTGGCGCTGGACGGCCTGGTCATCGCCACGCCCAGCGCCCTGCATGCGGCGCAGGCCCGCGCCGCGCTCGAGGCCGGGCTGGCCGTGTTCTGCCAGAAGCCGCTGGCGCGCAGCGCGTCCGAGACGCGCGCCGTGATCGAGGCGGCCCGGCGCGCCGACCGGCGGCTGGGCGTGGACCTGTGCTACCGCCACACCGCCGCCGCGCGCGCCGTGGCCCGGCAGGTGCGCAGCGGCGCGCTGGGCGAGGTCTATGCCATCGACCTCGTCTTCCACAACGCCTACGGCCCCGACAAGGCCTGGTTCCGCGACCCGGCGCTGTCCGGCGGCGGCTGCCTGATCGACCTGGGCACCCACCTGGTGGACCTGGCGCTGTGGGTCATGGACTTTCCCGCGGCCGATGAGGCCTCGGCCCGCCTGTACGCCCAGGGCCGCCGCCTGGGCCCCGCGCCCGACGAGGTCGAAGACCACGCCCTGGCCCAGTTCACCCTGGCGCCCGGCACCAGCGTGCGGCTGGCCTGCTCCTGGAACCTGTCGGCCGGCCGCGATGCCGTCATCGAGGCGCACTTCCACGGCACGCGCGGCAGCGCCCGCCTGGCCAACGTGGACGGCTCCTTCTACGACTTCGTGGCCGAGCGCTGCCACGGCACCCGGGCCGAGCGCCTGGCCGAGCCGCCCGACGACTGGGGCGGCCGCGCCGCCGTGCGCTGGGCCCGCGCCGTGGCCGCCGGCGGCCGTTTCGATGACGAGGCCTGGCAGGCCCTGCGCGTGGCCGAACTGCTGGACCAGCTCTATGGACGGCATGGACGCCCCTGAGCACCGCCCCCTGCGCGTGCTGATGACCACCGACACCGTCGGCGGCGTGTGGCAGCACAGCATCGAGCTCGCCCGCGCGCTGGGCGACTGGGGCCACCGCGTCGCCCTGGCGGCGCTGGGGCCCGCGCCCTCGCCGCGCCAGCGGGCCGAGGCGCGCGCGGTGCATGGCCTCTCGCTGCACGTGCGCAGCGGGGCACTCGAATGGATGCACGAGCCCTGGGACGAAGTGCGCCGCAGCGGCGACTGGCTGCTGGCCCTGGCCGCGCGGCTGCGGCCGGACCTGGTGCACCTCAACCAGTTCGCCTTCGGCGCCCTGCCCTTCGCCGCGCCGACGCTGGTGGTCGGCCATTCCTGCGTGCTCTCGTGGTGGCAGGCGGTGCACGGCTGTGCCGCCCCGGCCGCATGGGACCGCTACCGCGCGGCGGTGCACGACGGCCTGCGCGGCGCCACCGCCATCGGCGCACCCACGCGCACCATGCTCGACGCGCTGCGGCGCCACCACGGCATCGCGCGCGACGGCCACGTGCTGCCCAACGGCCGCGACCCGCGCCGCTTCGTCGCGGCGCCCAAGCGGCCGCAGGTGCTGAGCGCGGGCCGGCTGTGGGACCCGGCCAAGAACCTCGAAAGCCTGCGCCGTGCCGCCAGCGCCCTGCCCCCGCCCTGGGAAGTGCGCGTGGCCGGCGCGGCCCATGGCCCCGACGGCCAGGGCACCGACACCGCGCCGCTGCTCGCACTGGGGCCGCTCGCGCCCAGCGCCCTGGCCCGCGCCTATGCGGGCGCCGCCATCTACGCTCTGCCCGCCCGCTACGAGCCCTTCGGCCAGACGGTGCTGGAGGCGGCGCTCAGCGGCTGTGCCCTGGTGCTGGGCGACATCGCCAGCCTGCGCGAGACCTGGGACGGCGCCGCCCTGTTCGTGGCGCCCGATGACCACCGCACGCTGGGCGACACGCTGGCCCGCCTGGCTGCCGACGAGCCGCTGCGGCGCGACCTCGCCCGCGCCGCGCAGGAGCGGGCGCAGCACTTCACGCCCACCCGCATGGCCACCGCCTACCTGGGCGTCTACACCGCGCTGTGCGACGACTGGGCCCGCCACCCGCCGGCCGCGCCGCCCCTTGGCGGGCCCGGCCGCGCGCCATCGCGCGCCCTGCAGGCGCCGGTGGCGCTCCCCTGACCCCGTCCTTCCTTCCATCTCCTCCCCACCGATGCACGTCGTCCTCTTCTGCCATTCGCTGGTCTCCTGCTGGAACCACGGCAACGCGCACTTCCTGCGTGGCGTCTGCCAGGAACTGCTGCTGCGCGGCCACAGCCTGCGCGTGTACGAACCGCAGGACAGCTGGAGCCGCAACCAGATGGTGGCCGAGCAGGGCCAGGCCGCGCTGGAAGGCTTCCGCCAGGCCTATCCGCGGCTGCGCAGCCAGCTCTACGAACCCGCGCAGCTCGACCTGGACCGCGCCCTCGCCGGCGCCGACCTGGTGCTGGTGCACGAATGGAGCGACCCGGCGCTGGTCCGGCGCATCGGCCGCCACCGGCGCGACCACCGCTACCGCCTGTTCTTCCACGACACGCACCACCGCAGCAAAACCGACCCGCAGGCCATGAGCGCCTATGCCCTGGAGGACTACGACGGCGTGCTGGCCTTCGGCGAGGTGATCCGCGAGCTCTACCTGGCGCAGGGCTGGGCCCACCGCGCCTGGACCTGGCACGAGGCCGCGGACGCGCGCCGCTTCCACCCGGTGTCCGGCCTGCCGCGCGCCGGCGACCTGATCTGGATCGGCAACTGGGGCGACGAGGAGCGCACCGCCGAGCTGGAGGAATTCCTGCTGCAGCCGGTGGCCGACCTGCACCTGTCGGCGCGCGTGCACGGCGTGCGCTATCCGCCGCAGGCCGTCGGCCGGCTGCGTGCCGCCGGCATCGACTACCGCGGCTGGCTGCCCAACCATGCGGTGCCCCGCGCCTTCGCCCGCTTCGGCTGCACGGTGCACGTGCCGCGGCGGCCCTATGCGCAGCAGCTGCCCGGCATTCCGACCATCCGCATGTTCGAGGCCCTGGCGTGCGGCATTCCGCTGGTCACGGCGCCGTGGAACGACGCCGAGCACCTGTTCCATCCCGGCAGCGACTACCTGGTCGCCCGCGACGGCGCGCAGATGCGCACCCACCTGCGCGCCCTGAAGAACGACCCCGCCATGGCCCGCGAGATGGCCGCCCGCGGCCGCGCCACCGTGCTCGCCCGCCACACCTGCGCCCATCGCGTGGACCAGCTGCTGGCCATCCACCAGAGCCTGGGCGCCCCGTCCACCCACACCGCCCGGAGCCCCGCATGACGACGACGCAGCCGCTGGACATCGCCTTCTTCGGCTCGAGCCTGGTCTCGGCCTACTGGAACGGTGCCGCCACCTACTACCGCGGCATGCTGCGCGCCCTGGCCGCGCGCGGCCACCGGGTGCGCTTCTACGAACCCGACGCCTACGGCCGGCAGCAGCACCGCGACATGGCCGACCCGCCCTGGGCCCGGGTGGTCGTCTACCCCGGCGACGACGAGGCCGCCGCCCTGCGCTGCGTGGACGACGCGCGCGGCGCCGACCTGATCGTCAAGGCCAGCGGCGTCGGCGTGTTCGACGCCCTGCTCGAAGCCGCCGTGCTGGACCTGCGCGCCCCCGGCTCGCACGTGGTGTTCTGGGACGTGGACGCGCCCGCCACGCTGGCCCGCATGCAGGCCGATGCGGACGACAGCCTGCGCGCGCAGGTGCCCGATTTCGACCTGGTGCTCACCTACGGCGGCGGCGAGCCGGTGGTGTCGGCCTACCTGGCGCTGGGCGCGCGCGGCTGCGTGCCCATCTACAACGCGCTGGACCCCGAGACGCATTTCCCGGTCGCCCCCGATGCGCGCTTCGACGCCGACCTGGGCTTCCTCGGCAACCGCCTGCCGGACCGCGAGGCGCGGGTGGAGGCCTTCTTCCTCGATGCCGCCGAACGGCTGCCCGGCCGGCGCTTCCTGCTGGGCGGCAGCGGCTGGCAGGACCGCGCCCTGCCCGCCAACGTGCGGCACCTGGGCCATGTCTACACCGCCGACCACAACGCCTTCAACTGCAGCCCGCGGGCCGTGCTCAACATCAGCCGCGAGAGCATGGCGCGCTGCGGCTTCTCGCCCGCCACGCGGGTGTTCGAGGCGGCGGGCGCGGCGGCCTGCCTGATCACCGACGCCTGGCCCGGCATCGCGCACTTCCTGGAACCCGGCACCGAGGTGCTGGTGGCCGAGGACGGCGCCGCCGTCGCTGCCCACCTGGACGCGCTGGACCCGGACCGCGCCCGCGCCATCGGCCAGGCCGCGCTGCGCCGCGTGCTGGCGCAGCACACCTATGCCCACCGGGCCGCGCAGGTGGAGGCGCTGTTCGAGGGGCGCGATGCGGTGTCGGGCCTGCAGGAGGTGGCATGAAGGCGCAGGACCTTCCGCCGGGCGTCGCGGCCGGACCGCCGCTCGCCGGGCGGCCGCTGCGCATCGCCATCCTCGGCCTGTCCATCACCTCCTCCTGGGGCAACGGCCATGCCACCACTTGGCGTGCGCTGGTGCGGGCGCTGGCGCAGCGCGAGCACGACCTGCTCTTCCTCGAGCGCGACGTGCCCTGGTACGCCAGCCACCGCGACCTGCCCGATCCGCCCTTCTGCCGCACCGCCCTCTACGACGACCTGGGCATGCTGCAGCAGCGCTGGGGCGAGGCCGTGGCCGGGGCCGACCTGGTGATCGTCGGCTCCTTCGTGCCCGAGGGCATCGCGGTGGGCGACTGGGTGCAGCGGCAGGCGCGCGGGCTCACCGCCTTCTACGACATCGACACCCCGGTCACCCTCAGCGCGCTGGCACAGGGGACCTGCACCTACCTCTCGCGCGGGCAGCTGCCGGGCTACGGCCTGTACCTGTCCTTCACGGGCGGCCCCATCCTGGCGCGGCTGGAAGACGACTTCGGCGCCCAGGCGGCCCGCGTCCTGTACTGCGCCGTCGATCCGCACCTGCATGCGGCCGGCGGCGCGGCGGACCCCACCCACGACCTCGGCTACATGGGCACCCACAGCGACGACCGCAGCGCCGGCCTGGACGCGCTGCTGCTGGCGCCGGCGCGGCGATGGCGCGCTGGCCGCTTCACGGTCGCCGGCCCCAACCATCCCCGGACGGAGACCTGGCCCGCCAACGTGCAGTACGTGCCGCACCTGGCGCCGCCCGACCACCCGGCCTTCTACGGCAGCCAGCGCTTCACGCTCAACCTCACGCGCGCCGACATGCGCGCGGCCGGCTGGTCGCCCAGCGTGCGCCTGTTCGAGGCCGCGGCCTGCGGCACGCCCATCATCAGCGACCGCTGGTGCGGCATCGAGGACGTGCTGACGCCGGGGCGCGAGATCTTCCTGGCCGACAGCGCCGACGAGGTGCTGGCCCTGCTGAGGGAGCTGCCCGAGGACCAGCGCCGCGCCGCCGGCGACGCGGCGCGCCGGCGCGTGCTGTCGGCCCACACGGCCGACCACCGCGCCCGCGAACTGGAAGCCTTCGTCGCCGAACGCACCGGCGTTCGCGCATGAGGCCGGGGAGATGTCCGTGAGCACCGATCCACCGCCCCAGGCCATCGAGGCCGCGCAGGAAGCCCGGCGCCGCCGCATCCGCGAACTCGGCCCCTGGTTCCACAACCTGCACCTGCCCGACGGCATGCAGACCTTGCCGGCGCATCCGCTGGGCGGCGACTTCCCGCGCTTCAAGTGGCGGCAGATCGCACCGCACCTGCCGGCCGACCTGCAGGGCTGGCGCGTGCTGGACGTGGGCTGCAATGCCGGCTTCTACAGCTTCGAGCTGGCCCGGCGGGGCGCCCGGGTGACGGCGCTGGACGTCGATCCGCACTACCTCGCGCAGGCCCGCTGGGCCGCCGGCGAACTCGGCCTGGCCGACCGCATCGACTTCCGCCAGGGGCAGGTCTACGACCTGGCGGGCGAAGCCGGGCACTTCGACCTGGTGTGGTTCATGGGCGTCTTCTACCACCTGCGCTATCCGCTGCTGGCGCTGGACCTGCTGGCGCGCCGCACCGCGCGGCTGATGGTGTTCCAGACGCTCACGATGCCGGACGATGCGGGCGCGCCCGTGGGCGACACGGCCGACTGCGCCATCGACGCCCGCGAGCGGCTGCTCGCCCCCGGCTGGCCGCGCATGGCCTTCATCGAGGAGCGGCTGGCCGGCGACCCCACCAACTGGTGGGCACCCAATGCCGCCGCGGTCGAGGCCATGCTGCGCTCCTCGGGCCTGCAGGTGCAGGCACGTCCCGGCCACGAGATCTGGCTGTGCACGCCCCACGCCGACGCCGATGCCACCCGCGCGCTGTGGCAGCCGCAGCACGACAGCCTGCTGGGCGCCGCCGCGCGCGGCCCGGCTTGAGGTCTACGGCCGGGGCCGGCCTGCCCGACGACGCGCAGGCCGGCGGGCCTCCGCCTCCGACGCCGGCGTACCCGGCATGCGGTAGAGCCAGGCGGCGCGCGCGCCGGGCAACTGCCACTGCGCATCGGCCTTCCGGCCCGGCACGGGGAATTCCAGGCTCACCAGCCAGGCGCCGGGCGCCAGTTCCGCACGAGCCTTGGCGAAGGCGCAGTCCATGCTCTCGGGCCGCTGGAACAGGTAGACCAGCTGGTAGGCGCCCCAGTCCGCGTGCCAGATGTCGCCCTGGCGAACGCGGGCCCATGGGCAGCGCAGGGCGCACAGGGCGCGCAGCGGCCAGCTCCATTCCAGGCCATGCAGCCGCGCCTCGGGATAGGCGCGGCGCAGCGCGATCAGGCCGTCGCCCAGGCCGCAGCCGGCATCCAGCACCGCCGCGCCCGGCGGCAGCGGCGCCAGCGCGGCCATGCCCTGCAGCGTGCCGTGGGCGGTGGGAAAGAGCGGCGCGTCGCGCCAGGCATTGAGCGGGTAGACGAGCAGCAGCAGCGCCAGGGGCAGCAGCCAGGCCCAGGCCGGCAGGCCCGCCGCCGCGCCGGTGAGCGCCGCCGACAGCGGAAAGCCGATGGCCACCAGCCCGCGCCGCCACCAGCCCTGCGCCAGCAGGCTCGCCACCGTGCCCACGGCGCAGGCCGCCGCCAGGGCCGCGGCCTGCGGCCACACCTGCTGCAGGCCGGCAAAGCAGAGCCATGCGGCGGCCCAGCCCAGCAGGGCCGGCAACGGCCAGGGCAGGCGCGGCGGCCTCATGGCCTGCCGCCGGCGCCGGCGCCCGCCCTGCCGCGCATTCCGGGGCGCGGCCCCCGCCCGTGGTGTCGCCCGTGCATCACGGCCTGCCTTCTTCGTAGCTCATCGAGGCGGCACGGTACACGAGCCGGCGCGGCGCGCCGCCATCCACGCGCCGAAGTCCTCGGAGGGCATGGGCCGGGCGATGTGGTAGCCCTGGGCCTTGTCGCAGCCCATGGCGGCCAGTTGCGCCAGGGCCGCGGCGCTTTCCACGCCTTCGGCCACCACCTCCAGCGCCAGGCCGTGGGCCAGCTCGACGATGGTGCGCACGATCTTGGCGTCGTTGGGGTCGGTGTCCATCTCGAGCACGAAGGACTTGTCGACCTTGAGCTGGTGCACCGGCAATTGCTGGAGGTAGGCCAGCGAGGAATGTCCGGTGCCGAAGTCGTCGATCGACAGGCGAAAGCCCATGGCCGACAGCCGCGCCAGCGTGGCCTGGGCCCGCTGCGGCTCGTCCATGATGGCGCTTTCGGTGATCTCCAGGCAGAAGGCGCTGGCCGCCACGCCGTGCGCCTGGAGGCTGGCCTGCAGGCGCCCGATGAGCTGCGCATCGACCAGGTCGCGCGTGGAGAGGTTCACCGACAGCATGCTCAGGCCCTGCCCGGCCAGCGCCGCCATGCAGCGGCAGGACGCGTCGAACACCCATTGCGTGAGCTGGCGCACGAAGCCGGTCTGCTCGGCGAAGGGAATGAAGTGCGCCGGCGCCAGCAGCCCGCGCTGCGGATGCTGCCAGCGCAGCAGCGCCTCCGCGCTGCAGGCCTCGCCGTGGCGCAGGTCCAGCTTGGGCTGCAGGAAGAGCCGCAGCTGGCCGCCGACGACCGCACCGCGCAGTTCCGACAGCAGCGACAGGGCGCTGCCGGTGTCCACGGCCTGGCCGGCGTCGTAGGCCAGCCATTCGCGGCGCTGGCGCTTGGCGGCCAGCAGCGCGACCTCGGCCCGGCCCACCAGGTCGTCCACGCTGTGGCCGTGGGCGGGCCAGCAGGCATAGCCCACGCTCAGCTGCACGTCGATGCGCTGGCCCGCGACCTGCAGCGGCGTGTCGAACAGGCGCACCAGCTGTTCGGCGCAGGCATCGGCCTCGGGCCCATCCAGGCCCTGGCGCAGGGCCGCGAAGGTGTCGCCGCCGAAGCGCGCCAGGGCGTCGCCCGGATGCTGCAGGCGGGCCTGCAGGCGCTCGCCCACCGCGCGCAGCACGTCGTCGCCGAAGGGGAAGCCCATGGCGTCGTTGACCTGCTTGAAACGGTCGATGCTCAGCAGCAGCACCACGACCGAGCCCGGTACTGCAGGCAGGGCGGGCTGCAGCAGGCCGGCCAGCGTCTTCTTGAAGGCTTCGCGGTTGGGCAGGGCGGTGAGCGTGTCGAAGAAGGCCAGCCGCTCGATCTCGGCCCGCTGGCACTGCAGGTTCAGCCGCATGTCGTCGAGGTCGCGCGCGAGCTGGCCGACCTCGTCCTGCCGTTCGCGGCCGCCGACGTCGGCGCCGAAGTCGCCGCCGCCGATGGCGCGTGCGCTGCGCGCCAGCGCGGCCAGCGGCCGCACCGCCTGCTGCACGGCCAGCCGGCTGCTGACGGCGAAGAGCAGCAGGCCCAGCAGGGTGATCAGCCCCAGCCGCAGCGCCATGCCGTGGGTGGCCAGGCTGGCGGGGGCAAGCGAGGCCAGGAACACGGCGTCCATGCGCCCCTCCAGCGTCGGCTGGGGCACGCGCCGATGCAGCCAGTCGGCGCCCGCGTGGTGCGAAATGCCGCCATCGCCGTCCAAGACGGCCAGCGCCGGCTGCTGCGCATCGGTCATGGACTGCAGCACCCGCTGCGGCCGGCCGTCGGCCTCGATGGCCAGCAGGCTCATCTCGATGCCGGCCAGTTCCACGAAGTCGTGCGCCACCGCGGGCGTGAGCTCGAAGCCCATGAGCACCCAGCCGATGATCAGCGGCGCGCGGATGGGCACCAGCACCAGCTGGTAGACCTTGCCGCCGGCCGCGAAGAGCTGGGCCTGGCCCAGGTTGCGCTGCTCGGCCAGGCCGCGCAGCTGGACCGGGCCGATGCGCAGGTGCTCGCCCTCGGGGCTTTCGGCCAGCCAGTGGAAGCGCGCGTCGAGCGAGGCGGCCATGCTGGCGCCGATGCGGGCGACGCCGTTGTCCAGCGCCGAGACCAGCGTCGCCTGGTCACCCGCGGCGACGGCGGCGCGGAAGCCGTAGTCCGCGGCCAGCAGCAGTGCGGCCTCGCGCAGGCGCTGCTGGCGCTGGTCGAGCAGGTTGCGCCACACGGCCTGCCCCAGTTCCAGCCGCCGCTGCACGTCGGCCTGGGCCTGGCGCCAGAGCGATTGCCGGGCGGCCCAGAACGTGCCGAACTGGATGAACAGCAGCAGCGCCAGCATCACCAGCGCGATCTGGCGGGCCAGGGAACTGCGGTACCAGCGGCCGATCATGGGCGGCCGGCCACCGCCGGCAGGCGCACCCGGGCCTGCGCGGCCTCGCGGCCGACGGCCAGGGCGGCCGCGGCCGGCGGCTCGCCGACCGGCAGCTCGGCATGCCAGGTGCGCAGCTGGTAGTCGCCCGGCGGCACGTCGCGCAGGACGACGCGGCCGGCGGCATCGGTGCGGCCGTAGTAGGGCGTGTCGAGCACCAGCACCCAGCCGACCATGTCGTCATGGATGTTGCAGCCCAGCACCACCACGCCCGGCATGTCGAAGACCACCGGGTTGGCCGGCCGGCCGATGTAGAGCTTGAGTTCGAAGCGCTTGGCCGGCGAGAAGGAATAGACGTGGTGGCGCACCTCGTCACGGTTGGGAAAGTCGACCGCGGTGCCGCGGGTGACGAGCAGCACCTCGGGCATGAAGCGGCGCTGCGCCTGGGCCAGCTCGACGTCCTTGAGCGGCCGCGCCTGGGCGGCGGCGGCCGGCGACTCCAGGAACACCACGGCGCCGGCGAGCGGCCGGCCGCCGGCGCCCGCCACCTCCACCTGCACCGTCGCGGCGCCCGCGGCCGGGCCGAAGGTCCACAACGCGGCGGCCAGCAGCCCGGCGGCGGCGCGCAGCGGCCGGCCGGCGGCCGTGTTCAGGAGGCGGTTCAACGCGGACTCGCGGCGCGGGACCCGGCGGGTAGGCAGCGTCAGAAGGTGTGAATGAATCCGGCGTGGCCGAGCGGGCTGCCAAAACGCGGCCAATCAAGGCGCAAAGCACAGCCATAGCTCGGGCTATGGCGAGCATTTGCAACGCAGAGTGGGCGTGTTTTGGCAGGACGAGCGGGCATGGCGGGTTCGTTCACACCTTCTCACGGCTCGATGGCGAAGCCCAGCACCGGCGCGCCCTGGCCCAGCGTGCCCAGCAGCGTGGCAGGGCCGCCGCTGAGGGCGATGCGGTAGAGCTGCGTCGGCGCGCCGGGCTTGAGCCGCACGGCGGCCAGGGCCTCGTTGTCGCGGTCCGCGATGTCGAAGGCCACGGCCTCCAGCGGCCCGGTGCCCAGCGCGCCCACGGTGAACAGCTGCCCGGTGTTGGGCGACACCACCGGCGTCGCGCCTTCCAGGCTGCCCACGCGCAGCAGCCAGCCCTGGGAGGCCTCGATGGCGTAGTTGGTCGTGATCTTGGGGTCGCGCTTGTTGTAGCTGTAGGCCACGGCCTTGATGCAGGCCGGCTTGCCGAAGCCCGAATCGGTGGCGGCATAGGCAAGGGGCCCGTCCGTCTGCACGCCGGGGGTGGCGGGGTCGGCGTCCACCACCTCGTTGGTCAGGGGAAGGAGGCGGAAGTTGTGGCCCTGGCAGTCGAACACCCGCAGCATGTCGGCCACGGGGTTGAAGTTCATGCTGGGGGCCGCCGCCGGCACCATCGGCACGCGCGTCGCGTCAGCGCTGACCGTGCGGGCCGTACCGGCCTCGGTGTCGAGCAGGTAGAGCCGGCCGCTGCGCGTGAGGGCATGGAGCTGACCCTGCGCCACGCGGTAGTCCATGCCGATCACGGGGTCCTGCGCGGGCAGGCCCTGCACCGGGCGGCTCAACTGCTCGACGCCCGGGGCGGCCAGCGAGTACCGGTGGAGCACGCGGTCGGCCGTGAGCGTCCACAGCGTGTGCGGCGCCGCGGCGGGCCGGGCTGCCGCCCGGGGTGCGGCAGACGCGGCCATGGGCGGTGCAGACGGGGGCACCTGCGCCTGGGCCAGGCCGGCGGCACCCGCCGCGCCCAGCAGCAGGCCGCCGGCCTGGCCCAGGCGCAGGTGCCCC
>NZ_LDSL01000035.1 GCF_001476815.1 Pseudacidovorax intermedius | reverse complement strand
CCACGCGCTGCTGCTGGCCGCCGGACAGCTCACCCGGCTTGCGCTGCGCCAGATGGCCGAGCGAGACGCGCTCCAGCAGGTCCTGCGCGCGCGCCTGCCGCTCCGCTTTGGCCACGCCTTTCATCTTCAGGCTGAAAGCCACGTTGTCCAGCGCCGACAGGTGCGGGAAGAGGGCGAAGCTCTGGAACATCATGGCCGTGCCGCGCGCGGCGGCGGGCAGGTCGGTGATGTTGCGGTTCTCCAGCAGGATGTCGCCGCCGGTCACCGATTCGTGGCCGGCGATCATGCGCAGCGTGGTGCTCTTGCCGCAGCCAGACGGGCCGAGCAGGCAGCAGTAGCTGCCATTGGCGATGCGCAGGTCGATGGCATCGACGGCCGGCGCGCCCTGCGCATAGCGCTTGGTCAGCGCGACGAGCTCGATGGCGGCGGGCGATGGCGTGGCGATGGCGTCCATGCCGCTGGCCTACGCAAGGCGTGTGCCAGCGTGCGCTCATTGTTTGCACGCAATCGCGCGCTGGAATTGCGTACAAAAGGCACCGTCACAGTGCGCGCCGCGCGCGCCATGGCCGTCGATGGGGCGAGGACGTCGCCGCCACTGGCATCGCGGTCAATGCATTTCCGCCAAAGCTTCCTTGACGCCTTCCTCGCGCAGGGGGAAGTCGGCACCGTCCAAGTGCAGCGCCGCGTCCGCGGGGGAGGGCGAGGCGCAGTCCTTGTAGATCGTCCCCTCTTTCATGACCAACTGGATCTTGGCGGGATCCTTGAGGATGGAGAGGTCCTGCAAGGGGTCGCCGTCGATCAGGAGGATGTCGGCGGTGTAGCCCGCTCTGAGCTTGCCCAGGGAATCTGGCTGCATCATGATTTCGCCGCCCAGTGCGGTTGCCGACAGGAGTGCCTCCTTGGGCGTCATGCCAATGTAGTCCACGAAGTACTGCAGGTCGTTCGCATTCGTGCCGTGGGGCATCCACGCGAAGCCGTAGTCACCGCCCGGAAGGATCCGGATGCCGCGCCGATGCATCTTGCGCAGGCTCTCCGAGGCGACTTCCAACTCGCGCTTGTAGCCCATCTGCGCCGCCACCGCTTCGGTAATCCCGTACTCGGCAGCGTTGTAGGTGGTGCGTATCAGCCAGCCGATACCCGGTGCCACGAAATGCTTGTCCTTGGCAGACTCGAGCATGTCCAGCGCCTCGTCGTCCGCAAAACTGGCGTGGTAGACCATTTCGATACCGTGGCGCACGCACAGCTTGACGGACTCGCTGGAGCGGGCGTGGGCGGCCACGCGCTTGCCGTAGCGCTTGGCCTCCTTGGCGAGCATGGCCACTTCCTCTTCGGAGAACGGCGACATCTCGGCCGGCAAGCCGGCGATGTATTCGCCCGAGAGGTTGATCTTGAGATGGTCGACGCCGTATTTGATGAAGGTCCGGGCCGAGCGTCGGATCTCTTCCGGACCGCTGCAGACGCTGCCGAAGCTCAATTCTTGGAAGGGCATGTGCGGCAGCGTGTTGTCGCCCAGCGCACCGATCGTCGTGATTTCCTGCGAACCAGCGAGGTAGCGAGGGCCCGGGAATTCACCGGCAGCGATCGCGTTGCGCAACACCACGTCGAGCCTTGGCTTCGCCGCCGCCGCTCCGATCGCCGACGTCCATCCCATCTCCAGATAACGCTTGGCCACGCGCACGCACCAGAGCATGTGCTCCTCCGGTGGCATGAACTGGATGGCCGCCAGCGAAGGCTGGTCGTTCCACGAGAAGTGTGTGTGGGCCTCCGTCATGCCGGGCATGAGGAAGCGCCTGCGACCTTCGAACACCCGTGCGCCCTGGGTGTCCACGCCCGCGGGCGCGCGGGCCACCTGGATGATCTTCCTGTCTTCGACGAGCAAGTCGCCCAGATACGGGTCTTCGCCCGTGCCGTCGAAGATCCGAACGTTCGTGAATGCATAGCGCGTCATGTTGTCTCCTTGAGCTGTGGTCGATTGGGGCGTCCCGGCGTGCCGGGGCTTCTGCGAACGGGCCAGCGTTCAGCGCAAGCGCGCCAAGAACGCTTCGAGTTCCTGGGCGCAACGCTGCGGCTGCTCCAGGGTCGTCCAGTGACCGCAGCCGGCCAGGACGACCACGGATGCGTCGGCGAGGCGCGTGGCCATGGCCTCCACGCTCGCCACCGGCGCCACGCCGTCCTGGTCGCCGGTCACCAGCAGCACGGGTGCGGCGATGCGCTCCAGCGCGGCCGGTTGCGCAGCGGCAAGCGCTTCGCAACTCTGTGCGTAACCTTCGCTTGGCTGCCGCATGATGAGTTCGCGGACGGCGGCCAGAACGGCAGGACGCTCTGTCTTCGTTTCCTTGCTCGTGGCACCGTGCACGATGGCGTCGGCGATCTCCTGCATGGCGACCACTCCCTTGCGGGCGAGTTCGGCACGTGCACGGATGGCGGGGCGCCCTGCTTCGGGCGGGGCGACGAGCGGTCCGAACAATGCGAGCGAGCGAACCAGTTCCGGCTTCGCCACGGCCAGGTGCTGGGCAACGATGGTGCCCAGGGAGTGCGCCACCACATGCACCGATCCCAGCCCGAGCCTGCGCACCAGCGCAGCCAGCACTTCCACGAGACCTTCGATGGAAAGGGGGGCGAAGGTCAGTTCCGAACGTGCGCTGCCGGGCAGGTCGGGTGCTATCCGCTGGAATGAATGCAGCGCAGCCGCCACCGGGGTCCACATGTTCGACGAGCCGCCCAGGCCATGGATGCAGAGAACGGCATCGCCTTCCCCTGTGATTTCGACGGCCAGGCCTTCGACGATTTGCGTTGCCATGGCTCAGACGAACCTGTTCTCGATGGTGCCGAGGCCATCTACCTCGATACGCACCACGTCGCCTGCGCGCAGGTAGCGCGGGGGCTTCAGGCCCATGCCCACGCCCGCGGGCGTGCCGGTGGCGATGATGTCGCCGGGGTACAGCGTGATGCCGCGAGAGATGGTCTCGATCAGCATGGGAATGTCGAAAATCATGTTCTCCGTCGCACCCTCCTGGCGCAGTTCGCCATTGACCCAGCAGCGCACCCGCGTCTTGGTTCCGTCGAGTTCGTCGGCCGTGACGATCCATGGTCCCATCGGGCAGAACGTGTCGAAGGACTTCCCCATGTCCCACTGCTGGTGGCGCATCTGCACATCCCGGGCAGTCACATCGTTGACGATGGTGTAGCCAAACACATGCCCTGCCGCGTCGGCCTTGCGGATGTTCTTGCCGCCCTTGCCGATGATCACGGCCAGTTCGGCCTCGTAGTCGACTTGCTCGGACACCCCGGTGGGAACATGGACGGCGTCGTGCGGGCCGACCACGCATTCCGGCACTTTCGTGAACACGATGGGCCAGGACTCGGGATTTGCGTCGTTGTCCTTGAATACCGAGGCGGACAACTCCTTGGCATGGGCGTGGTAGTTGCGGCCTACGCACCACAGATTGCGGCGCGGTCGCGGCAAGGGGGCATCCAGTTGGATGTCTTTGACGTCGAACGTGCGGCCGCCTGCCCCCGGCAGGCTTTTACCTTCCGCCAGTGCAGTGATGAGCGGCAGTACGCCGAACTCGGCTTGGGCGGCGGGAAGGTCCAATGCGGTGATGGTCCATCCGCCGATGTCGACCAGTCCGACGTGCCGATGGCCGTCGGCAAGGAACGCTGCGAGGCGCATTGTTTTTTGCTCCAGAGAGTTGCGGGGCGGCGTCGCTGCCACGGGGGCGGCACGCTGGTGAAAACTGTAGAAGTCGACGGTGTTCGGCGCTTATCGAAGCGTCGTGCGACTTATCAATCAGTCTGACGACGTCCTAGGGAGTTACCCCAGACGCCGGATTCCTCGGTCGGCCGCCGCAACAGAATTCGAGCCGCTTGAAGTTGGAGCTCAGGATGGCCGAGGCATACGCGTTACACGAAGGAGAGTTCGGCACGGCCGTCGTTCTTGAGCTCCGGGCCAACCTCCTGGCGCACGCGCATTCGGAGGCCCAGATCGCGTTCTGGTTGGGCGGCGCGCGCGGAACGGCACGGGTCGGCAGCCAGCTGGTCGAGTACGGCGAGAACGTGGCGCTCGGCGTCAATCCGTTTCAGGCGCATGACTTCGCCATGCAGGAGGGAAGTCACGGCGCTGCCGTGTTCCTTGCGTTCATGGTGCGCCAGGAGTGGCTCCAGCAGAGGGCCGCCGCAGCGAACCGGGCTTTTCGCTTTGCGTTCCCGCGCATTCATATCGACGCCGCACTCCGCCGCACCTGCTGGCAGGTGCTCGATCTCATTCTTTCTGCAAAGTCGCCGCCCTCTCACATCGACGATCAGGTAGAAAAGCTTCTGGAAGCGGCAATCGATGCGGCACCCGAAGGCGGTCCCAAGCAGACGACAGGAATTCGCGCATCGCTGGACTACCGTCTGCGTCTGGTGATCGAACATATGCGTGCGCACGTCTCCGACAAGGCGACCATCGACGAAATTGCTGGGAAGGTGGGTCTTTCGCGTGCCCATCTCTTCGCGCTGTTTCGGGACCAGCTGAGTACGACCCCCCAGGTTTTCTGGAGTGCTGTGCGCGTAGAGGAAGCCATGCGCCGCGTCGGAAACGGCGCGCCGCTGACTGATGTGGCAATGGACCTTGGCTTCTCCGCACCCAGCAATTTTTCCCGGTTCTTCAAGGAGCACACGGGCGTGTCGCCGTCCATTTTTCGGCGAGCTCTTCGGGGGCATGCCCCGACGACCGTGACCGGTGTTCCACGGTAGCGCTGCCGGGGCGAGTCGGTCGACGGCGCCGCGGCCATCTCCACCTCCTAGATGGGCAGGTCATCCCTGACGTAGCCCGATCCTGCAGGCCAGCCGCTCGGACGTAATGTCGCAGGCTCAGCGCCGAACCGGTGCCAGCGGCTGCGCGTCGGCCGCGTCGCCGTCGATCAGGAAGTGCCCGCCCGCCACGTGGTGCAGGGTGCGCAGCGCGTCGTGGCCGTCGAAATGCCAGCGGCCGTCCGAGAAGACGCGCGCATCGGCCTGGGCGGCCACCACCTCGCCCAGGAACAGGTCGTAGCGCTGCTGGATCGGCGGCTCGGGCAGCAGCCGGCATTCCAGCCAGGCGGCGCAGCCGTCCAGCAGCGGCGCGTCCGTCGCGCTGCCGGCGAAGGTGGCCAGGCCGTAGGCGTCGAACTTGTCGACGCCACCCAGCGCCTCGGAATCGCGGCCGGAGACGCTGCCCAGCGCATTGCACAGGTCCAGCTGCGCGCGCACCGGCACCTGCAGCGCGAACGCGCCGCTGGCCTCCAGCAACTCGCGGGTGTAGGTGCTCTTGTCCAGCACCACGGCCACCTTGGGCGGGTCGAAATCCAGCGGCATGGCCCAGGCGGCCGCCATGATGTTGCGGCGCCCGCCCGCCGCCGCGCTCACCAGCACGGTAGGGCCGTGGTTGAGCAGGCGGTAGGCCTTGGCCAGGTCGACGGGGCGGCGATGGGGAGCGTTCATGGCGCGACGATAGCGCGCCGCTGCGGTGGCCATGGCGCCCGGCCGATCTGCACAATGGTGCGATGCAGCAGTCGGTGGATGTGGCGCGTGAGATCGAGGCAGCGGCGACCCGTTTCGCCGAGCAGGGCTGGGCCGTCGTGCAGGACCTGCTGCCCGGCGGACTGGTGGCGGATCTGGCCGAGGCACTGGACGCCCTGTGCGCGCGGGCGCCGCAACTGCCGGCCGCCGTGCGCGCCCGCAGCTTCGTGTTCGAGAAGGACCTGCCCGCCAAGGCGCGCGACGGCGTGCCGGCCGCCGAGGTGGGCGACGCCGTCTTCATCGCCAGCGACCTGGCCGCCCATTCCCCGGTGTGGAGGGTGCTGCTGGACCAGCCCGCCCTGGGCGCCCTGGCCCGCGCGGTGCTGGGCAGCGACGCCGCCTGCCTGCACTTCATGAACGGCACCATCAAGCAGCCGCACTGGGGCCGGGCCATCGCCTGGCACCGGGACTTTCCCAACCACTACCTGTGCCCGTCCCGGTCGAGCTTCGTGCGGCTGATGCTGTGCCTGGATGGCATGCAAGTCGAGGGGGGTGCCACGCGGTTCATCCCCGGCTCGCACCGGATCGGCGACGACGCCGCGCGGCAGGCCAAGGGCGAGGGCGGCATCGGCCCGTCCGAAGCGCGGCCGGCGCCCGGCGACGGGGTGGCCGCCACGTGTGCGCCAGGCGCGATCGTGCTGATCCACCCAAAGGTGCTGCATGGCGGCCCCGCTAACCGCGGCGGGCGCATCCGCCGCAATGTGGTGCTGCAGGTGGGCGTGCCGGACGCCCCGCCGATGGGCCTGCCCGAGTCGGTCACCGGATGGCTGCTCGCCTGACGGTGGGCGGCACAGGGCGCGCGGATGCCCAGCCTGTGACGCAAGAGCGTGAGGCGGGCGGCGCGCGCCTCGTTCAGGCCGTGCGAGTGAGGGCCTGCGGCCCGGGCGCTGCGGCGGTCTGCCGAGTGAAGGCGAAATCCACCTCCGGCGCCAGCCCGCTCACGATGCGGGCGATGGACTGGCCCGAGCCGCAGGCATGCGTCCAGCCCAGCGTGCCGTGGCCGGTGTTGAGGAACAGCCGGCCGACGCGGCTGGCGCCGATGATCGGCACGTTGCTCGGCGTGGCCGGGCGCAGGCCGCTCCAGAACTGGGCCTGGGCGGTATCGCCCGCGCCGGGAAAGAGCTGCTCCACCCGGCGCACGATGGCCTCGCAGCGCACGGTACTCAGGTCGCGGTCGTAGCCGTTGAGCTCGGCCGTGCCGGCGATTCGCAGCCGGTCGCCCTGCGGACCGGTCAGGCGCGAGAACACCAGCTTGAATTCGTCGTCCGTCAGCGAGACCTGGTGCGCCCGGCTGGCGTCCTTGACCGGCATGGTCACGGAGTAGCCCTTGGCCGGGTAGATCGGCAGCCGGATGCCCAGCGGCGCCGCCAGCAGCGGGCTGAACGAGCCCATCGCCAGCACGTAGGCGTCGGCGCGCAGGCGCTGATAGCGGCCTTCGGCGTCGGTGGCTTCCACGTGGTCGATCTCGCCGGCCACCTCGCGCAGCGCGGTGATGGTGTGGCCCATCAGGAAGCGCACGCCGGCGGCCTCGGCCTGCTTCGCCAGTTCGCGGGTGAAGCGGTTGGCGTCGCCCGACTCGTCCTCGGCGGTGTAGGTGGCGCCGGCCAGTTGGGGGCGGATGTGGGCCAGCGCGGGCTCCAGGCGCACGGCCTGGTCGGCGTCGATCACCTGCCGCTCGCAGCCCAGCTCGCGCATCTGCTCGGCCGGCGCCAGGGCGGCGTCGAATTCCTTCTGCGAGGTGTAGAAGTGCAGGATGCCCTGCGTGCGCTGGTCGTAGGCGATGCCGGTGTCGCGGCGCAACTGCTGCAGCACGTCGCGGCTGTAGGTGCCCAGGCGCACGATCTGCTCGATGTTGTGGCGGGTGCGCGCGGGCGTGCATTCGCGCAGGAAAGACAGGCCCCACAGCCATTGCCGCAGGTCGGGCCGCAGGCGGAAGAGCAGGGGCGCGTCCTCGCGGCCCAGCCACTTCAGCAGCTTGAGTGGCGCGCCGGGGTTGGCCCAGGGCTCGGCATGGCTGACGGAGATCTGCCCGCCGTTGGCGAAGCTGGTCTCGGCGCCGGGCGTGGCCTGGCGGTCGACCACGGTCACGTCGTGGCCGAGCTGGGAGAGGAAGTAGGCGGAGGTGGTGCCGAGCAGGCCGGCGCCGAGGACGATCACGCGCATGGAAGAACCCCTTTCAGGTCGCAGCGCATGAACGCGGCAGCGGGCGGGGTTCGTCCTTGGAACACAAAGGAGCAACCGCCGCGTGACGCGTTCAGGTTGCCGCTCCCCCTGTCCTTGGTACCTGAGAGTTTCACCCGCAGCATGCGCGGCGGGTTTGCTCCTTCGGTGCGCCACGTGGCGTGGCGGCTCTCCAGACGGCGTGATGGATGTGCAGTACGGGCCCGTTGCCGGACCGACCTGAGCGTTTATGGGAGTTTGCGCCTTCGGTAGCACGGCCCGGCCGGTGCCGGTGGGCGGTGCGTTCTCCTGCGGGGAGCGATTCTAGGGGCCGGTCTGCGATCGGCCAAGCCCAATCGAAACGGCGTCAGCGCCGAAGCTGGGTGAACTGGCCGAATTCCCATTCCCGCATCGCCAGCAGCAGGGTGTAGCCCTCCAGCTCGCCGGCGGGCAGCTTCTGGTCGGTCTGATGCTGCTGGGCGAAGTCCTGCGCCACGCGCTGCAGCCGCTCCAGGAAGGCCGGCGCCAGCGCGCGCGAAATGGAGCCGTGCACCAGCAGCAGGCCTTCGGCCGGACCGTCGAAACCGCCGGCGTAATAGTCCAGCACCACCTCTTCGCGGAAGAACTGCATCACCGGCCCGTGCGGCCGCCAGCGAAAGGTCTTGGCCACCTGTAGCCGATAGCGGTTGAGCGGCCGCAATTCGATGATGCCGATGCGGTCCAGCTGCGCCAGGTAGCCGATGCATTCGGCTTCGGTGATCCGGTAGGTGGCGACGATCTGCTCCAGCGTCCACTGGCTCAGCACGTTGATCGCCACCAGCAGCAGCTTGCGGTCGCGCACCACGGCCTGCTCCTGCTCCTGCGTCAGCTCGCGCAGCAGCGGCTGGCTGTCGGCCACGCGCCGCGCCAGGTCGGCGAAGTCGATGCGCAGGGCGCGGCAGATGGCGTCGATGCGGGCCAGCGGCATGTCGCCGCGGGCCAGCATGCGCTTGACGCTGGATTCGGCCAGTCCCAGCGAGCGCGCAAGGTCGGCATAGGTCATCTGGGCCGCCTTGAGTTCGCGCTTGATGGCGACGACCAGGTCCTGGGTGGTGCTCATGGGGCAGTCTGGTATCGACAGGCGATACCTGAAGTGTTTTTGGGTGCAACTGTATTGGAATGTGAGCCCGGCGGCGAGGGCAGACCGGGAGACTGCGGCACCTTCTTCAAGTCCTGTCGCCCGCCATGCCTTCATCCACCGCCTCCGCCGCCGATCCCGCCCGCACCGATGCGGCCGCCGCCTTGCTGCCCCGCGGCTTCGGGCTGGCGCTCGGCGGCCTGTTGCTGCTTTGGCTCTCCGCCTGGCTGGCCGGGCCGGCCTTGCTGGCGGTGCTCGGCCTGCCGCTGGATGCGCATGGGCACCTGAAGGCGCACGCACCGTCCGTGGCCGCGCCTTTCGCCGACATGCGTGCGCGCTGGGGCATCCCCAACGCCTTCGACGTGCTGAGCAACCTGCCTTTCGCGCTGGCGGGCCTGTGGGGCTTGGCGCGGCTGCGGGCGCGAATGCTGCCGGCGGCCACTCGGCGCGCCGCGCAGGTGTTCTTCCTCGGCCTGCTGCTGACGGCGGCCGGCTCCGCCTGGTACCACTGGGCGCCCGAGGCCGGCCGGCTGGTGGGCGACCGCCTTGGCATGGCCGTGGCCTTCGCGGGGGCCTGGGCGCTCGTCGTGGCCGAGCGGGTGGCCCAGTCGTCGGTGCGGCCCGTGCTGTGGGGCGTGCTGGTGCTGGGCACGGTATCTGCGGCGTGGCCGCAGGTGGGCGGCAACGTGCTGCCCTGGGCCGTGGTCCAGTACGGCGGCCTCGGCTTCATCGTATGGGCTTGGTGCCGGCCCCGGGCGGCCGGCGCGGTGGGCCTGCGCATCGGCGCCGTGCTGGTGGCCTACCTGCTCGCCAAGCTGCTGGAGATCGGGGACTTCGCGGTCTTTGCCGCGACCGGGCAGGCGGTGTCGGGCCACAGCCTCAAGCACCTGGCGGCGGCACTGGCCGCGCTGCCCGTGCTGGCGGCCGTGGGGCGTGCGCCGCTGCGGCAGAATGCGGCGGGCGCCGGCGCCCCGCGGACCCGGGCCGGAATTCAGGACCAGACCATGCGCACCGACGCCCCAACGGCCGCCGCTTCGGCGCACGCCAACCAGTTCGCCCTGCTGCGCCAGCGCCGCTTCGCGCCCTTCTTCTGGACGCAGTTCGCCGGCGCCGCCAACGACAACCTGTTCAAGTTCGCCTTCACGGTGATGGTCACCTACCAGCTGCAGGTGGCCTGGCTGCCGCCCTCGCTGGCGGGCCTCGTGATCGGGGCGCTGTTCATCCTGCCCTTCCTGCTGTTCTCGGCCACGGCGGGGCAGCTCACCGACAAGTACGACAAGGCCCGCATCATGCGGCTGGTCAAGACGCTGGAGATCGCCATCATGGCGCTGGCCGGCTGGGGCTTCGTGGCGGCCAACGTGCCGGTGCTGCTGGGCTGCGTCTTCCTGATGGGCCTGCATTCCACGCTCTTCGGTCCGGTGAAGTTCGCCTATCTGCCGCAGGCGCTGCGGCCGCACGAGCTCACGGGCGGCAACGGCATGGTGGAGATGGGCACCTTCGTCGCCATCCTGCTCGGCCAGGTGGCGGGCGGCCTGCTGGTGGCGCTGCCGGGCATCGGCCACGGCACCGTGGCGGCGGCCTGCGTGGCGGTGGCCGTCGTCGGCCGGCTGACGGCGCAGGCCGTGCCCGCCGCGCCGGCCACCGACCCCGGCCTCACGGTCAACTGGAACCCGGTGTCGGAGACCTGGCGCAACCTCAAGCTGGCGCACGGCAACACGGTGGTGTTCCGCTCGCTGCTGGGCATTTCGTGGATGTGGTTCTTCGGCGCCACCTTCCTGTCGCAGTTCCCGAGCTTCGCCAAGGAGGTGCTGCACGGCGACGCGCACGTGGCCTCGCTGCTGCTGGTGGTGTTCTCGGTGGGCATCGGCGCCGGATCGCTGCTGTGCGAGACGCTGTCGCGCCGCCATGTGGAAATCGGCCTGGTGCCGCTGGGCGCCATCGGCATGAGCGTGTTCGCCATCGACCTGTACTTCGCCTCGCGCGGGCTGCCGCCCTCGGCCGAGATGGGGCTGGGCGCCTTCCTGGCGCAGCCGGCGCACTGGCGGGTCATGGCCGACCTGGCGCTGCTGTCGCTGTTCGCGGGGCTCTACAGCGTGCCGATGTATGCGCTGATCCAGCTGCGCAGCCCGCCCACGCACCGGGCGCGGATCATCGCGGCCAACAACATCCTCAATGCGCTGTTCATGATCGCCAGCGCGGTGATCGCCGGGGCGCTGATCGGGGCCGGTTTCAGCATTCCGCAGGTCTTCCTGTTCACCGGCATCGCCAATGCGCTGGTGGCGGGCTACATCTTCCTGCTGGTGCCCGAGTACCTGCTGCGCTTCGTAGCCTGGGTGGCCTCGCGCGCCGTCTACCGCTTCCGGCTGCGGGGCGAGGCGCGCATCCCGGCCGAGGGCCCGGCGGTGCTGGTGTGCAACCACGTGAGCTTCGTCGATGCCGTGCTGCTGATGGCGGCCAGTCCGCGGCCGATCCGCTTCCTGATGGACCACCGCATCTTCCGCGTGCCGGTGCTGGGCTGGCTGTTCCGGCTCGCCAAGGCCATCCCCATCGCGCCGCAGAAGGAAGACCCGGCCGCCTACGAACGCGCCTTCGACGAGGCGGCCCAGGTGCTGCGCGAGGGCGACCTGCTCGGCATCTTCCCAGAAGGCGGCATCACCCGCGACGGCACGCTGCAGCCCTTCAAGGGCGGCGTGATGAAGATCCTGGCCCGCGCGCAGGAGGACGGCCTGGCCGTGCCCGTGGTGCCCATGGCGCTGACCAACCTGTGGGGCTCGTACTTCAGCCGCATCGAACTGCGCGGCGGCGAGCCGGTGGCGATGGTGCGGCCCTTCCGCCGCGGCTTCTGGAGCCGCGTCGGCCTGAACGTGGGCGAGCCCCTGCCGGCGGCGGCGGTGCAGCCCGAACTGCTGCGCGCGCGGGTGTCCGACCTGCTGGCGCAGCCCTGATCCCTTCTTGATGAACGCTTTCCTGAACTGGCATGCGCTGACCTGGCTGGGCGACAGCAGCCTGATGATCCCGATGGCCGTGGCCATCACCGCCTGGCTGGGCTGGGCGCGGCGCACCCGGCCGGTGATGTGGCTGTGGCTGCTCTGCCTGGGCGCGGCCGGCGCCGTGGTGGTGGCCGGCAAGTTCGCCTTCATGGGCTGGGGCGTCGGCATCGCCGCGCTGGACTTCACCGGCTTCAGCGGCCACACCACCATGTCCACCACGCTGTGGCCGGTCGCGCTGTGGCTGGCCGTCTCCAGCTTCGCGCACCGCTGGCGCGTGGCGGCGGCCTGCGCCGGCTGGGCGCTGGGCGCGGCCATCGGCTATTCGCGGCTGGCGCTGGATGCCCATTCGGTGTCCGAGGTGGTGTCGGGCTTCCTGCTCGGGCTGGCGGCCAGCGGCTTCTTCCTGTGGCGCCAGCGCAGCAAGCCGCATCCCACGCTGCGCCTGCTGCCGGTGCTGCTCACCCTGGCGCTGCCGGCGCTGGTGATCCCGCCCGGCACCCGCGCGCCCACGCACGAGCTGATCGGCCGCATCGCGGCCTGGACGGCCGGCAACGAGCGGCCCTTCGTGCGCGCCGACCTGCACGCCGGCACCCGGCCGGCGCGGCGCGCAGAGTGATGTCGAAAACTACCGGAAACGGATGCGCGCGACGTCGCCAAACCGAACAAGTGTGTCGGCATGAGGCCGGGCGAGCGGTTGGTGGGCCAGCATGCTGCCCCTTTCAACCGCCACACAGAGGCCGCCATGCAATCGCCAAACAACCCGTCCGTCACCTCTTCCCTGCGCGTGCAGCGGGATACCCGCGCCTGGCAGATCCAGGTGTGGATGTCTTTCGGTCTTGCCGTTTTCCTGTGCGCAGCCGGTCTGGCCCGGCTGCGCAC
>NZ_LDSL01000034.1 GCF_001476815.1 Pseudacidovorax intermedius | reverse complement strand
CAGCGGCGCCTCGCGCTGGGCCTCGAACTGCCCGAGACCTACTTCGACGACAAGATCGACAAGCACATCAGCATGTTCCGCGTGCTGTCGTACCCGCCCCAGCGCGAGGCGCCGCTGCCCGGCCAGCTGCGCGCCGGCGCGCACAGCGACTACGGCAGCCTGACCATCGTGCTGCCCGACGACAAGGGCCTGCAGGTGCAGAACAAGGCCGGCGAATGGGTGGACGTGCCACTGGTCGAGGGCGGCTTGGTGGTCAACATCGCCGACCTGATGATGCAGTGGACCAACGACCAGTGGGTCTCCACCATGCACCGCGTGGTCAACCCGCCCTTCGAGGTGGCGCAGACCAACCGCCGGCAGTCGCTCGTGTTCTTCCACCAGCCCAACTACGACGCCATGGTCGAGTGCCTGCCCACCTGCCTGGCGCCGGGCGAGAAGGCCAAGTACGCGCCCATTTCGTCGGGTGACCACCTCACGTCCAAGTTCGTCAAGCAGACCACCTTCGGCGGGACCAAGTGATGGCCCACCTGTCTTACGTCAACGTCTTCGCCAAGGACGTGGTCGCCCTGAGCGGCTTCTACCAGCGCGTGTTCGGCTTCCCGGAGATCGAGGCGATCCGCTCGCCGATCTTCCGCGGGCTGGACACGGGCAAGAGCAGCCTGGGCTTCAACGCCCTCGATGCCTACGAGTTGCTGCACCTGGCCGAGTTCTCGGACACGAAGGGCGTGAAGTTCCTGCTCAACATCGACGTCGACAGCCGCGAGGACGTGGACCGCATGGTGCCCGTCGCGCTGGAGGCCGGCGCCACGCTCGTCAAGCCGCCCTACGTCACCTACTACAACTGGTACCAGTCGGTGCTGCTCGACCCCGAGGGCAACGTCTTCCGCATCAACTTCATGATGTGACGGGCCCGCCGCCCGACCGGCCGGCGCCCGGGGCGGCACTGTTCGTGCTTTTTCACCCTTCCCGCTTCCTCTCCTTTCTCTTCCCTCTCCCTTCCTCCTGGAGGTTTCCATGTTGTCCAAGCGCTTTCCCCGCATGAGCGTGGCCCTGGCCGGCGCTGCCGTGCTGCTGTCGGCCGGCACCGCCTACGCGCAGGCTGGCTTCAGCCTGAGCGGCAAGCCCGTCATCGCGATGCTGTACTACGGCCCCAAGAACGACGGCGGCTGGACGCAGGCCTTCGACGAGGCCCGCGTGAAGATCGAGGCCGCCCTCGGCCAGAAGATCCAGTTCGTGGAAAACGTGGGCGAGGACGCCTCGGTCATCAAGCCGGCGGCCGAGCGCTTCATTTCGCGCGGCGCCAACATCGTGATCGGCACCGCCTTCGGCCAGTCCGACGCCATGAAGGACCTGGCGGCCAAGTACCCCAAGGTGGCCTTCCTCAATGCCTCGGGCACGACCAACGGGCCCAACCTCGAATCCTTCTACGGCCGCACCTACGAGAGCCAGTACCTGTGCGGCATGGCCGCCGGCGCCGCCAGCAAGACGGGCAAGCTGGGCTTCGTGGCCGCCAACCCCTTCGGCGTGGTGAACTGGACCATCAACGCCTTCGCGCTGGGTGCGCAGAAGATGAACCCCAACGCCACGGTCAACGTGATCTACACCGGCACCTGGAACGACCCGGTCAAGGAGCGCGCCGCCGCTACCGCCCTGATCGACCAGGGTGCCGACGTGATCGGCCAGCACGTGGATTCGCCCACGCCGCAGATCGTGGCGCAGGAGCGCGGCGTGTGGGGCACCGGCCACCACCGCGACCTGCGGCAGTTCGCACCCAAGGCCACGCTGTGCTCCTCGGTGTGGGTGTGGGATCGCTTCCTGGTGCCCGAGCTCAAGAAGGTCATCGCCGGCAACTGGAAGCCCGAGCCCTATGGCGCCTTCATTCCCATGAGCGGCGGCGGCACGGACATCGCCGGTTTCGGCCCGGCCGTGCCGGCCGACAAGGTCAAGCTCATCCAGGCCGAGCGCGACGCCATCATGAAGGGCAAGCAGGTCTACGCCGGCCCGCTCAAGGACCGCGACGGCAAGGAACGCGTGGCCGCCGGTGCCGTGCTGTCGGATGCCGACCTCTGGAAGATGGACTGGTTCGTCAAGGGCGTGGTAACGCAGAAGTGACTCGCCCCCAGGCTCCGCGCTTTGCGCTCCGCCAACCCCCTTCCGGGGGCGCCGCCTGCGGCCTGGCAAAGCCAGTTCCGCGGCAGCTGCCCGCGGTACTTTCTCTTTGGACATGGCGATGACTGTTGACGCCCTGCGCCTCTCGGGCATCCACAAGTCCTTCGATGGGTTCAAGGCCCTGACGGACGCGCACTTTGCTGCGCGCTGGGGCGAGGTGCATGCGCTGCTGGGGGAAAATGGCGCGGGCAAGTCCTCGCTGATGAACATCGCGGCGGGGCTGTACGCGCCCGAGCAGGGCGAGCTGCTGGTGGACGACAACCCGGTGCGGCTGGGCGGGCCGCGCGATGCCGCGGCACTTCACATCGGCATGGTGCACCAGCACTTCAAGCTGGTGCGGCCGTTCACAGTGGCCGAGAACATCCTGCTCGGGCATCCGCTCGCGCAGGCCGAAGGCAGCCACCGGCGGCGCATGGCGCAGCTGGAGGAACAGATCCGCGCCCGCGCCGCCGAGCTGGGCTTCGCCATCGACCCGCGGGCACGCATCGACCGCCTGTCCATCGCCGAGCAGCAGCGGGTGGAGATCCTCAAGGTGCTGCTGGCGGGCGCGCGCATCCTGATCCTGGACGAGCCCACGGCCGTGCTCACCGACCAGGAGGCCGAGCGCCTGCTGGCCACGGTGCATGCGCTGTCGCGCCAGGGCGCGGCGGTGGCGCTGGTGACGCACAAGATGTCCGACGTGAAGACCTGGGCCGACCGCGTGACCGTGATGCGCGGCGGCCGCACCGTGGCCACGGTGGACCCGAAGGCCACGCCCATCGAGGAACTGGTGCGGCTGACCGTCGGCCAGTCGGTCGCGGCCAGTCAGGCGGCCACGACGCCCGCCGCGGGCGGCGCGCCGCTGCTGACCGTCCGCGGCCTGCGCCTGCATGCGAACGGCCGCCAGGCCCTGGACGGCGTGGACCTGACGCTGCATGCGGGCCAGATCTACGGCCTGGCCGGTGTCGGCGGCAACGGCCAGGGCGAACTGGCCGAGGCGCTGATGGGCATGGCCGACGGCCTGGAAGGCACGGTCCTGCTCACCGGCGAGGCCGCGCCCGTGCAGGGCCGGCTGCCGCACTTCGCCGCCATCCCGGCCGACCGTTATGGCCTGGCGCTGGCGGGCGGCCTGTCGGTGGTCGAGAACTTCGGCATCGGCCAGGTGCAGGCCGGCCGCTACGGCCCGGCCTGGCGGCTGGACCGCACCCGCATGGCCGCCGACACGCGCGAGGCCGTGCAGGCCTTCGACGTGCAGGGCGTGCGCCACCTGAACCAGAAGGCCGCGCTGCTGTCGGGCGGCAATGCCCAGAAGCTGGTGCTGGCACGCGAATTCGGCCGCACGCCGCACCTGGTGCTGGCCCACAGCCCCAGCCGCGGACTGGACGTGCGCGCGGGTGCCGAGGTGCATGCCCGCCTGCGCGCCGCCCGCGATGCCGGCGCGGCCGTGCTGCTCATCAGCGAGGACCTGGACGAGGTGCTCGCCCTGGCCGACCGCGTGGGCGTGATGGCGCGCGGACGCATCGTGGCCGAATTCGATCAACCCGCCGACCGCCAAGCGGTCGGCCAAGCCATGGTGAACCATGACTGAAGCCGCGCTCGGCGCCACCGCCGCGGAAGCACGCGCGAAGCACGTGCCGCTCTTCGCACGCCGCTACACGCTGGAACTGCGCCAGCAGATGGGCCTGCCCCGGCAGGCGCTGATCCTCGCGCTGGCGGTGGTCGTCGGGCTGGCCATCTCGGCCGCGATCCTGGTGGCCGCGGGCGTGCCCGCCAACGAACTGCTCAACGAGTTCGTGATGCAGACGCTGGTGGACCGGCAGAGCCTGCTGGCCGTGCTCTTCCAGGCGGCGCCCATGATCCTGGTGGGCATCGGCGCGGCCATCGCCTTCCGCGCTCGCTTCTGGAATCTGGGGCTGGAAGGTCAGATGATCTTCGGCGCCATCGGTGCGACGGCGGTGTCGATGTTCGACATCGGCCCGGCCGCGCTGCGGCTGCCGCTGATGGGCGCCGTGGCCATGGCGCTGGGCATGCTCTGGGCACTGGCGCCGGCACTGCTCAAGCTGCGCCTGGCCGTGAACGAGATCATCGCCTCGCTGATGCTCAACTATGTGGCGGCCAACTTCCTGCTGCATCTGGTCTACGGCGCCTGGAAGGACCCGAAGGATGCCTTCCCCTACTCGCCGCAGTTCCGCGCCTTCGAACGGCTGCCCGAATGGTTTGGCAACGTCAGCACCGCGGCCATCGGCCTGGCCGTGCTGGCGGCGCTGCTGGCCACCTGGTTCACGGGCCTGAGCCGCGCCGGCCTGTACCTGCGCTTCGTCGATGCCAACCCGCGCGTGGCCCGCGCGCTGGGCGTGCCCGTCGCGCGCATGGTGCTCACGGCGGTGTTGCTGTCGGGCGCACTGGCGGGGCTGGCGGGCTTCGTGGTGGTGACTGGGCAGGAAGGCCGGCTCACGCAGGCCTTCTACGTGGGCTACGGCTTCTCGGGCATCCTGATCGCCTTCCTGGCACGCAACAACCCGCTGGCCGCCAGCGTGGTGGCGGTGCTGATCGCCATGCTCTTCGTGGCGGGGCGCAACCTGCAGGTCTTCTATCAAATCCCCTTCGCGATGGTGCAGCTGATCCAGGCCATCCTGGTTATCTGCGTCGCCTCGTCGGACTTCTTCATCCGCCATCGCCTGCGGCGCATCGCGTCGGCACAAGGCACCTGACATGGACCTGCTCGCCATCGCCACCAACTGGCTGGGCAATGCGCCCGATTTCGCGGTGCCCTATGCGCTGGCCGCGCTGGGCCTGATCCTGAGCGAGCGCGCGGGCGTGCTCTCGCTCGGCGCCGAGGGGCTGATGCTGGTCGGCGCGCTGGCCGGCATCGGCGCCATGCTGGCGTTCCACGACGCGGCCATCGCGCTGCCGCTGGCCATGCTGGCCGCGGCCGTGGTGTCGCTGCTCTTCGCCTTCATGGTGATCGTGCTGCGCATCCAGCAGGTGATCGCCGGGCTGGCGCTGGTCTTCTTCTGCCAGGGGCTGACCAGCCTGCTGGGCACGGTGTTCGACTGGACCAACAAGCCGGTCAGCAGCTTCGGTGCGCTGCCGATCCCGCTGCTGTCCGAGCTGCCGCTTGTGGGTCGCCTCTTCAACCAGAACCTGATCGTGTACCTGGTGCCGCTGCTGTTCTGGGCCGCGGTGCACTGGCTCAACCGCAGCACGCCGGGCCTGCGCCTGCGCGCCGTGGGCGAGAACCCGCAGGCGGCCGATGCGGCCGGCATCTCGGTGCCGCTGTGGCGCTTCGGCGCGGTGGTGGCGGGCTCGGCGCTGGTCGGTCTGGCAGGCGCCTACATCTCGGTGGTGGGCACCAAGCTCTGGATCGCCGGCATGACCGGCGGACGCGGCTGGATCGCCGTGGCGCTGGTGATCTTCGCGCGCTGGTCGCCCTGGCGGGCGCTGGTGGGCGCGCTGCTCTTCGGCTGCATCGAGGCGCTGATCCCCCAGCTGGCCGCGGCCGGCGTGCAGCTGCCGCAGTACTTCGTGCTGATGACGCCCTACGTCGTCACGCTGGGCGTGATGGTGTGGGTGGCGCTGGCCCACCGCGGCGGACAGGCCGTGCACGACGAGCCCGGCGCCCTGGGCCAACCCTATCTGCGAGAGGAGCGACGCTGATGCGCGCCTATGTCTACAACCAGCCGCGCGACCTGGACCCTGGCCAGTTCGCCGACTACCTCGACCTGTCCCGCACCGCGGTCGTGTCCATCGACATGCACCGCGGCCACCTGGACGATTCGCCGGACTGTCCCTGCCCGGCCCCGCGGGCGCGCGACGTGGTGGCGCCGATCAACGCCTTCCACGACCAGGTGCGGGCGCTGGGCGGGCGCATCGTGCACGTCAAGTCGGTGCTGCGCGAAGGCGGCGCCGACGACCTGGGCGGCATCCCGGCCGCCTGGCGCCGCACCTTCCCGCTGCACGTCGGCCCCATTCCCAATGCCGACGCGCATGCCATCGAAGGCTCGCCCTGGACCGAGTGGGTCACGCGCGTCGAGCCCGGCGACCTGAAGGTGGAGAACAAGCGCCGCCTGTCGGCCTTCTACCCCACCGACCTGGATTTCCTGCTGCGCAACCAGCGCATCGACACCGTGGTGCTGGACGGCGGCTTCACCGACTGCTGCGTGCTCAACACCGCCTTCGATGCCAACAACCGCAACTACCGCGTGGTCGTGCTGCGCGACCTGGTGCGCGGCACCGACGAACCCCTGGAACAGGCCGCGCTGGCCATGGTGTCGCTGCACCTGGGGCTGGTGATGGATTCGGCGGACCTGCTGGCCGTTTGGCGCCAGCACGCCTCCGCGTCTGCCGCAGAGACTCCGGCATGAAGCACATTCCGCTCGTCGACCTGCAAGGCAGCCTGGATGCCGACGCGCCGCTTGCCCGGCACAACGCCCGCGCCCTGTTCGAAGCGCTGAGCCAGATCGGCTTCGCGTACATCGCCGGCCACACGGTGGCCCCGGCCACGCGCGACGCGGCTTTCGCCGCCTCGCGCGCCTTCCATGCCTCCACACTGGCGCAGAAGCAGTCGCTCGCCATCAATGCCTTCCACCGCGGCTACATGGGCATGGCGAGTTCCACCATCGTCACCTCGACCGTGGCCAGGGTGACCCGGCCGAACATGAGCGAGTCGCTGATGCTCATGCACGAGTTGCCGCCCGACGATCCGGGCCTGCTCGCCGGCCTGCCCATGCAGGGTCCCAACCAGTGGCCCGACTGGCTGCCGGGCTTCAAGCCCGCCATGCTGGCCTACGTGCGCGAGGTGGATGCGCTGGGCCGCCACATCGTGCGCCTGATCGCGCTGGCGCTGGGCCTGCCGGCCACCGCACTGGACCACCACTTCGACCACCCCACCACCTTCCTGCGCGCGCTGCACTACCCGCCCCAGCCGCCTGCCGAGGACGAGCAGATGGGCTCCGCCCCCCACACCGATTACGGCATCATCACGCTGCTGGCCCAGGACGATTCCGGCGGCCTGCAGGTGCGTCCGCGCGGTGGCGACTGGATCGAGGCGCCGCCCATTCCCGACACCTACGTGCTCAACGTGGGCGACATGCTGGCGCGCTGGACCAACGGGCGCCTGGTCTCCACGCCGCACCGCGTCATCAACCGCTCGGGCGGCGACCGCTATTCGCTGCCCTATTTCCTCGACCCGTCGATGGACACGCGCATCGAGTGCCTGCCCACCTGCACCGATGTGGACCATCCGCCGCAGCACCCGCCGGTGCGCTACGGCGACTACCTGCTCGAACGGCTCAACCGCAACTACGACTACCGCAAGCCCGCCGCGCCTGCGGCCGCGGCCTGAACGCCGCGCCTCGTTCCTTCCCACCTTCCGGAGTGCTGCCATGACCTTTCCGCTCAACCGCCGCGACCTGCTGGCCCGCGGCCTCGGCACCGCCGCCGCCCTGGGCCTGCCGGCACTGCCGGCCCTGGCCGCGGCGCCGCTGGTAATCAACACCTATGGCGGGCGCTGGGAGAAGTTCTGGCGCACCGACCTGATGCCGGCCTTCGAGAAGATCAGCGGTGTCAAGCCCACGCTGGACGTGGGCCTGGGCAAGAACTTCATCGCCAACCTGCGCGCCGCCGGCATCGAGAAGCCACCGTACAGCGTGCTGATGGTCAACGAGAACATCGCGAGCGTCGTGCGGGGCGAGGGGTACTTCGAGCCCATTCCCGCCGCCAAGGTGCCCAACCTGGCCAACGTCTACCCCAACCTGCGCAACCCCGGCGACAACGGCGTGCGTGGCATCGTCTCCACCATCGGCATCGGCTACCGCAAGGACCTGGTCAAGACGCCGCCCAAGTCCTGGGCCGATCTCTGGAACAACCCTGAGTTCAAGGGCAAGATCGGTCTCTACCAGATCGGCAACACCGCAGCCATGCTGTTCCTGCTGATGACCGCCAAGATCTACGGCGGCTCGCAGGACGCCATCGACCGCGCCTTCGTCGAGATCAAGAAGCTGCTGCCCTTCCAGCAGGCCGACTGGAGCGGCACGCTGTCGACCATGCTCACGCGCGGCGACGTCACCGTGGCGGTGATCGACTTCCCCGAGATCGTGGCGCTCAAGAAGAAGGGCGTGCCGGTCGAGATGGTGGTGCCCAGCGAAGGCGTGGTGGCCTTCGAGCAGTCCTTCAACATCCTCAAGCACGCACCCGACAAGGAAGCCGCCTACCAGTACCTCAATTTCATCCTGCGGCCCGAAGTGCAGGAGTCGATGGCCAAGGAGTTCTTCACCTCACCCACCAACACCCAGGTGAAGCTGGACCCGGCCCTGGTGGCCGACGTGCCGATCAATGGCAAGGCCATGTCCTCCATCGTGCAGTTCGACTGGGCCAAGGTGAACCCGCAACTGCCGGCCATCACCGACCGCTGGAACCGGGAGATCAAGTGAGCGCGGTCCTGTCCGCGCCGCCGGAGGCGGCGTCGTCCGCCACCCGCGCGGCCGGCCGCCGCACGACGCGCCTGTCCATCGAGGGGCTGCACAAGCGCTATGCGGGCCACGTGGCCATCCATTCGCTGGACCTGGCGACGCGCGAGGGCGAGTTCATCTCGGTGCTGGGCCCGAGCGGCTGCGGCAAGACCACCACGCTGCGCTGCGTGGCCGGCTTCGAGCATCCCGAGGCGGGCCGCATCTGCATCGACGGCGAGGACATCACCGGCCTGCCGCCCGAGAAGCGGGACATCGGCATGGTGTTCCAGAACTACGCGCTCTTTCCGCACCTCACGGTGCGGCGCAACCTGGCGTTCGGCCTGGAGATGCGCGGCATCGCCCGCGCCGAGATCGCGCGCCGGGTCGAGGCCGTTCTGGGCATGGTGCAGCTGGGCGCGCTGGCCGAGCGCTTTCCGCGCCAGCTCTCCGGTGGCCAGCAGCAGCGCGTGGCGCTGGCCCGTGCCCTGGTGATCGAGCCGCGCCTGCTGCTGCTGGACGAGCCGCTGGCCAACCTGGACGCCGTGCTGCGCGAGGACATGCGCGTGTTCATCCGCGACCTGCAGCGCCGCGTGGGCATTACCACGCTCTACGTGACGCACGACCAGGCCGAGGCGATGGTCATGTCCGACCGCGTGGCCGTGATGCTGGGCGGCCAGCTGCAGCAGTTCGACGTGCCCGAGGCCATCTACCTGCGGCCACGCAGCGTGGAAGTGGCCCGCTTCATCGGTCGCTCCAACCTCATCGAAGGCCGCGTGCGAGCCATCGTGCCTGGGCCCGGCCCGCGGCCGGTGCATGCGGTCGACACGGCGCTCGGCCCGGTCGAAGCCGCCTTCCACGAAGCGCTGGAGCCGGGCCGCGCCGTGCAGGTGACGCTGCGGCCCGAGGCCATCCACTTCCGTACCGACGGCCCCTATGCGGGCCGCGTGGTGCGCAGCTATTTCCTGGGCAGCACGGTGGAGCACGTCGTCGAGGCCGCCGGCGGCCAGACGCTGCTGGTGCAGACGCCGCCCGGCGGTCGCATGCCCGAAGGCGCGCAATGCGGCCTGGCCTTCGAGCCCGGACACGCCTGGGTCATTCCGGAATGAGCGCCTCCACGCTGGCCGCGCCTGCTGCGGCCCCGCTCACGGCGGCAGCGACGCCGCCGCGCAGCCGCGCCATCTGGCTGATCGCGCCGGCGCTGGTGCTGCTGGGCGTGTTCCTGCTGCTGCCCTACCTGAACATCGTGCTGATGAGCCTGCGCCCGCCGGCCGTCGGCGCGCCCTATGGCGCCGGCCTGACGCTGGGCAACTACACGCGCGCGCTGACCGACGGCTACCTGCTCGGCGTGCTGGGCGACACGCTGCTGCTGGGCCTCACCGTGACGCCCATCTGCCTGCTGCTGGGCTATCCCGTCGCCTTTCACCTGGCGCGCACGCGCTCGCGCTGGTCCGGCCTGCTCTACGTGCTGGTGCTCTCGCCGCTGCTCGTCGGCGTGGTGGTTCGCAGCTTCGGCTGGCTGATCCTGCTGTCGGGCAACGGCGTCATCAACCGCGCGTTGATCGACCTGGGCTGGATCGCCACCGGCCTGCAACTGATGAACAACCGCCTGGGCGTGACCATCGCGCTGGTGCACGTGTTCCTGCCCTTCATGATTCTGCCGCTGGTGGGCGTGATCCAGAGCATCGACCCGAGCCTGGAGGCCGCCGCGCGTTCGCTGGGTGCATCGCGGCTCAAGGCCTTCCTGCGGGTGTCCCTGCCGCTGTCCTGGCCGGGCATCCAGGCCGGCACGGTGCTGGTCTTCGTGCTCACGCTCAGTGCCTACGTCACGCCCGTGATGCTGGGCGGGGCGCAGGTGAAGACGGTGTCGGTGCTGGTGGTGCAGAGCCTGATCGACAACTTCCAGTGGCCGGCGGGTGCTGCGCAGGCGCTGGTGCTCACGGGCTGCGGCATGCTCGCCGTCGCCGCCTATGCACGGCTGACGCGCCGGCTTTCGAGGGGACTGGCATGAACAACGGATCGATGGTGGCCGACCGGACCGCCGACCTGCTGTTGCGCGTCTTCATCGGCGCGGTGTATGCCTTCCTGCTGCTGCCGATCGTGGTGATCGTGCTCATGTCGCTCAACGCGGGCGAGTTCCTGACTTTTCCGCCGCAGGGCCTGTCGCTGCGCTGGTTCGGGGCGCTGTTCGCCAACGAGGGCTTCATGCGGGCCATGGGCACCTCGCTCGCACTGGCGGCGGCGGCCACCGTCGGCGCCACGCTGATCGGCACCGGCGCGGCGCTGTACGTGGTGCGCCATGCCACGCGCACGCGCGAGGCGCTGCGGCTGCTGCTCATGATGCCGCTGATGCTGCCGGAGATCCTCACGGCCATCGCGCTGCTGTTCTTCCTGTATGCGACGGGCATCGGCACGCGCACCGTGTTCGGGCTGGTGGTGGGCCATGTGCTGGTGACGCTGCCCTACGTCTTCACCAACGTCGCCTCGGCGCTCTACAACCAGGATGGCTCGCTCGAGCAGGCGGCGCGCAGCCTGGGCGCCTCGCCGGCGCGCGCCTTCGCGCGGGTGACGTTGCCGCTCATCAAGCCGGGCCTGATCACCGGCGCGCTGTTCGCCTTCGTGATCTCCTTCGACCTGTTCAACATGTCGCTGCTGCTCAAGGGTGTGGGCATGACCACGCTGCCGCTGCAGCTCTTCGACTATCTGCGCTGGGACTTCGACCCGACGGCCGCGGCGGTGTCGACGGTGAGCATCGTGCTCACGCTGGCAGCGGTGGTGTGGATCGACCGCAGCGTGGGACTGCGCACGCTGCGCTTCGGTTGAAGCGCCTGTCCGGCTGCTGCGGCTAAGGGGCCTTCCAGGCATCGCGCGCCGGCCGCGGCGCCTCGCTGCCATCGGGCGCCTCGCCCAGCAGCCAGCGGGCCGCGACGGTGCGGGCATCCTGCTGCGAAGCGGCCCACACCACCTCGGGCGCCGCCACATGCACGCCCGGGGGCGCGATGCGCAGCGCCTCGTCCAGCAGTTCCGCCACCTTGATGGCGCGCACGGGCCGGTCCGTGGCCGGCACCATGAAGCGCAGGGTCGACAGCATCCAGGCCGCGAGGCCGGGAAGCAGGCCACGCACCGAGCTCGTCGGCTTGCGCGCGGCGCGAAACAGCAGCAGCCGCTCGAAGCCCAGCCCGGCCAGTGCATGCTCGTCCAGGCTGGCCAGCCCGCGCTTGAGCGCATCGGGCAGGCGGCCCGCATCGTGCGGCTGCACCACCGCCAGCGTGTGGGCACCGCAGGCGCGCAGCCAGGCGGCAATGGCCGGCAGCTGCGCCGGATCGGCCGCCCACAGCGCCCGCTCGCGCCCATGGTGCAGCCGCGGCGGATCGAAGGCGACGATGCCGATGTCCACCGGCACGCGCGGCCATTCGGCGGGCGGCCGGTCGCCCGGCACCACCACCGGCTGGATGCCGCGCAGACCCTCGCGCAGCAGCTGGCCGGCCAGCACGCCCACGCGCGCATAGCCACCCCCGCCGCCCAGGCGATGGACCAGCTCCGCGCCCAGCAGGCCAGTGGCACCGGCGATCAGCAGGCTCTGGAGGGCAGGCGGACGCGCCACCGGCCGACTGGCGGCCTGCAGGGCTTGGAGGGGGTCGAGGGCCATCGGCCTATGCTACTGTCGCCGCTTCATTGCGGTGCGCTGCGCACGGCGGCTTCCCTGCCGGCCGCCCGGCCGCACCACCGCCCATGCTTTTCACGGAGGTTCGATGACTCGTTGGCTTTGCGCCCTTCTTCTTGCCGCAACCACCCTGCTCTCGGGCTGCGGCTACAACGACTTCCAGCGCCTGGACGAGGCCAGCAAGGCCGCCTGGAGCGAGGTGCTCAACCAGTACCAGCGCCGCGCCGACCTGGTGCCCAACATCGTGGCCTCGGTCAAGGGCGAGGCCAACTTCGAGCAGGAGACGCTCACCCGCGTGGTCGAGGCCCGGGCCAAGGCCACCTCGATCCAGGTCACGCCCGAGACGCTGAACAACCCGGAGGCCTTCAACAAGTTCCAGCAGGCGCAGGGCGAACTCTCCAGCGCCCTGTCGCGGCTGATGGTGGTGGCCGAGCGCTATCCGCAGCTGCAGGCCAACCAGGGCTTCCGCGACCTGCGCGTGACGCTGGAAGGCACCGAGAACCGCATCACCGTGGCCCGCAACCGCTACATCCAGACAGTGCAGGAGTACAACGTGCTGGCCCGCAGCTTTCCCACCAACCTGACGGCCAAGGTCTTCAGCTATGAGCCCAAGCCCAACTTCAGCGTGCAGAACGAGGCCGAGATCTCCAGGCCGCCGGTGGTGGACTTCAAGAAGTAGGCCCACCCCCAGTCTTCGCGCCTTTCGTGTCGCTACGCCAACCCCCTTCTAAGGGGCAACACCAGCGGCCCGGCAAAGCCGGTTCCGCGGTGTTCCCCGCCTTCGCTGCGCCCCGCGCGCGCGGCGCGGTCTGGCGTGCCTTCTCGGCCGTACTGGCTGCGCTGTGCCTGAGCATGGTGTTCGTGGCGACGGTTTGGGCGCAAAGCCTGCTTCCGGTGCCCGTACTTACTGGCCGCGTGATCGACCAGACCGGCACGCTGACCGCTACCCAAGTGCAGGCACTGGACGCCAAGCTGGCGCAGTTCGAGCAGCGCAAGGGCTCGCAGATCGTGGTGCTGATGGTGCCGGCCACGGCGCCCGAGGACATCGCGGCCTATGCCAACCGCGTGGCCAACACCTGGAAGATCGGCCGGCGCGACGTCGGCGACGGCGTGCTGGTGATCGTGGCCAAGGACGAGCGCCGCATGCGCATCGAGGTCGCCAAGACGCTGGAAGGCGCCGTGCCCGACCTGGCGGCGACGCGCATCGTCGACCAGCAGATGAAGCCGGCCTTCCGCAACGGCGACTTCGCCGGCGGGCTCGACGCCGCCGCCGACGCGCTGATCGCCCGCATCGACGGCGAGGCGCTGCCGGCGCCCGCGCCCCAGCCGCCACGCCATCAGAAGAACGGCCTGCTCGACGTGGACTGGGAAGACCTCGCGGTGTTCCTCTTCTTCGGCGTGCTGGTCGGCGGCCCCGTCCTGCGGGGACTGCTGGGCAACAAGCTGGGCCCGCTGGCCACCGGCGGACTGGCCGGCGTGGCGGCCTTCGTGGTGACGACCAGCCTCGTCGTGGCCGTGCTGGCGGCGCTGGCCGCCCTGCTCTTCACCTTCTTCACCGGCCTGCGGATGGCCGGCGGCCGCACCGTCAGCCGCGGCGGCTTCGGCCACGGCGGCGGCTGGGCCGGCGGTGCCGGCATGGGCGGCTGGAGCGGCGGCGGCAGCAGCGGTGGCGGCTTCGGCGGCGGCGGTGGGTTCAGCTCGGGCGGCGGCGGCGACTTCGGCGGCGGCGGCGCCTCGGGAGACTGGTGATGACGATGACGACGCCCTCCCCCACCTCGGGCCCCGGCCTGCTGGCGCGCCTGGTACGCCTGTGGCGCCACCGCTGGCACGACGAGCGCAGCGTGCGGCGCCTGCTGCCGCCCGAGGCGGTGGCGCGCCTGGGCCGGCGCGTGGCCGCCAGCGAGGCGCGCCACACCGGCCAGGTGCGCATCTGCGTCGAGGCCGGCCTGCCGTGGAGCTACATCCGCCGCGGCGCCTCTGCCCGCGACCGCGCCGTCACGCTCTTCGGCAAGCTGCGGGTGTGGGACACGGCGCAGAACAACGGCGTGCTCATCTACCTGATGGTGGCCGACCATGCCATCGAGATCCTGGCCGACCGCGGCATCGACGCCCACGTGGATGCGGCCGACTGGGCCGCCATGATGCAGCGCATGAAGGCGGCCTTCCGCGAAGGCCGCTTCGAGGACGGGCTGACGCAGGCGCTGGAGGAAGTGTCGGCGCTGCTGGTGGCGCATTTCCCGGTCACGGACGGCGCGGAGATGCCGCGGCGCGTGAACGAGTTGCCGGACCTGCCGGTGCTGCTCTGAGGCTCAGTCAGGGCCAGAGCTCGACGCCCAGGCCCGTCAGCCGCTTGCGCATCGCGCGCACCGCCTTGTCCTTGCTCAGCAGCCGCGCCCGGTGCGCCACCGCCAGGTCGATGAAGCCCTGGTCGTCCGGGTCGGCGCAGGTGAACGGCGCCTTGGCCGCGGGCGGCCGCAGCTGCGCATGGCGGTCGAAGCGGGCCAGCACGTCGTCCACCGAGAGGCCGTAGAAGGCCCGCCGCGGCGCGATCTGCGGATAGTCCAGCACGCGGGCCAGTTCGACGCGCATCGCGGCCGTCGCCAGCCAGCGCTGCGTTCCGCCCTCCAGGGCCGCGCGCAGCGGCCTGGCGGCTGCGTCGTCGAAGACGAACAGGTCGAGCACGATGTTGGTGTCGATGACGACCAGCGCCGGTGCCGCAGCCTCGGGCGGCGCTGCCGAGGCAGGTTCCGCGGCGCTCGCGGCCGCATCACGGCCGCCCCTGTCCATCGCGGCGCCGCTCACGCCGATGTGCCTCGCCGCGCCATCACGACGCCGCGCGCGCCGAGCCGGCCACCATGTCGAAGCGCAGCAGCCGGCATTCGATGGGGCCGTTCCACATCGGCACGCGGCGCGACTCCTTCAGCCGCATGCGCTGCGGCAGCTTCATGTCGGGCGTGAGCACCCAGGCCGTCCAGCCGGCGAAGTGGCGCTTCCAGTGCGTGGCCAGTTGCGGGAAGAAGTCGTCGCCACCGTCGGCGCCCGACTCGGTCTGCGCCACCTCGCGCCCACCCGGGCCGCGGCGCCCGGGATGGGCACCGGCGACGCCGCCGACGGCGATGCGCTCGCCATAGGGCGGGTTGAGCAGGATCACGCCGCCGCCCTCGGCCGGCGGCATGCGCTGCAGCGCGTCGCCGCCACGCAACTGCAGCCGGTCAGCCACGCCGGCACGCTCGGCATTGCGCTGCGCGAAGTCGACCATGCGGTGCGACACGTCGCTGCCGAAGACGCGCACCGGGCCCGCCGCGCGGGCGTCGGCGGCGGCCAGCGCTTCCTCGCGCATGGCACGCCACAGCTCGGCGCGGTGCAGCAGCAGCGCCTCGAAGCCGAAGCGCCGCGAGGCGCCGGCCGGCACGCCGGCCGCCAGCAGCGCCGCCTCGATGGGGATGGTGCCGCTGCCGCAGCAGGGGTCGTACAAGGGCTGCTCGGCGACGGCGCCGGTCTCAGGATCCCACCAGCCGCTGGCCGCCAGCATGGCGGCGGCCAGGGTTTCCTTGAGCGGCGCATCGCCCTTGTCCACGCGCCAGCCGCGCTTGAACAGCGGCTCGCCGCTGGTGTCGATGTAGAGCGTGACGTCCTCGCCCGTGAGATGGGCGAAGACGCGCACGTCCGGAAAGCGGGTCTCCACGCTGGGCCGCACGCCGCCCGCGCGGGCGCGGAAGCGGTCGGCAATCGCGTCCTTGATCTTGAGCGTGGCGAAGTTGAGGCTCTGCAGCGGGCTGCCCTGGGCCGTGAGTTCGACCTTGAAGGTCTGCCGCGGCTGGAACCACATCTCCCACGCGATGTCCGAGGCGGCCTCGTACAGGTCGGCCTCGCTGCGGTAGGGGCGGTGGGCCAGCTGCACCAGCACCCTCTGCGCCAGCCGGCTCTTCAGGTTGAGGGCCTGCACGTCGCGCCAGGCGCCCATCACCCGCACACCGGCGCGCAGCACCCGCAGCTCGTCGCCGCTGCGGCCGGTGATGGCATGCACCTCGGCAGCCAGGAGGTCTTCCACGCCGGCGGCGCAGGGCAGAAAGAGCGGCATCGCGTTCATCGGTGATATTATAGGCAACATCATGAAGCCATCGGTGGTGCTCGATACGAACGTGCTGGTGGCGGGGCTTTCCAGCCGTCACGGCGCCGCCAACCGGCTGCTGCACCATCTGCTGGATGGCGCCTTCGTGCTGCTGGCCACGCCGGCGCTCTGGCTGGAGTACGAGGCCGTGCTCAAGCGCGACACCATCGCGCGCATGCACGGCTTTTCGGCCGCCGAGGTCGACACGCTGCTGGACACCTTCGCCGCCTTCGCCCGTGCGGTGCGGCTGCATTACCTGTGGCGCCCGCAGCTGAACGATGCCGGCGACGAACTGGTTCTGGAACTGGCCGTCAACGGCCAGGCCGACTGGCTGGTCACCTTCAACCAGGCGGATTTCGCCCGCGCGGCGCCGCGCTTCGGCCTGCGCCTGGCCACCCCGGCCGCCTTCCTGTCGATGCTGGAGAAGAACCGATGAGCAATTTCGCCCTGCGCCTGCCCGACTCCCTGCACGAGCATGCCCGCACGCTGGCCGCGCGCGACAACACCTCGCTGAACCAGTTCATCACCATGGCGGTGGCCGAGAAGGTCTCGGCGCTGGATGCCGAGGCCTTCCTGCAGGAGCGGGCCGCCCGCGCGGACGTGGACCGCGCCCGTGCCCTGCTGCGCCGCGCGCCCGATGTGGCGCCGGCCGAAGGCGACGACAGGGCGGCGCACAAGTAAGGATCCGCGCTTCGCCGGCGTGGGTGCCCGGTTCATGACCCGACGGCGGAGCACGCAAGGCGCCGCTGTACGGATCGCCGCGCAGCGGCCTTTTTAAAGCGCCTTGCGCAGATTGGCCGGCGCGATGCGCAGCGCCTCGCGGTACTTGGCGACCGTGCGGCGGGCGCATTCGATGCCCTGCTCCTTGAGCATGTCCGAGATCTGGCTGTCCGACAGCGGCTTCTTGGCGTTCTCCGAGCCGACGAACTGCTTGATCAGCGCCCGCACCGCCGTGCTGGAGGCATTGCCGCCGGTCTCGGTGCCCAGGGCCGAGCCGAAGAAGTACTTCAGCTCCACCGTGCCGAAGGGCGTGGACATGTACTTGGCGGTGGTCACGCGGCTGATGGTGGACTCGTGCAGGCCCAGCTCGTCGGCGATCTCGCGCAGCACCAGCGGGCGCATGGCCAGCTCGCCGTGGATGAAGAAGTTCTTCTGCCGCTCCACGATGGCGTTGGACACGCGCAGGATGGTGTCGAAGCGCTGCTGGATGTTCTTGATGAACCAGCGCGCCTCCTGCAGCCGCTGGCTCAGGGCCTGGCTGCCCTCGCCCTTGTGCGACTTGAGCGCGCCGGCATAGATGTCGTGCACGCGCAGCCGCGGCATGACGTCGGGGTTGAGCTGCACGCGGAACTTGATGTTGCTGCCGCGCCCGCTGCGGGTGACGATGACGTCGGGCACGATCACGTGCCGCTCCACGTCGACGAAACGCCGGCCGGGCTTGGGCTCCAGCCGCGCGATCAGCTGCGAGGCCTGGCGCACCAGGTCTTCGCTGCTGCGGGTGAGCACCGCCAGGCGCTTGAAGTCGCGCTTGGCCAGCAGGTCCATGGGCTGCTTGCAGATCGCCAGGGCGACCTTGCGCACCTGCGCCTGCTCGTCGCCGTCGTCCCCGTCGACCCCGGCGCGCAGCTGGATGGCCAAACATTCGCCCAGGTCGCGCGCGCCCACGCCCAGCGGATCGAGGCTCTGCAGCAGGCCCAGCGCCACCTGGAAGTGGTGCACCAGCTCGTCGAATTCGTCGTTGTCGTCGCCGGCCAGGGCCGAGGCCAGGGCCGGCAGCGAATCCTCGAGATAGCCGTCGTCGTTGAGCGACTCGATCAGAAAGCGCAGCGCGGCCGAATCCTCGGGGGCCAGGCGCAGCGACAGGGCCTGGCGGTGCAGGTGGGCCTGCAGCGATTCCTGGCTGCGCGCCAGCTCGGTGGCATCGGCGCGCTCGTCGCTGTCCTGGCTGCTGCTGTTGTTGCGCGCCGGGGCGTCGCCGCCCCATTCGCTGTCGTCGGCCGAGAACTCGACCGTGCCGTCGCCGCCCCAGTCGGGCTCGGCGTCGATGCTCTCGGTGGCGGGCGCGTCGACCTCGGCGACCGCGGCCTCGCTGGTGGCGCTGCTGCCGGGGCTGGCGGCCGGGCCGGCGAAGTCGCCGCCGTCCTCGCGCTCCTCGCGGTGGACGGGCGTGTCGGCCGCGTCCAGGCCGAATTCCTCGCGCGGCGCCTCTTCCACCAGGCGCTCCAGGAAGGGGTTGTCGTCGAGCATCTGCTCGACTTCCTGGCTCAGCTCCAGCGTGGACAGCTGCAGCAGCCGGATCGACTGCTGCAGCTGCGGCGTGAGCGCCAGGTGCTGCGAGACGCGCAGCGACAGTCCCTGCTTCATGGCCGGCCTCCTGCGTGGCGGACGGCGGCGCACGCATACCCCTGCGCGCGCGGGGCGGCAGGCGGCCGGACAGGCAGGACGCCGGCAGCGGCGAAGACGGACAGCGGCACCCTGGCTACATCCGGAAGTGTTCGCCCAGGTACACGCGGCGCACCTCGGCGTTGTCGACGATCTCCGACGGCGTGCCCTGTGCCAGCACCTGGCCGTCGCTGATGATGAAGGCGTGGTCGCAGATGCCCAGCGTCTCGCGCACGTTGTGGTCGGTGATCAGCACGCCGATGCCGCGTTCCTTGAGGAAGCTGATGATCCGCTGGATCTCGATCACAGCAATGGGATCGATGCCGGCGAAGGGCTCGTCCAGCAGGATGAAGCGCGGCTGCGTGGCCAGGGCGCGGGCGATCTCCACCCGGCGGCGCTCGCCGCCCGAGAGGGCCAGGGCGGGCGAGTCGCGCAGGTGGTCCACGCGCAGGTCGGCCAGCAGTTCGGTCAGGCGCTGCTCGATGCGCTCGCGCGGCAGCGGCACCATGCGGCCGCGGGCGTCGGGCTCTTCCTGCAGTTCGAGCACGGCGCGCACGTTCTCCTGCACGCTGAGCTTGCGGAAGATGGACGCCTCCTGCGGCAGGTACGACAGGCCCATGCGCGCGCGGCGGTGGATGGGCATGTGCTCCACCGCCTCGCCGTCGATGCTGATCTGGCCGGCATCCGCACGCACCAGGCCCACGATCATGTAGAAGGAGGTGGTCTTGCCGGCGCCATTGGGGCCCAGCAGGCCGACGACCTCGCCCTTCTGCACGTCCAGCGAGACGTTCTTGACCACCTTGCGGCTGCCGTAGCTCTTCTGCAGGCCGCGCGCCTGCAGGCGGCTGCCGCCGACGGGCGCCGCCACGCTCACCGGCTGCCTCCGGGCTGGCCGCCCAGCGTGCCGCTCTGGCGCAGGTTGCCGCCGGTGCGCGGACCGGGGGCCGGCGCCTGGGTCGGCTCCGTGCTGCGCGGCGACAGGATGGCCCGCACCCGCCCGCCGGGCTGCGGCGTGCCGCCGGGCGGGGGCGGCGCGCCATTGACGGCGAAGGTGTCGTTGGTCTGGTTGTAGGTGATCAGCGGGCCGGAGGTCTCGTCGGTGACCGTGGTGCCGGTCAGCCGGCGCATGACGGCGCGGCGGATGAACTTGACGGTGTCGGCGCGGCCGTCGTACTCGATGACTTCGCCTTCGCCCTCGATCCATTCGTCGTTGCCGCCGTCACGGCGCTGCTTGAAATAGGCGCGCTGGCCGGGATCGGCGGTGACGGTGGCGTACTGGTAGCCCTCGGGGTCCTGGCGCACGTCGATGCGGGCGCCGCGGATGAGCAGCGTGCCCTTGGTGACCACCACCCGGCCGGTGAAGACGCTGGTTTGCTTCAGGTCGTCGTAGCGCAGCGAGTCGGCCTCGATGTTCATCGGCTGGTTGCGGTCGGCCTTCTCGGCCTGGGCCGCGGCGGCCAGGGCCAGCGCGGCCACGAGGACCGAGGCGCGGCCGAGCCGGCGCCAGGGGAAAGAGGTCGTGGAATGCGAAGGATGGGTCATAAAGGCACGGAACTTGCTGTTCATTGTATGCCCGGGTTTTGGCCGAAACGCCGGGAACGGCCGCAATCCCCTGCGGCCCTGGCCGCTGGCCGCTCGCGACTGCTGCCGGCGCCCTGCCCTTGCGGCGCGGCAACGAAAAGGCCCGCCGAGGCGGGCCCGCAGCCAGAAGCGCCGGCACCCGGCCGGCGCGGCCGTCAGCCCCTGCGGGCCTCGGCGGCCAGGAAATCCACCACCTGCAGCGCCCGATCCATGGAGCCGGCCAGTTCGCCGTCCACGTAGTAGCGGCCGGCCACGCCGAAGGCGGGCACGCCGGCCACCTGGTAGGCCTCGGTCAGCTGGCTGGCGCGCTTGGCCTTGCTGGCCACGCCGAAGGACTTGAAGGTCTCTTCGAACTTCTTGGCGTCCAGGCCGGGCTGCTTGCCGGCCCACTCGATCACGGCGGCGTCGCCGAAGATGCGCTGGCGCTCGACGTGGATGGCCTGGAACAGCTTCATCTGGAACTCGTCGACCTTGCCCATGGCCTCGAGCGTGTAGTAGAGCTTCTGCTTGGTCTCGACGTCGTTGCCGACGAAGGGCACCGGCACGCGGCGGAAGGCGACCTGGGGCGGCAGCTTCTTGACCCAGGGCTCGAGCTTGGGCTCGAAGGCGGCGCAGTGCGGACAGTTGTACGAGAAGAACTCGACCACTTCCACCTTGCCGGCAGGGGTGTCGACCGGCACGGGCTTGCCGAGGGTCACGTAGTCCTTGCCGGACTTGAAGGCGGGTGCCTGGGCATTGGCGGCCAGCGGGGCCAGCGTCATGGCCGCAGCGGCCAGCGAAAAGTCACGACGTTTCAAGCGATTTCTCCAACAGGGATCACACACAGAGCGCAGCCAGTGCGGCGAGTTCCGGAAAAGGCCGGGGCGCCGGTCAGCGCTGCACGCGCACCAGGGCGGCGTCGAAGCCGGCGCCGTCCAGTCTTTCCTTCAGGCGGTCGGCGTCGTCCTTCTTGCTGAACGGACCCGCACGCACGCGGAAGACGGGGCGGCCGGCCTGCTCGCGCTCGGTGACGCGCACCTCCACGCCCATGAGCGACAGCTTGGCGCGCTGGGATTCGGCATCGTCGCTGGTGCGGAAGGCGCCCGCCTGCACGAAGTAGACGAAGGGGTCGGATGCCGCATCGCCGCTGGCGGGCAGGCCGGCGCGGGCGCGGGCCAGATCGCCCAGCGGGTCGGCGGAAGCCGGCGGTTTGCCTGCCGCGGCCGGCGTGTTCGGCTTGGCCGGCGCGACGGTCACGGGCGCCGGCGCCGTGCCGGGCGCGGTGCCCGGCTGGGCAGCGATGGCCGGCACCGGCGGCGCGCTGGTCACCGGCGGCGCGGTGGCGGCGGCGTCCGGCGTCGCGGCCGGCTTGGCGGGCTGCTTGCCGTAGAGCGGGGAGTTCGGGTCCCAGTCGCGGTTCTTGCGGGCCTCGGCCTCGTCCTGCTCCGCGGCGCGGGGCTGGGTCTTGGTCATGAAGGGGATCGGCACCTTGGTGACGTACACCGCCACGCCGAGGGCCACGCCCAGGCCGAGCACCAGCCCGACGATGAGGCCGATGGCGAAATTGCCCTGTTGTCTGCTTCTCATGAATTGCCTTGCTGATGCAGCGCCGCCGGCGCGGCGGTGGGGATTGTGCGTCGGCCCGCCCGCGGCAGCGCGCCCGCCGGCTTTTCCGGCCGGTGCGGGGCGTGGTGCGCGGGGGCGCCGCCGCGCGATTACATCTTGCGCGGCGCGCTGACGCCCAGCACCGCCAGGCCGTTGGCCAGCACCTGCGCACAGGCGGCCACCAGGGCCAGGCGGGCGCGCTTGGTGGGCACGTCGTCCACCAGGATGCGCTCGGCGTCGTAATAGCTGTGGTACGCCGCGGCCAGTTCGCGCAGGTAGAAGGTGACGTCGTGCGGCGCGAAGTCGCGCGCGGCGGCGGCCAGCATCTCGGGGTATCTGGCCAGCAGCAGCATCAGCGGCTGGGCGGCGTCGGTGGCCAGGGGCGCCAGGTCGGTGCCCTCGAGGCCCGCGGCGTCCACGCCCTCCTTGTCCAGCACCGAGCAGATGCGCGCATGGGCGTACTGCACGTAGAAGACCGGGTTGTCGTTGTTCTGCGCCACGGCCAGGTCGACGTCGAAGGTGTATTCGGTGTCGGGCTTGCGGCTGAGCAGGAAGAAGCGCACGGCGTCGGTGCTGGTCCACTCGATCAGGTCGCGCAGCGTGACGTAGCTGCCGGCGCGCTTGCTGATCTTGACCTCCTGGCCGCCGCGCACCACGCGCACCATGGTGTGCAGCACGTAGTCGGGGTAGCCCTCGGGAATGCCGACGCCCGCCGCCTGCAGGCCGGCGCGCACCCGGGCGATGGTGCCGTGGTGGTCGGTGCCCTGGATGTTGACCACCTTGTGGAAGCCCCGCTCCCACTTGGCGATGTGGTACGCGACGTCGGGCACGAAGTAGGTGTACGTGCCGTCCTGCTTGCGCATGACGCGGTCCTTGTCGTCGCCGTAGTCGGTCGAGCGCAGCCACAAGGCGCCGTCCTGCTCGTACGTCTTGCCGGCAGCGATCAGCCTGTCGACCGTCGCCTTCACCCGGCCGCTGGTGTAGAGGCTGGACTCCAGGTAGTACTGGTCGAAGCGCAGCTTGAAGGCCTGAAGGTCCTTGTCCTGCTCGTTGCGCAGGTAGGCGACGGCGAACTGGCGGATGTTGTCCACGTCGTCGACGTCGCCGTTGGCGGTGAACTCGCGGTCGTCGGCGCGGACGGTCTTCTTCGCCAGGAAGTCGTCGGCGATGTCCTGGATGTAGTCGCCGTTGTAGAAGGCCTTGCTGGCGGGGTTGTCGGGGTCGGTCGGCCAGCAGTCGTCGCCCGGCTTGAAGCCCTTGGCGCGCAGCTGCGTGCTCTTGGTCAGCGTCTCGATCTGCACGCCGGCGTCGTTGTAATAGAACTCGCGGTGCACGGCCTGGCCCTGCGTGGCCAGCAGGTTGCAGATGGCGTCGCCCAGCGCGGCCTGGCGGCCGTGGCCCACGTGCAGCGGCCCGGTGGGGTTGGCCGAGACGAATTCGACCAGCACCTTCTCGTCCGGGCGCACGGGCTGGCTGCCGAAGCCGGCACCGGCGCCCAGCACCTCGTGCACCACCTGCTGCTTGGCGGCCGGCTTGAGGCGGATGTTGAGGAAGCCGGGGCCGGCGATCTCGATGGCATCGACCCAGCGCGCGCAGGCGGGGGTGTCGAGCAGGGCGCTGCGCAGTTCCTCGCCCAGCTGGCGCGGGTTCTTCCGGAGGGGTTTGGCCAGTTGCATGGCCGCGGTGCAGGCGAGGTCGCCGTGGGCGGCCACCTTGGGGGATTCGAAGGCGGCCCGGCTGCCGGCGCCCGGCTCGAATCGTTCGAGCACCTGGGCCAGCGCTTCCAGGAGCTCTTGTTTGACGGTAAGCATTTCCCGATTTTATTGGAGGCCTCCACGACGCCCCGGCCAGACTCCGCTACTATTCCATTAACACTTGGTCACGAATAAGGCCAAAACGATACAGGTGAGGAAACCATGGGCGACACAGGCGAGGCGCTTTTTCTCGGGCGGCAGCCCATTCTTGACCGCGGACGGCACGTGCGTGCCTACGAACTGCTCTTCCGCGACGGCAAGTCGGCCGGTGCCAACGTCGTCGACGACGCGCAGGCCACGGCCACGGTGATCGTCAATGCCTTTGCCGAACTGGGCATGACCCATGTGCTGCAGGACTGCGACGCCTACATCAACGTGGACCAGCAGTTCCTCTTCAGCGAGGTGATCGAGCTGCTGCCGCGCCGCGGCGTGGTCATCGAGCTGCTGGAGTCGGTGCCCCACACCGCCTCCGTCGCCGCCCGCTGCATGCACCTGCGCGCCATGGGCTACACGCTGGCGCTGGACGACGTCATCGCCTTCGACGCACGCACCCGGGCCCTGCTGCCACTGGTGCAGATCGTCAAGGTCGACGTGCTGGCCGTCGCCGGCGACGCGCTGCGGCCACTCGTCGCCCAGTTGCGCCGCGCGGCGCCGCACGTGCGCCTGCTGGCCGAGAAAGTGGAGGCCGCGGCGGACTTCGAGCGCTGCATGGACCTGGGCTTCGTGTTCTTCCAGGGCTACCACTTCGCCAAGCCGACGACGGTCGCCGGCCGCCAGCTGGGCCATTCGCACCAGGCCCTTCTGCGGCTGCTGGCCCAGCTGGGCGCGGATGCCGACAGCAGCGAGCTGGAAGAGACGCTCAAGGCCGAGCCGGGCCTCACCGTCAACCTGCTGCGCATGGTCAATTCGGCCGGCACGGGCCTGAGCCGGCCGGTCAATTCGCTGCGCGACGTGATCCAGGTGCTGGGCCGCCGCTACCTGAAGCGCTGGGTGCAGCTGCTGCTGTTCTCCGTCGGCCAGCGCCAGGGCGAGCCCAGCCCCCTCCTGCTGATGGCGGCGACGCGCGGACGGCTGATGGAACTGACGGCGACCCTGAAGCATCCCGAGGACGACAGCCTGGCCGACAGCGCCTTCATGGCCGGCATGATGTCGCTCATGCCGGCCCTGGTGGGCATGAAGATCGAGGAGGTGCTGGCCCCGCTGCACCTGGCGCCCGTGATCGACGACGCGCTGCTGCGCGGCGACGGCCCCCTCGGCCCGCTGCTGAAGCTGGCGGAGGCCAGCGAGCGCGGCGATGCGGAAAGCCTGGCCGGCGCCCTCTACACGGGCACGGGGCCGACCGTCGATGCCTCGCATTTCAGCCGCGCGCAGGCCCAGGCGCTGGAATGGGCACATACCCTGCGGCGCGGCCCGCTGGCCGGCCTCACGGTGTGAGGCGGATGCACCGGGTCGACATTGAAAACTTTGGTTTCTTGTCTGATCGGTCATCGCAACCTTTGTGAACTGCGTTGCATGATGGCCCGGCGCCGCCGGGCCGCCGCCCTGCGCGGCGTCCATCGCGCACGAGGACACCATTCCATGAAGAAGCTCGCCGCCCTGATCGCCCTGGGCTCTGCCCTGTCGTTCAACGCCTTCGCCCAGACCGCTGCCCCGGCCGCGGCCGAGAAGGCGCCGACCGCGCAGCAGAACAAGATGAAGACCTGCAACACCGACGCCGGCGACAAGAAGGGCGACGAGCGCAAGGCCTTCATGAAGAGCTGCCTGTCGGCCAAGCCGGCCAAGGCCACCACGCAGCAGGACAAGATGAAGGCCTGCAATGCCGACCCCAAGGCCAAGACGCTCAAGGGCGACGAGCGCAAGGCCTTCATGAAGGAATGCCTGAGCGCCAAGGCTGCCTGAGACAGGCGCCCGCGCCCCGACGATGAAGCCCGGCAGAAGCCGGGCTTTTTTCCTGGCGCCGCCGCCGTCGCCCTATTTGCCGAAGCCGCGCGCCAGGAACACCGCGAACAGCGGGATGATCGCCACGATGTGCGCCTGCACCATCACCAGCCGGCGGGTGCGGCGCACCTCGTCGGCCGCCGGCAGGCCGCCGCCCTGGCGCTGGGCACGCAGCCAGCGGCGGAAAGTCAGCGTCGGGACGATGGAGACCAGCCCCACGACGACGAACAGCGTCAGCTTGACGTGCAGCGGCGGGTTGGTCCAGTACCAAGCGCTGCCCTTGACGCCCAGGAAGGTGCGCAACAGGCCGGTGGCCAGCACCGCCATGGCGGCGATGCCGTAGACCAGGTCCACCCTCGCCAGCCGCTCCACCGCCTTGGCGTTGAGCCATTCGATGCGACACAGCGCCGCCTCGCTGGAGAGGAACACCACCATCGTCAGGATGGCCAGCAGGTGCAGGTAGGCGAGGATGGCTTCGAGGGTCATGGCGGCTCCGCAGGCAGCAGGCGCTTCAGCCCGCCAGGTTGGCGCGCATGGTGTCGATCACCGTGCGGTAGTCGGGCGCGTTGAAGATCGCACTGCCCGCCACGAAGGTGTCGGCCCCGGCCGCGGCCACGCGGGCGATGTTGTCGGCCTTGATGCCGCCGTCCACCTCCAGCCGGATGTCGCGGCCGCTGGCGTCGATGCGCTTTCGCACCAGCTCGATCTTGCGCAGCGCCGAGTCGATGAAGCTCTGGCCGCCGAAGCCGGGGTTGACGCTCATGATCAGCACCAGGTCGATCTCGTCCAGCGTCCAGTCCAGCACCTCCAGCGAGGCCGCCGGGTTGAACACCAGCCCCGGCTTGCAGCCGGCCGCGCGGATGGCCTGGATGCTGCGGTGCACGTGCGGCGAGGCGTCGGGATGGAAGCTGATGTAGTCGGCACCGGCCTTGGCGAAGGCGGCGGCCAGGGCGTCCACCGGCTGGATCATCAGGTGCACGTCGATGGGCACCGGCTCGCCGTCGGGCGTCCTGGCGTGGGGCTTGAGCGCCTCGCAGACCATCGGGCCGAAGGTCAGGTTGGGCACGTAGTGGTTGTCCATCACGTCGAAATGGATCCAGTCGGCGCCGGCGGCGATCACGTCGCTCACTTCGGCGCCCAGGCGGGCGAAGTCGGCCGAGAGGATGGACGGGGCGATGCGGTGGGTCGTGGGGCGGCTCGTCGTCATGGGCGCGGATTCTCGCAGCGGGCACGCCCGCGACCCGCCGGCCATGCAGGAAGACCCGCATTGTTAACATCCCGCGCCATGCCCCAGCACCCGATGCGCGTCGAGGTCGAGCCTCGCTACCTGCCCGAGCAGTCCTCGCCGGAAACGGGCCTCTACGCCTTCGCGTACACGATCACCGTGACCAACGTGGCGCTGTTCCCGATCCAGCTGATCGCACGCCACTGGGTGATCGAGGACATCTCCGGCCATGTGCAGGAGGTGCGCGGCCTGGGCGTGGTCGGTCGCCAGCCGCTGCTCTCGCCGGGCCAGTCCTTCCGCTACACCAGCGGCTGCCAGCTCAAGGCGGCCAGCGGTACGATGCGCGGCAGCTATTTCGTGGTGAGCGAGGACGCCGAACGCTTCGACGTGCCCATCGCCGCCTTCGTGCTCGACGCCGGAACGGGTTCCGACACCGGCCCGCGCATCCTGCACTGAGGCTCGCCCGGCGCTGCGGCGCCGATGATCCGGGGACCCGACCGCGCGCTGGCGCCGCGGGCCCAGTCAGAAGGAAGGAACGACCCGGACACCGCCGCGCGGTGCCGACGCCGTCCCGCCCTTCGCAGACCTTTGCCAGCTCGATGAATCTTCTTCCTTCCGACCTGCTGGGCTTCCTGTCCAGCTGGATGCGACCGACAGTCGGCCTGCCCACCGTGTGGTGGGCGCTGCTGATCGCCGCTGCGGCCGCCGCCGGCCACCTGGTGCAGCGCTACATGGGCCTGCCCAAGGTGGTGGGCTATTCGCTGGTGGGCACCGTGGTGGGCCTGGCCGGCTTCGAGGGCGCCATCTGGCCGCTGCAGGGCACGGCCCTCTACCTGATGGAGCTGGGCGTGGCGATCGTGCTCTTCGAGGCCGGCGGACGCCTGCCGCTGGGCTGGTTCCGCCGCAATCCGATGGTGCTGGCGCAGAGCCTGGCCGAGTCGGGCCTGACCTTCGCCGCCGTGTGGTGGACGCTGCGCGCCTTCGACGTGCCGCCCTCGGTGATCGCGCCGCTGGCGCTGATCGCCGTGGCCGCCTCGCCGGCTGTGCTGTCGCGGGTGGTGATCGACACCCGCGCCTCCGGCCCGGTGACCGAACGGGCGCTGGCGCTGGCCACGCTCAACACGCTCTATGCGCTGACGCTGGCCTACGTGTTCGCGGGCCGGCTGGAGACCACGCCGCAGGGCTTCATGGAGAACTTCCATCCCATCCTGACGGTGCTCGGCCTGTCCTTCGTCGTCGGCGCCGTGATGGCGCTCGCCCTGCGCTCGGCACTGCGCGTGATGAGCCCGACGAGCGAGAACACCTCGATCCTGCTGCTGGCGATCATCGGTGCCGGCGCGGCCGTGGCCAGCGCCTGGGGCGGTGCCGCGCCGCTGGCGGCGCTGATCGGCGGCGTGCTGCTGAAGGTGCTCAATCCGCGGCCCTGGGTCTGGCCGCGCCAGCTGGGCACCGCCGCCTCGCTGGTGACCATGCTGATGTTCGTGCTGGTGTCCATCGTGGCGGCGCAGGCCGAGTGGAACCTCACCGTCGCCACCGTGGTGCTGGCGCTGATCGGCGCCCGCGCCGTGGCCAAGATCGCCGGCGTGGCGCTGGCCAATCCGGGCAGCGGCACCAGCTGGCGGCAGGCGCTGTGGATCGGCTGCGCCATGGCACCGCTGTCGTCCATCGCGCTGCTGATCGCGTCGAGCTTCGTGACCGCCTCGCCGCTGCTGGGCCACCTGATCACGCAGGTGGCGCTGCCGGCCATCCTGCTGATGGAGGTGCTGGGCGCCGTGCTGGCCACCATCGCCCTCTACGGTGCCAGGGAAAGCTCGCGCCCCTGGGCACCCGAGGCCTTCACCACGCCGGAGGACACGCCGCGATGAACGCCCGACCCACCGCCTCGAAGCCGAAGGAGGCGCCATGAGCCCGCTGGACAACGCGCCGTCGCCCTTCTCGCCCCCGGCTGCCGAGCCCACGCGCGCCCAGCGCGAAGCCGATGCCCGCGTCGTGCCGCTGGAGCCCTTCCGCAGCTCCAAGGCGCTGTCGCTGGGTGTGGAGTTGGAGCTGCAGCTGGTCAACACCCACGACTACGACCTCGCGCCCTATGCCGAGGACATGCTGCGCGGCATGGCCCAGTTCGACCTGCGCGGCAGCGTGGTGCCGGAGATGACCTCGAGCATGATCGAGATCTCCACCGACGTCTGTCATTCGGCCGAGGAGGTGCTGCAGCAGCTGGGGCCGCTGCGCGACGCGCTGGTCAAGGTGGCCGGCAAGCTCAACATCGCGGTGCTGGGCGGCGGCACCCATGCCTTCCAGCAGTGGCACGAGCAGCGCATCTACGACAAGCCGCGCTTCCGGCAGCTGTCGGAGCTCTACGGCTACCTGTCGAAGCAGTTCACCATCTTCGGCCAGCACGTGCACGTGGGCTGCCCCGATGCCGATTCGGCGCTCCTGATGCTGCACCGCATGAGCCGCTACATCCCGCACTTCATCGCGCTGTCGGCCTCCAGCCCCTACGTGCAGGGGCAGGACACGCAATTCGACTCGGCGCGGCTCAATTCCGTCTTCGCCTTCCCGCTGTCGGGCCGCGCGCCCTTCACGCTGTCGTGGAAGGAGTTCGAGGGCTACTTCGCGCGCATGACCCGCACCGGCGTGGTCAAGAGCATGAAGGACTTCTATTGGGACATCCGGCCCAAGCCCGAGTACGGCACCATCGAGATCCGCGTGTTCGACACGCCGCTCACGGTGGAGCGCGCCGCCGCGCTGGCCGGCTACGTGCAGACCCTGGCCGCCTACTTCCTGCAGGAGCAGCCCTTCGTGCCCAGCGAGGACGACTACCTGGTCTACACCTACAACCGCTTCCAGGCCTGCCGCTTCGGCCTGGACGCCGTGTACGTGGACCCGGCCACCGGCGAGCACATGCCGCTGCGCGAGCACATCCTGCGCACCATGACCATGCTGGAGCCGCATGCCGCCGTGCTCGACGCCACGCGCGCCTTCGGCCGGCTGCGCAGTTCGGTGGAGGCGAGCCAGAACGACGCCCGCTGGCTGCGCGAGCGCCAGGGCCGCGAACGGCTGCTGGCCGAGGTGGTGCGCCAGGCGGCCGAGCGCTTCCGCACGCCGGTGGGCTGAGGGCCATGGGTGAATTCGATCTGATCCGCCGGTACTTCCAGCGCCCGGCCACGGCCGGCGGCGCAGTGGCGCTGGGCGTGGGCGACGATTGCGCGCTGCTGGACCTGGCACCGGGCATGCAGCTGGCCGTGTCCTCCGACATGCTGGTCGAGGGCCGGCATTTTTTGTCGACCGTCGATGCGGCGCTGCTGGGCCACAAGGCGCTGGCCGTGAACCTGAGCGACCTGGCCGCCTGCGGCGCGCGGCCGCTGGCCTTCACGCTGGCGCTGTCGCTGCCCTCGGTGGACGAGGCCTGGCTGGCCGGCCTGGCCCGGGGCCTGTTCGCGCTGGCCGATGCCCACGGCTGCCAGCTGATGGGCGGCGACACCACGCGCGGGCCGCTCAACCTGTGCATCACCGTCTTCGGCGAGGTGCCGCGCGGCGGCGCGCTTCTGCGCAGCGGCGCGCGGGCGGGCGACGAGCTCTGGGTCAGCGGCACGCTGGGCGATGCGCGGCTGGCGCTGGAGGTGTTCCGCGGCCGGCTGTCGGTGCCCGAGCCGGTGTTCGCCGCCGCCCGCGCCCGCATGGAGCAGCCGACGCCGCGCGTGGCGCTGGGCCTGGCGCTGCGCGGCATCGCCAGCAGCGCCATCGACATCAGCGACGGCCTGGCCGGCGACCTCGGCCACGTGCTGCGCGCCAGCGGCGTGGGCGCCACGCTCGACGCCGACGCCGTGGCCGGCACGCTGGCCGCGCGGCGCCACGTGGCGCTGGACGCGGCCACGCAGCGCGGCCTGACGCTGGCCGGCGGCGACGACTACGAACTAGCTTTCACGGCGCCGGCGCGCCGCGCGGCCGACGTCGAGTCCGCGGCGCGCGCAGCCGGCGTCATGGTGACGCGCATCGGCCGCATCGAGGCAGAGCCCGGCCTGCGCGTGGTGGATGCGCAGGGCCAGCCGGTGGACCAGCGCTTCGCGTCCTTCGACCACTTCGGCTGAGGCTCAGTCCGCCTGGTCCCACTGCGCCCGCAGCACCTCGATGAAGCTGCGGCTGGCCGCCGACAGCGAGCGCCCGCGGCGCGTCACCACCGAGATGTCGCGCGACACCCGCGGCGCCGACAGCGGGATCACGGCCAGGTCCGCATCGCCGCCGGCCCGCGCGAAGGCCGAGGGCATCACCGACGGCCCCAGGCCGCTGGCCGTCATCCACAGCGCGGTGGACAGGAAGCTCACCTCGTTCGCCACCTCCAGCGCCACACCGGCGCGGGCGGCCGTCACGTCCACCGTCTGGCGCACACCGTAGCCGCCGCGCGAAGTGATGACCGGTTGACCCGCCAGGTCGGTCCAGCGGATGCTGCGGCGGCTGGCCAGCGGATGGTCGCGCCGGCAGACGAAGGCCAGGTGGTCGCGCAGCAGCGGCGCGGTCTCGATGTCGGCGCCGGGCCGCTCGGGCGTGCCCAGGCCGAAGTCCACGTGCTCGCCCAGCACGCGGGCCACGAACTGGTCGGGCGCGCAGTCGTCCACCACCACCCGCACGCCCGGATGCGATTCGCCGAAGCGGCGCACCGCCTCGGGCAGCAGGAAGCCCGCCAGCGTGGGCGTGATGGCCACCGCCACGCGGCCGCGCTCCAGCGTGGCCAGGTCGCGGAAGCCGCCCGCCAGGGCATCCACGTCGCGCAGGATGCGCTCGGCTGTGGGCAGCATGTCGGTGGCGGCGGCGGTGGGCTGCAGCGAGCGTGTGGTGCGGTCGAAGAGGCGCGTGTCGAGGCCGTCCTCCAGCTGCCGCAGCAGCATGCTCACTGCCGACTGGGTGACGAACAGCCGCTGCGCGGCCGTGCCCAGCCGGCCCGACTGGTAGACGGCGACGAAGGCGCGCAGCTGGCGGATGGTGGGGACGAAGGAATGATTCATCAGGCGACCTGAAATTTTCATTCGAATTTCTGGATTTACGAATGAATGCCGCCGCGCTTCAATGCGGGCTCGACAAGAACACCGGAGACAGATCCATGACCGCAGAACACGCCGCCGGCCTCAGCCGGCGCGCCGGGCTCGCCGCGCTGGCGGCGCTGGTGGCCGCGCCACTGGCCGCCCGCGCCCAGGGCCACTGGCCCGACAAGCCCATCCGCCTCGTCGTCACCTTTCCGCCCGGCGGCAGCACCGATGCCGTGGTGCGCCTGCTCACGCCGCGCCTGAACGACAAGCTGGGCCAGCAGATGGTGGTGGACAACCGGCCCGGCGCCGGCGGCAACGTCGGCCTGACGCTGGTGGCCAAGGCGCCGGCCGACGGCTACACGCTGGGCGTGGGCGCGGCAGGCGCGCTGTCGGCCAATTCCAGCCTGTATGCCCAGATGCCCTTCGACCCGCTCAAGGACCTCCGGCCCGTGGGCATGCTCGCGGCCATTCCCTTCGTGCTGGTCGGCCATCCGTCGGTGCCGGCGCGCAACCTGCGCGAGCTGGTCGCGCTGGCGCGCAGCAAGCCGGGCGGGCTGTCCGTGGGCCATGGCGGCAACGGCACGGCCATGCACCTGGCCACCGCCCTGTTCGAGCAGATGGCCGAGGCCAAGGTGGTGGGCGTGCCCTACCGCGGCTCGGGTCCGGCGGCGATCGACGCCATCGCGGGCCAGGTGCCGCTGGCCATGGTCGACCTGCCGGCCGCGCTGCAGCAGATCCGCGCCGGCAAGCTGGTCGCCTTCGGCGTGACGAGTCCGCAGCGTCTGCCCTCGCTGCCCGACGTGCCCACGCTGGCCGAGGCCGGCCTGCCCGGCTACGACGCCACCGGCTGGTTCGGCGTGGTCGCGCCGGCCGCCACGCCGACGGCCATCGTCACGCAGCTGAACGAGGCTTTCAACGCCGCCCTGCGCGATCCGCAGAACCAGGCCGCCATGCGCGCCCAGGGCGTGGAGCCGGCACCGGACACGCCGCAGGCCTTCGAGCGCTACATCCAGAGCGAGACGCGCAAGTGGGCCCAGGTCATCAAGACCGCTCAAATAAAACTCGACTGACAGAAACGTGACGATGACTTCTTCATCCCCCGCCCCCTTCGACGCCGACGTGCTGATCGTCGGCGCCGGCCCCGTCGGCCTGACGCTGGCGACCGACCTGGCGCAGCGCGGCCACCGCGTGGCCGTGGCCGAGCTTCGCCGCTATGGCGAGCCGCCCAGCGTCAAGTGCAACCACGTGTCGGCCCGCACCATGGAACAGCTGCGCCGCCTGGGCGTGGCCGCGCGGCTGCGCGATGCGGGGCTGCCGCCCGACTATCCGAACGACGTGGTGTTCCGCACCCGCATGACGGGCACCGAGCTCACGCGCATTCCCATCCCGGGCCGCGCCACGCGCTACACCGACACCGCCGGCCCCGACGGCTGGTGGCCCACGCCGGAGCCGCCGCACCGCATCAACCAGATCTACCTGGAGCCGATCCTGCTCGACCACGCGGCGGCGCAGACGGGCGTGCAGCTCTTCAACCGCACGCAGGTGGCCGAATTCGTGCAGGACGAGGACGGCGTGACCGCCACGCTGGTCGACCTGGACAGCGGCGCCACGCGAACGCTGCGCGCCCGCTACCTGGTGGGCTGCGACGGCGGCAGCTCCGGCGTGCGCAAGGCCATGGGCGCCAGGCTGGAAGGCACGCCAGTGATCCAGCGCGTGCAGTCCACCTTCATCCGCGCGCCAGGCCTGAAAGCGCTGCTGCCGGCCAAGGACGCCTGGTGCTGCTACGCCGTCAATCCCGAGCGCTGCGGCACCGTCTTCGCCATCGACGGCGAGCAGGACTGGCTGGTGCACAACCACCTGCATCCGCACGAGGCCGACTTCGACGCGGTGGACCGGGACTGGTCGATCCGCGCCATCCTCGGCGTGGGCCCCGACTTCCAGTACGAGGTCATCAGCCGCGAGGACTGGGTGGGCCGCCGCCTGGTGGCCGACCGGCTGCGCGCCGGCCGCGTGTTCATCGCGGGCGACGCCGCCCACCTGTGGGTGCCCTATGCCGGCTACGGCATGAACGCGGGCATCGCCGATGCGGTGAACCTGGCCTGGGTGCTGTCGGCGCGGCTGCAGGGCTGGGGCGGCGAGGCCATCCTGGACGCCTACCAGGCCGAGCGCCAGCCGATCACCGAGCAGGTGTCGCACTTCGCCATGGACCATGCGCAGAAGATGATCCGCGCCCGCGGGGCCGTGCCGCCCGACATCGAGGCCCCCGGCGCCGAAGCCGATGCGGTGCGCGCCCGCGTGGGCCGCGAGGCCTACGACCTGAACGTGCAGCAGTTCTGCTGCGCGGGCCTGAACTTCGGCTACTTCTATGCCGGCTCGCCGCTGATCGTGGACGACGGCGCCGCGCCGCCGGCCTATTCGATGGGCGACTTCACGCCGTCGACGGTGCCCGGCTGCCGGGCGCCGCATTTCTGGCTGGCGGACGGCGGCTCGCTCTACGACCTGCTGGGCATGGGCTACACGCTCCTGCGGCTGGACCCGGCCGTGGACGTGGCACCGCTGCAATCGGCGGCCGAGGCGCTGGGCATGCCGCTCGCCGTGGTCGACCCGGTCGCCGC
>NZ_LDSL01000033.1 GCF_001476815.1 Pseudacidovorax intermedius | reverse complement strand
TAGTCCGCCCTGAACAACCCGTAAGCCGTTGATCTTGCGCGAAGTTTCGCGGCTTGCCAGGCGCGGGATTTGCAATGTATTGGTTCGGCACAGTCTGTTTTCTTGCAAATTCCTCCGAGGAGTCTGATGGGTCCGAAGCCTTCGCAGCCGCAAACGGCCGAGCTGTTCCGTCCAAGGCTGGACGAGCAAATCAACATGAAGCACCCGCTGCTCAGGCTGGCGACGCTGATCGACTGGGCCGAGATCGAGCGCACGTTCGCGGTCTCGTTCACCTGCGGGCGTGGCCGCCCTGCGTTGTCGCCGCGCCTGATTGCCGGGCTGCTGTACCTGCAGCACACCTTCGATGCTTCCGACGAAGCCGTGGTCAACACCTGGGTCGAGAACCCGTACTGGCAGTTCTTCTGCGGCGAGACCTACCTGCAGACCGAAGCGCCTATCGATCCGTCCAGCTTGACGCGCTGGCGCCAGCGTGTGGGGGAAGAAGGCGTTGAAGCGCTGCTGGCCGCCAGCATCGACGCCGCCCGGCGTGGTGGCGTGATCCAGAAAGCCAGCGTGCAGCAGGTCATCGTGGACACCACGGTGATGCCCAAGGCCATTGCCCATCCCACCGACAGCCGGCTGCTGGACAGGAGCCGCCAGCACCTGGTCAAGGCCGCTGAGGACAACGGGCTGCGGCTGCGCCAGAACTACAACCGCGTGGCACCGCGCCTGGCCGCGCAGATCGGTCGCTACGCGCACGCCAAGCAGTTCAAGCGCATGAAGAAGGCCGTGCGCACGCTGCGCACCCGAGTGGGCCGCGTGCATCGCGAGGTGCAGCGCCAACTGCACGAGTTGCCCGAGGCGGGCAGAGCCCGGGTTCAGGATCTGCTGCAGCGCACCGGCCGCATCCTGGCCCAGCGCACGAAGGACAAGAACAAGCTGTACGCCCTGCACGCGCCCGAGGTGGAGTGCATCTCCAAAGGCAAGGCCAGGACGCCGTACGAGTTCGGCGTGAAGGTCAGCATCGCCACCACGTTGAAAGAGGGTTTGGTGGTGGGCATGCGCTCCATGCCGGGCAATCCGTACGATGGTCACACGCTGGCCGAGACGCTGGAGCAGGTGGGCATCCTCACCGGCACGGACAGGCCGCCGGCGACCGCGATCGTGGACAAGGGCTACCAGGGCGTGCAGATCGATGGCGTGCGCATCCTGCGCTCGGGCCAGAAGCGCGGCATGACCAAAACCCTCAAGGCCATGATCAAGCGAAGAAGCGCCATCGAGCCGGCCATCGGTCACATGAAGATGGACGGTCGCCTCGCTCGCAACCCGCTCAAGGGTGCGCTGGGCGATGCGCTGCACGCGGTGATGTGCGGCGCCGGCCATAACCTGCGCCTGATCCTGGCCGCGCTGCGGCTTTATTGCGCCCGCATCGGGTTGTCCGTGCAGGCGGTTGTGGCCGCGCTGATTGCCCATTCGCTCAACAACCGCACTGCCTACGGCTGAGAACGGAATTGTTCAGGGTGGACTCCTTAGAGTCACCAACGATATGTGCATGGTTGTTGACGTTCGCCTTGCCTTCAAAGTAGATAGTCATTGGGCGATCTCGGAACTTGAGGAAGTGATCACCGTCCTCGCCGATCAGGGCAAATGGTTCATCAATCCGATAGTGGTTAATGGAATCCAGCTGCCCAGTGGGACCAAAGTAAGGATATGGGCCCTGCATGCCTGCTCGGTCTGCCGCACTCAATGGGAAACGCAACGTGTTTCTGATTGCGCAGCTCTGGCCAACCGTAGTGATCCTCCATCCTTCAGGCAGCATCGCGCCCCCCCTTCTTCGGCGGTTGTGGCAATGCCTCGGCCGCAGCCAGCTCATCCGCAATGCCTTGTCCTTCCAACAGCCGGTCAAAGTCCGACTTGAACAGCCGATCCTGCACAACCCGGTATTTCTCGAACTCGCTTTCCGCATGGGCTTTGGCAATCTCCGCCGTCACCTTGCCCGCGTCCTGCAGCACCGCTCGGTCCGTCGCTTCGATGAAGCGATTCAGGCGCGTCTCCCAGTCCTGCATGGTCATCGGGATCTGCCGCAGCGCCATGTCTTCGGCCAGGTCCAGATAGGCCGACACCAGGCGCTGCAGTTGCGCCATCTCGCGCTCGCTCAGGTAGTTCTTGGCCACCACCACATCGAAGCGCTGGATCTTGCCCAGCGGCGCGTCCTTCCAGGCCGTCAGTCCCATGTGGTCCTTGCTGGCGTCGGCGCGGCTGTAGATCACCTCGGCCGCGGTCTGCCCGTGGATGGCCCAGTGCAGCTTGTTCTGCACGGTGGCAAAGAAGCGGTGGGTGGCCTGGGACTGGCGGTCGTAGTCGACGGCCGTGGCATAGATGTCGGTGATCTTCTGATAGAACTTGCGCTCGGAAAGACGGATCTCCCGGATGCGCTGCAGCTGCTCTTCGAAGTACTGCTTCGTCAGGAGGGAGCCGTCGTTCTTCAGGCGCTCGTCGTCCATCGCGAAGCCCTTGATGGTGAAGGACTCGACGATGCCACTGGCCCACTTGCGGAACTGCACCGCCCGCTCGGAGTTGACCTTGTAGCCCACGGCAATGATGGCGCCCAGGCTGTAGTGTTTGGTGTCGTAGGTCTTGCCGTCGGTGGCAGTGATTCGAAAATTTCTAATAACTGCGTCCTCGACCAGCTCCCGATCGGCAAACACCTTTTTGAGGTGGTAGTTGATGGTCGGCGTCTCTACGTCGTAGAGCTGCCCCATCATCTTCTGGGTCAACCAGACGTTTTCATCCGCATAGAGGGCCTCGACGCCGCCTTGGCCCGCCGCGGCCACGAAGGTCAGATACTCCGCCGCCGAGGAACGCGTGATGGCAGGCAGCGACTTCGCGGGCCTGGCCTTCGCCTTGCCGGCGGCGCCGGCAGGCTTACTCATAGCCCAGCTCCTTCAGGTAAACGGCCATCTGGGCCTCCAGGCTGGCCAACTCCGTCTTCAGCTGCTCGCGCTCCCTGCGCACGGCCATCAGGTCGATTTCGGCCTCTTCCTCGAAGGTGTCCACGTAGCGTGGGATGTTGAGGTTGAAGTCGTTCTCGGCAATCTCGGCCGGCGAGGCAAGGTAGGCGTACTTGTCCACGCTCTGCCGTGCACGGACTGTTTCAACGATGAGATCCAGGTCCTCCTTCTCCCGAAGGACGTTTTGATTCTTGCCAGGTTCATAGCCGCGGCTGGCGTCGATGAACAGCACCTTGTCGTCGGCCTTGTTCTTGCGAAACACCAGCACGGCGGCGGGAATGCCAGTGCCATAGAACAGCTTTTCGGGCAGGCCGATCACCACGTCGAGCAGGTTCTCTTCGATCAGCCGCTGGCGAATGCGGCCCTCGGCCGCACCACGGAACAGCACGCCATGCGGCACCACCACCGCCATGCGGCCGGTGCCGGTCTTCATGGTCTCGATCATGTGCAGGATGAAGGCGTAGTCGCCCTTGGTGCGCGGCGGCACGCCCCGGCGGAAGCGGCTGAACTTGTCGGCATCGGCCCCGTCGAAGCCCCACTTCTCCAGGCTGAACGGCGGGTTGGCCACCACGATGTCGAAGTGCTTGAGGCTGGCCTTGCCGTCGAGCAGCTTGGGGTTGCGGATGGTGTCGCCCCATTCGATGCGGTGGTTGTCCTCCCCATGCAGGAACATGTTCATCTTGGCCAGCGCCCAGGTGCTGCCGATGGCTTCCTGCCCATAGAGCGCGTACTTGCGTGAGCCGGTGTTCTGGCGGATCAGGCGGCCGCACTTCATCAGCAGCGAGCCGGAGCCGCAGGTGGGGTCGCAGATTTCATCGCCTTCTTGCGGCGCCATCAGCCGCGCCATGAGCGTGGAGACTTCGGGCGGGGTGTAGAACTCCCCCGCCTTCTTGCCGCTGGTGGAGGCGAAGTTCTTGATGAGGAACTCGTAGGCGTTGCCGATCACGTCGAGCTGGCCGACACGGCTGGGGCGCAGGTCCAGCGCCGGCTTGGCGAAGTCTTCCAGCAGGTGGCGCAGGATGTCGTTCTTCTGCTGTTCGTCGCCCAGCTTGTTGGAGTTGAAGCTGATGTCCTGGAACACATCGCGCAGCTTGGTGATGTTGGCGTCTTCGATGGCGTCGAGGGCCTTGTCGATGCGCTCGCCGTTGCCCGGACTGTGACGCAGGTTGTAGAGGGCATAGAAGCTGGCGCGGGCCGGCAACACGAAGCGCTCGTTCTTGAGCATTTCCTCGATCAGCTCGGGGTGGTCGCCATACTGCTTCTTGTAGTCGTCGTAATGGTCTTGCCAGACATCCGACACGTACTTGAGGAAGAGCATGGTCAGGACGAAGTCCTTGTAGATGCTCGGATCCACCGTGCCGCGGAAGGTGTCGCAGGCTGACCAGACGGCGGCATTGATGTCGTCCTGGCTGACCGGGGCGATGGTGCTGAGGGTGTCGTTCACGAGATGGCTTTCCGGGGTGTTCAGTGAGCGGGCTGGGCGGCTTGCGCCAGACCTTCCGCAAGCGCATGGAGTTGCTGCTCGCGGTTGCGGATGAGTTGGTGGAGGGTGCGGCGCTCTTGGCGGGCCAGGTCCGCCAGCGCCACGATGCGTTGTTGGTCTGCCATCGGCGGCACGGTCAGCGCGAGCGATTCCAGCACGGGGCGGCGGATGCTCAACTGGCCGCTGCCCTCAGCGGCTTGTTGAAGCTGACGCTGGAACGGCGGCTGGTTGATCTGCCACGCCAAGAAGGCAGGCAGCAGTGCGGCCCCACGCAGCACCTGAAGCAGAAAAAAGTGCGGGCTGCAGACGGCAGCGCCCGGCGGCTCGTCGATGCAGACGGCATAGAACCGTGCACCCCTGGCAACGAAGAGCACGTCGCCGGCCTTGAGCCAGCCCGGCTGCTTGCGTCCGGCGAGGGAGGTGCGGATGACGCCCGACCAGTTGACGCCGTGGTCGGGATCGACATCTTTCATCTGCACAGCCAGGGTGCCGCCGTTCGCCGACTCCTCGATGGAGCCACGAAAGGGGTATCCGCCTTGCAGCGAGGCCAAACCGCCAACCGTCGAAAGAACTGCATCAATCGGCATGATGCAGATCATAGAACCCTTCGCCAAATCCCGGAAAATTGCATCATCGCCAATGATGCATTTGCGCCACGGCTGCGCGTGCCCCGGTGCCACCCTGCGCGCTTGCTCGCTTCGCGCATGAGCAAACTCGCTTTCCGCCTTAGACGATTCCCTTGTTAGCAAGCGAGAACTCTGTCGTTCCCGCATCGAAGGCGCGTCCCTAGAGTCATGTCCATCGCCACCGCCCCGGTGGCCCCGACCCCACGCTCTGGCCATGACCGCCCACGCCCTTCTCGACGACGCCCACTCCCTGCTGCAGGATTTCGACATCCGGCCCCTGCCGGGCAGCTTTGCCGCCGAGGTGGTGGGCCTCGACCTCGGCCGCCCGCTTCTGGACGAAGACTTCGCCCGCATCCGCCGCGCGCACTTGGCGCACCCCGTGCTGGTGTTCCGCGGCCAGCGCATCACGCCGGCGCAGCATGTGGCGTTCAGCCGCCGCTTCGGGCCGCTGCAGATCCATGTGCAGAAGAAGTTCCAGCTCGCTGGCCATCCCGAAGTGCTGATCGTCTCGAACATCAAGGAGAACGGCGCGCCCATCGGCCTAGGCGATGCCGGCCACTTCTGGCACTCGGACCTGTCGTACAAGGAAAAGCCCAGCCTCGGCTCGCTGCTGCATGCGCAGGTGCTGCCGGCCGAAGGCGGCGACACGCTCTTCGCCGACCAGCATGCCGCCTGGGACACGCTGCCCGAGGCGCTGAAGGCCCGCGTGGCCACGCTGCGGGCCGAGCACAGCTACCTGGCCAAGTACGAGGAACTGCGCGCCCGCAGCCCCTGGCGTCCGGCCCTCACGGCGGCGCAACTCGAAGAGGTCAAGCCCGTGGTGCATCCGGTGGTGCGCACCCATCCCGAGACAGGCCGCAAGGCACTCTTCGTCAGCGAGCACTTCACCACGCGCATCGTGGACCTGCCCGAGGCAGAGAGCCAGGCGCTGCTGGCCGAGCTGTTCGCGCACAGCACGCAGCCCGCGCTGCAGTACCGCCACCAGTGGCAGCCGCACGACCTGGTGTTCTGGGACAACCGCTCGGTCACCCACCTGGCCGCGGGCACGCCCGACCACCTGCCGCGCAAGCTCTATCGCACCACCATCGAAGGCGACCAGCCCTTCTGATCACCCCAGGCGGCCGAACAGCCGCCTCACTCGGCCGACAGGGACGGGAAGACGACCCCAGGTCGGCTTCCGACAAAGACCCGCGCCCAACACATCCTGGAGAGGAAGCCCATGAAACCCATCACCCGCCGCCTGGCCGCCGTGCTCACCGCCGCCGGCTTGGCCACCGCCTCGCTGGCCGCCCATGCCGAAGGCCAGATCCGCATCGCGCAGCAGTTCGGCATCGTCTACCTGCTGCTGAACGTGGCGCAGGAGCAGAAGCTCATCGAGAAGCATGCCAAGGCCGCGGGCATCGACGCCAAGGTCGAGTTCGTGCAGCTGTCGGGCGGCTCGGCCGTCAACGACGCGCTGCTGTCGGGCAGCATCGACATCGCGGGCGCCGGCGTCGGCCCGCTGTTCACGCTGTGGGACCGCACCAAGGGCCGCCAGAACGTCAAGGGCGTAGCCTCGCTGGGCAACTTCCCCTATTACCTGGTCACCAACAATCCCAACGTCAAGTCCATCGCCGACTTCGGCGACAAGGACCGCATCGCCGTGCCCGCGGTGGGCGTGTCGGTGCAGTCGCGCGTGCTGCAGCTGGCCTCGGCCAAGCTGTGGGGCGACAAGGACTTCGCGCGCCTGGACAAGATCAGCGTGGCGCTGCCGCACCCGGACGCCGCCGCGGCCATCATCAAGGGCGGCACCGAGATCACGGGCCACTTCGGCAACCCGCCCTTCCAGGAGCAGGAACTGGCCGGCAACCCCAATGCCCGCATCGTGCTCAATTCCTACGACGTGCTCGGCGGCCCTTCGTCGGCCACGGTGCTGTACGCCACCGAGAAATTCCGCACCGAGAACCCCAAGACCTACAAGGCCTTCGTCGCCGCGCTGGACGAGGCGGCCCATTTCATCCGCAGCCAGCCCGAGCAGGCGGCCGACATCTACCTCAAGGCCACCGGCGCAAAGACCGACCGCGCGCTGCTGCTGAAGATCATCAGGAACCCCGAGGTGCAGTTCAAGACCGAGCCGCAGAACACGCTGGCCCTGGGCCAGTTCATGCACCGCGTGGGCGCCATCAAGAACCAGCCGCAGTCGGTGAAGGACTATTTCTTCGACGACGTGCTGAACGCGCAATCGAACTGAGGTGCGTGTGCTGCATCGACGCGACCTCCTCAAGGCCGGCGCCGTGGCCGCCCTGGGCCTCGGCGCCGCGGCTGCCCGCGCCGAAGGCCGCATCCGCATCGCGCAGCAGTTCGGCATCGGCTACCTGCTGCTGGACGTGGTGCGCGACCGCAAGCTGATCGAGAAGCAGGCCAAGGCGCTGGGCGTGCCGGTGGTCGAGGTGGAATGGTCCTCGATCTCCGGCGCCACGGCCATGAACGAGGCGCTGCTGGCCGGCTCGCTGGACATCGTCTCGGCCGGCGTGCCGCCCATGCTCACGATGTGGGACCGCACCCGCGGCCGCCAGAACGTGAAGGCCGTGGCCGCGCTCGGCTCCCTGCCCAACTACCTGCTGAGCAACAACCCGCAGGTGCGCACGCTCAAGGACCTGGGACCCAAGGACCGCATCGCGGTGCCCGCCGCGGGCGTGGGCTTCCAGTCCCGCGTGCTGCAGATCGAGGCGGCCCGGGTCTTCGGCCGCGACAACTTCAAGCGGCTGGACGAGCTCTCCGTCAGCCTGCCGCATCCCGACGCGACGGCGGCGCTCATCAAGGGCGGCTCGGAGATCAACACGCATTTCTCGAGCGCGCCCTTCTACTACCAGGCCCTGGCCGCCAACCCGGCGGTGCACAAGGTCATCAGCAGCTACGACATCCTGGGCGGGCCGGCCACCTTCAACGTGCTCTACACCACGCAAAAGTACCGCGACGAGAACCGTCTGGTCTACCAGGCCTTCTACAACGCGCTGGTCGAGGCCGAGCAGTTCGTCAAGGCCGACAAGGCCGCGGCGGCCGACACCTTCATCCGTGTGCAGAACTCGCGGCTCGACCCGGCCCTGGTGCGCCGCATCGTGCAGGACCCGGAGAACGACTTCACCGTTTCGCCCCAGCGCGCCCAGGTCTATGCCGACGAACTGTTCAAGCTCGGGGTGCTGCGTAACCAGGCCGCCTCGTGGAAGGACTTCTTCTTCGAGGAAGCCTGGCGCCGCCCGGGCAGCTGAGCCGGCCGCCGCTGCCACGCACCCCATCCTTCCTTTTTTACTGTCGACGCCCCTGCCATGACCGCCGCCACCGCCACCTTGCGAACCGCACCCGCCGCGGCACGCGCCGCAACGCCCCACCCGCGCCGCCAGCCCGAGCCGCCCGCGGCCCACGCCGACCTGGCCAGCACCGCCCTGCTCCAGGTGCAAGGCGTGAGCCTGGAGTACCGCACGCCCGAGCACGTGGTGCGGGCCACCCACCAGGTCAGCTTCGACGTGCACCAGGCCGAACGCTTCGTGCTGCTCGGCCCATCGGGCTGCGGCAAGAGCACGCAGCTCAAGGCCATCGCCGGCTTCATCCCGCCGGCGGAAGGCCACATCGCCCTGGACGGCCGCCAGGTGCGCGGCCCCGGCCCGGACCGCATCGTCGTGTTCCAGGAATTCGACCAGCTGCCGCCGTGGAAGACGGTCAAGCAGAACGTGATGTTCCCGCTGCTGGCCTCGCGCACGCTGGGCCGCCGCGAGGCCGAACAGCGCGCCCTGCACTGGCTGGACCGCGTGGGCCTGGCCCGCTTTGCCGACGTGCATCCGCACCAGCTTTCGGGCGGCATGAAACAGCGCGTGGCCATCGCCCGTGCCCTGGCCATGCAGCCGCGCGTCCTGCTGATGGACGAGCCCTTCGCCGCGCTCGACGCGCTCACCCGCCGCCGCATGCAGGAAGAGCTGCTGGCGCTGTGGGAAGAACTGCGTTTCACGCTGCTCTTCGTCACCCATTCCATCGAGGAGGCGCTGGTGGTGGGCAGCCGCATCGCGCTGCTCTCGCCGCATCCGGGCCGCATGCGGGCCGAGATCAACAGCCACGGCTTCGACCTGGCCAGCCAGGGCAGCCCGGCCTTCCAGGCCACGGCGCAGCGCATCCACCGCCTGCTGTTCGACGCGCCTGCCGCGGTCGCCGAAGGGAGCCCGGCATGAGCACGCCCACCGCCTTTCCGGCCGATGGCCGCGCAGCGGCCGCGGCCCTGCCGCCGCTGCCGCCCGTGCGGCCCGAGTACGAGCAGGCGCTCGAACCCTTCACCGCCAGCGCCGTCGAACGCCCGCTGCCCTGGACCGTGCGCCTGTGGCGCCAGGCCTGGCTGCGCAAGGGCCTGATCCTGCTGGCGCTGGCCCTGGTGTGGGAACTGTTGGCACGCTGGCAGGACAAGGACCTGCTGCTGCCCACGGCCAGTGCGACGGCCCGTGCGCTGTTCGAGGGCCTCGCCAGCGGCGAGCTGCTGGCCAAGACCGCCATCTCGCTCGGCGTGCTGGTGCAGGGCTATGCGCTGGGCGTGGGGCTGGCCTTCCTGCTGACCTCGCTGGCCGTCTCCACCCAGCTGGGCCGCGACCTGCTGGGCACGCTGACCTCGATGTTCAACCCGCTGCCGGCCATCGCGCTGCTGCCGCTGGCGCTGCTGTGGTTCGGTCTGGGCCAGGGCAGCCTGATCTTCGTGCTGGTGCATTCGGTGCTGTGGCCACTGGCGCTCAACACCTATGCCGGCTTCCAGGCCGTGCCCGAGACGCTGCGCATGGCGGGCCGCAACTACGGCCTGGGCGGCCTGCGCTACGTGGGGCAGATCCTGGTGCCGGCGGCGCTGCCGGCCATCCTGTCGGGCCTGAAGATCGGCTGGGCCTTCGCCTGGCGCACGCTGATCGCGGCGGAACTGGTGTTCGGCGCCAGTTCCGGAAAGGGCGGCCTGGGCTGGTACATCTTCCAGAACCGCAACGAGCTCTACACCGACCGGGTCTTCGCCGGCCTGGCGCTGGTGGTGATCATCGGGCTGCTGGTGGAAGGCCTGGGCTTTGCCACGCTGGAGCGGCTGACGGTGCGGCGGTGGGGGCAGCAGCGCTGAGCGTCCATCCGGTTCAGAACAGGTCGGCCGGAAAGCGCGGGATGTCGCCGGCCATGGCCAGTTCGTGGCCGATCTGGGTGTCGTCGCAGGTGGACACGCTCACCAGGGTGGCGGCAACTCGCTCCACATGCAGTTCACTATGGATAATGATCGAATGCATTGGCTGCGCAGTTCGTCCACGGTGGTCCGCCTCGTCCTGGCGTGGCTGCTGCTGACGCTGGGCGTGGCCTTCGCATCGCCTTGGGTCGCGCCCCAGGCCATGGAACTGGTCTGCGCCCAGGGTGGTTCCGTCAAGCTCGTCGTCGTTGATGACGACGGCAGGGCGCAGGCAACGATCCACCACGGACTGGATTGCCCGCTCTGCTTGGCCACCGGCCTTCCGCCATCGGTCGATCTCCCCACGCTACCCCAGGCACAGCCGTTGGCGCACGCGCTCCATCCCATCGTTCGCGCGCGCATCGCCGCGCTGGTCGGGGCACCGCTGCCGCCCCGAGGTCCGCCCGCCGTCCTGCTTCCGACGGCCTGACCGCCCGACGTCGCATCGCCGGTTGGCGGCGACGTGGCGCCGGTTCGGGAAGCCGGTTCGCATCATTCGCGCCTTCGCACACGGCTTGCGGCGCACGGACCCTCCGGGACCGTGCGGCCGCTTCAGCGCTGGCCGGCCTTCACCCACCGATTGGGTTTCCTATGGACGTTCCCCCTCCCGTGCCCTCGGCCTGTGTGCCAAGGGCTGCGCGCCCGCCGGCCTTGGCCACCGCGGCGCCCCCCCTCTCATTCCCTAGAAGCCGCCGGCGCTTCGTTCAGGCGGGTCTGCTGTCCCCTCTCGGCTTGATGCTGGCAGGCTGCGACGGTTTTCGCCCACCGCGCCTTGCCGTGAACGGCGTCGACATCACCGGCGCCGCTTACGCCCAGGACTTCCGTCTCCTCGACCCCGACGGGAAGGAGCGGACGTTGGCAGATTTCCGCGGCCAGGCAGTGCTGATGTTCTTCGGCTTCACGCAGTGCCCCGACGTCTGCCCGACGGCGCTCACGCGTGCGTCCCGCATCCGGGAACTGCTGGGACCGCTTGGATCGCAACTGCAGGTGATCTTCGTCACCCTCGACCCCGAGCGCGACACGCCCGAAGTGCTCCGCGCCTACACCGCCGCCTTCGATCCCAGCTTCCTCGGTCTGTACACGGACGTCGAAGGCACGGCCCAGACCGCCAAGGCCTTCCGCGTCTACTACCGCAAGGTGCCCACCGGCGCCTCCTACACGATGGACCATTCGGCATTGAGCTACCTGTACGACCCCCAGGGCCGCGTGCGCGTGGTGCTGCGGCACGAGCTGAGCGCCGAGCAGTGTGCGGCGGACGTACGCCAACTGCTCGCCAAGACGGCCTGAGCATTTCTCCCGCTCTTCTTCCCTTACTCGACACCCAAGGAGCCTTCGCATGACCTTCCCATTCCGCCCCCTCGCACTCGGCGCCCTGCTCTTCGCGGCCGCAGCGGCCCACGCCCAGGTCACCGTCAAGGACGCCTGGGTCCGCGCGACCGTGCCGCAGCAGAAGGCAACGGGCGCCTTCATGCAGCTGGAGTCGCCGCAGGACACGCGCCTGGTTTCGGCCAGTTCGCCCCTGACACCCACGGTCGAAGTGCACGAGATGGCCATGCAGGACAACGTGATGCGCATGCGCCAGGTGCCGGCGATCGATCTGCCCGCCGGCAAGGCGGTAGAACTCAAGCCCGGCGGCTACCACGTGATGCTGATGGACCTGAAGCAGCAGGTGAAGGTCGGCGAGACCGTGCCGCTGAGCCTGGTGTTCGAGGGCAAGGACGGCAAGCGCCAGACCGTGCAGGTCCAGGCGCCGGTACGTCCGCTCAAGAACGATGCCATGCCGATGACGCACGGCGAGCACACGCACTGAACCTTGGACGCCCCACGCCGGCCGGGTACGACGTGCGATGCCGCGCGGCCGATGGCACGTGGGGTCGCCCAACCTCTTTTCCACCCTTTCAGGTCATGGAACCCCCGATGAACAGAAGTGACCGCTTCGCCGCATTCGTTGTGGCCGCCGCCCTGTTGGCCGGCGCTCCGGCCCGTGCCGACCAGGCCCTGGCCAGCGCCAAGGCCTGCATGGCCTGCCACACCGTCGACAGGAAGGTGATCGGTCCCGCCTTCAAGGACGTGGCCGCCAGGTACGCCGGCAACAAGGATGCCGCCGATGTCCTGGCCCGGAAGATCCTCAAGGGCGGCAGCGGCGTCTGGGGCCCGGTACCGATGCCGGCCAATACGCAGGTGAGCGACGCCGAGGCCCGGAAGCTCGCCACCTGGGTGCTGGGCCTGAAGTAAGCACCGTCCATGCACGCCCGCCGCCGCCCGTCACCCAAGATGCCCTTCCCGGGCAGGGTGGCGCGCTGGCTGCTGCTCGCGCACTGCCTGCTGCTCCTGCTGCCCATGTGGCCGGCCCTGAACGGGGTGCAGGCTCAGGGCGCACGCCCGCCGGCCGACGCCTTCATGGTCTGCACCGCGCAGGGGATGCAGGCGCTGCCGGTGGCGCAAGGCGCGGCAGTTGTGGCCCGTACCGGCATGGAGGGCGACGCCGACCCAGCCGGCGAGACGTCCGATGCCGTTCCCACATCGTCGGGCTGCGCGCTCTGCCATGCGCGCGTGCTCATGCCCTTGCCGGCCTGGACGCCCGGCCTGCCCTTGCGGGCGATCTCCTCGCCGCCGCCTGTCCCGCAGCGGCCCCTCGTTCTCGTCGCGGACGCGCCCTGGCGTCCGCTGCAGGCGCGCGCACCGCCGCCGGCCCTGGCTGGCTGACTCTGCGCCATCGACGCCCCGCGGCCGCCCAGGCCGCGCGGGCCCGCGCCTGCCTGGGCGGTACACCGACACCGCCGCGGATTCCTGTGTCCTTCCGACGAGAACCATGTCCTCATTTCGCTTTCCCTTCGCCCCTACACCGCTCGCGTGGGCCTGTCTTCTGGCCCTGCCCCCTGTTGCTCCTGCCCATGCGCAAAGCGCGCCGGTCGGCAGCCTTCCGCCCGTGCAGGTGCGCGAGACGCCGGCCCAGCCCAACGGCCGCCTTCCGCTGGACGTGCCGGTGACGACCGGCAGCCAGCTGGGCCTCACGCCGCGCGAGACGCCCGCCACGGTCACCGTGGTGGACCGTGCCACCATCGACGCCCGTGGCGCCACCAACACGCAGGAGGTGTTGCGTGCCATTCCAGGTGTCACGGCGCACGACGCGCCCGGCAACATCGGCGTGCAGTACCGTGGCTTCAGCGGCGCCTCGCTCACCCAGCTGTTCAACGGCATCAATGTGCAGTACACGATTGCCGCGCGTCCGGTGGACAGCTGGATCTACGACCGCGTCGAAGCCATCGGCGGCGCCTCCAGCTTCCTGTACGGCGCAGGCGGCGTGGGCGGCACCATCAACTACATCACCAAGCTCGCGACCCGGCACGACATTTCGGAGGCGCAGCTGCGGCTGGGCAGCGACCGGCTCAAGGAGGCAGCGGTCGGTCTCAATCGCCGCATCGCCGGCGACGGCCTGGGCAGCGGCGACCATTACCTGCGCCTCGACCTCAACCGCCGCCAGGGCGACGGCTGGACCGATGGCACGCGCAGGGAGGCGACCCAGTTCGCGACCTCGCTGCTCTCCGACTTCGGCGGCGGCCTGAGTCATACGCTGGCCTACGAATACCAGAAGGAATACGTCGACCGGCCCTACTGGGGAACACCGCTCATGCAGCCGCTCTTCGGCACGGCCCGCATCGACCCCGGCACGCGGACCAAGAACTACAACAGCGCCGATGGCATCTATGCCCAGCGCGTGCAGTGGCTGCGCTCGCTCACCGACTGGCGGGTGAGCGACGCGCTGCAGTTGCGGAACACCTTCTACGTCTACGACGCCTTGCGCGATTACCGCAATGTCGAGAGCTATGCCTTCAACCGCAGCAACACGGCCGTCACCCGCTCGGCGACGCTGCTGCAGCGGCACGACCAGCGGATGGTGGGCGACCGCATCGACGGAAGCTACGAGGGCCGGATCGCCGGACTGCGCAGCGACTGGTCCTTCGGGCTGGACGTGAGCCTGAACCGCCAGACACGCTTTCCCAACAGCCTGTCGGCCACGGTCAGCACCGTGAATCCGTACGTCTTCGCCACCGAGCCCTTCTTCACCATCCGTGGCATGACGCCGGGCTTCCGGCCCGACCGCGAGAACAAGGTGCGCACGGTGGCGGCCTTCGCCGAGAACCGCACCTTCCTCACGCCGTCGCTCAGCCTGGTGACGGCGCTGCGTCATGAGCGCATCGACCTGGATCTGGTCAACCGCCGCGAGGTGACGGCAGCCAGCCCGGCGACCTACTCCCGCGGCTACAGCCCGACCACCGGCCGCGCCGGCCTGGTGTGGGACGTGGTGCCGGGCGCCAACCTGTATGCCCAGTACGCCACCGCTGCCGATCCGCCGGCCGGCGTGCTGAGCACCGCCAGCTTCGCCAATGTGCGCGACAACAGCGAGCTGACGACGGGCCGCCAGGTCGAGCTGGGCAGCAAGCTGGACTTCTGGCAGGGCAAGGGGACGGCCACGCTGGCCGTCTACGACATCGTGCGCCGGAACATCGCGACGCAGGACCCGGCCAACAGCAGTCTCACGGTGCTGGTGGGCCAGCAGTCGTCGCGCGGCGGCGAGATCGCCGTCGGCCTCCAGCCCACGCGCGACTGGTCGGTGCAGGCCAACTGGAGCTACGCCCGCGCCCGCTACGACAGCTACCGGCAAGGGGGCGTGGACTATGCCGGCAAGACGCCCACCAACACCCCGCGGACGGTGGCCAACCTCTGGACCTCCTACGCTTTCGCGCCGCAGTGGCAGGCCAGCGTCGGCATCCGCCGCGTGGGCGCCGTGTACGGCGATGCGGCCAACACCCTGCGCTGGCCAGCCTACACGCTGCTGGATCTGGGCTTGAGCTATCAAGTCCACCGCAATGCCGAGCTGACGCTGCGCCTGCGCAATGCGACCGACCGGGTCTATGCCGCCAACCTGACCGGCACCATGGCCTACCTGGGCGAGCCACGCACGGCGGACCTGACGTTGCGCGTCGGCTTCTGAGCGGAGGCGCAGCATGCGTGTGCGCCTCAAGCGCTGGCTTTTCCTCGTCCACCGCTGGCTGGGTGTGGGGCTGTGCGCCTTCTTCGCGATGTGGTTCGTCTCGGGTGTGGTGATGATGTACGTGGGCTATCCCAAGCTCACGTCCGCCGAACGTCTGGCGCATCTGCCGCAGCTGGGCGATGGCGCCGGGCTGCTCGGCCCGCGCGAGGCGCTGGAGAGGGCGGGCATCGCCGGCCCCCTGCGCGAGCTGCGGCTGGCCGCGGCCCGCGCCGGCCAGCCGGTGTACCTGGCCGTGCCCGAAGCCCCCGCGGCAACGGCGCCGGGCGGCCGGCGGCGCCCCTCACCCGGGGCCGGCACGGTGGTCATCGATGCCCGCAGCGGGCAGCGGTTACACGACGCCGATGCAGCCACCGCCGTGGCCAGCGCTGCCGCCTTCGGCGGCGCGTCCCTGGTGGACACACCGAAGCCTCGGCACGTCGGCCTCGTCCAGGAAGACGCCTTCACCCATTCGCGCGCGCTCGACGCGCACCGGCCGCTGCACGTGCTGCAGCTCGACGATGCCGAGGACACGTGGCTCTATGTGTCGAGTCTGACCGGCGAGGTGGTGCGCGACGCAACGCGCACCGAGCGTCTGTGGAACTACGCGGGTGCGTGGATCCACTGGCTCTATCCCTTCCGCGGCGGGGTGCTCGACGGGTGGTGGACCGACATCGTGAACTGGCTGTCCATCGCGGGCATCATGCTCGTACTGGCCGGCATGACGGTGGGTCTGATGCGCTGGCGCTTCGGCCGGCCCTACAAGAGCGGCGCCCACTCACCCTACGGCAGCCGTGCCATGCGCTGGCACCACATCGGCGGACTGCTCTTCGGCGCCGTGACGCTCGCCTGGATCTTCAGCGGGCTGATGTCGATGAATCCCTGGCGGATCTTCGACACCGGTGCCGCGCCGTTGCGGATGCAGGCGCTGCGGGGCGTGCCGCTGCAACCGATGGCGGGCGACGCCACGCCTGCAGCCCTGCTGGCAGTCGCCGGGGCGGGCGCACGCGAACTGCGCTGGACACCGGTGCTGGGCACACTCGTCGTCCAGGCGAACGCCGCCGCGGGTCGGCCGACGCTTCTGAAGGCCGCGGACGCGTCTGCCTACACGGTCGAGGAAGGCCAGCTTCAGGCCGCCATCGCCGGCCTGCTGCCTGCGCCCCTGCTGCGCATCGAACGCTTGCAGGCCTACGACTTCCACTACTACGACCGCGCAGCCCACACGATGACCGGCGGCGCCGAGCGCCCTCTGCCCGTGCTGCGGGCCGTGTTCGGCGATGCGCAGCGCAGCTGGGTCCACATCGACCCGGCCACCGGCACCGTGCTGGGCCGCAGCGACAGCGGCCGCCGCACAAGCCGCTGGCTGTTCGCGCTGCTGCACAGCTGGGACTGGCTGCCCCTGCTGGATCGACGGCCGCTGTGGGATGTGCTGCTGGTCGGCCTGAGCCTGGGCGGCGCCCTGGTGAGCCTGACCGGCGTGGTGATCGGCTGGCGCAGGCTGGGAGTCAAGTTGCGTGCACGGCGACATGGGCGGACGGGGCCTGCAGCGGTGGGAACGCGGGTCAGAACGTCCAGCGAGCGCTGACCCTCGCACTGCGCGGCTCCATCGGATGGATGTGCCGATCCTCGATGCCGCCGCCGCAGTCGCCCCGCGCCACCTCGCCGGCAGTGCAGGAAGCGTAGAAGTATTCGATGTCGTTGCCCTTGCGCCCGGTGATGTTGAACACGTCCAGGCCGAGCGTCAGGTGGCGATTGACCGCGTAGCGCGCGCCGAAGTTGAGCAGCGTCGTGGACTTTGAGCGAACGCTGTCCAGCGTGTCCAGCGCGCGGGGCCCCAGGTAGCGCAGGCGCAGCGATGCAGTGAGCGGACCGTCGGTGTAGGTCACGCCTGCTGCCACCACGCGTTCCACCGCGTTGTCGATGTAGTTGCCTTCGCCTTCGGGCGCGATGCCGCGAAAGCGTGCGCGGGAGAGCGCGGCGTCGGCCTCCAGCCGCCAGCGCCGGTCGAGCTTCCAGCGCAGCGTGGCCTCGAAGCCACGCCGGCTGCTGGCCCGGCCCGGTTCCGTGGTGCCGGCGTCGCCCACATAGACCAGTTCCGAGTCCAGCCGAAGCTGCCAGAGCGCGACCGTGGCCGTGAAGTCTTCATCCGGTTGAAAGCGCCAGCCGATCTCGGCGCCGCGGCCCTTGACCAGCGCAGGCACGCGATCCGCCGGCAGTCCGCTCTGCGGATCGAGCTGGATGGTGGCACCGCGCACGTCGTTGCTGTGGAAGCCGACGCCCGCATTGAGGTAGAGCTCGTGGGCCGGCGTGACGGTGAACGCCAGCCCGGCCTTCGGGCTCGCCAGCGAGTCACGGCCTCGGCCGCTGTTCACCGGGCCGTAGACGGGCTCGCGGCCATCGACGGAATAGCGCAGCAGGTCGCCGCGCAGGCCGACGTAGCCCCGCAGCCTGTCCGTGAAGTTGACGAGCTGCTGCCCGTAGAGCGACACGAGGTCCTGCGACACCTTGTCGTTGCGCACGGTCGCCGTGCGCTGCCGCGCGATGGTGTCGTACAGGCCGACTTCGCCGATGCGGTCGCCGCGCCACTGCGCGCCGAAGCTCAGGATGCCGTCGAGGTTGCCGAGCCGGTTGGGCATGCTGTGCGAGGCCTGCGCGCCGAAGACCCGCCGCCGGTCGGTCTGCTCGAACTGATCGCCCGTGTCCGGCCGGTTCAGGAAGTAGGTGAAGTCCGAGAACAGGTCGAAGCGGTAGTCGATGGCATAGGCGCTGATCTGCGTGTTGCCCTGCGGCCCGTTGTCGAACCACTTGCCCGACAGGCTGAGGCGCCGCGTGTTGCCGCCGTCGGTAGTGTTGAGCGAGCCGAAGCGGGACAGCTCGCCGCTGTCCACCAGCCGCTGCGGAATCTGGTCGGTCGAGTTCCAGCGGCTCTGGTACGCCATGCCGGTGATGCTCAGGCCGCGCGTCGGCGAGCCCTGGGAATAGCGCACCACGGCATTGGCCTTGCGCAGCCGCTCCGGCGTGTCCCAGGGGCCGTCGTTGCCTTCCAGTTCCAGCGCGCCCAGCCAGGTCTGGTCCTGCACGGTGCGGGAGCCGGCGGTGAGCAGGCGCCGGAAGTTGTTCTTGCCGAGCGTGACTTCCGCGAACGGCGCGTCGAGCGCGCTGACGTAGTCGAGCGAGGCACTGCCGGCCAGCGAGAAGTCGCCGCTGTCCACGAAGTAGGGGCCCTTGCGGTAGCGCACACCGGACACGAGGTCGGGGATCAGGAAGTTGAGGTCCGCGAAGCCCTGGCCGTGGCCGTGCGTGGGCATGTTCACCGGCATGCCGTCGACCGTGACCGCGAAGTCGGTGCCATGGTCGAGATTGAAGCCGCGCAGGAAATACTGGTTGGCCTTGCCGTCGCCGGAATGCTGGGTGGCCACCACCCCGGGCACGGCCTCCACGATGTCGCCCGGCCGCAACTTGGGCCGGGCCTGGAACGATGCCTTCTCGGCGGCACCCTCGCTGGCGGAATCGGCCGTGCCGATGGCTGCATCGCGCGGGCCGCGCACCGACACCTCGGGCAGGTGGCCGTCCTGGCTCCAGGCGGGCGCACTGGTGATGAGGGCGGCTGCGAACAGGGACGGTGCCCGACGAAGAACAGGTTGCACGGGCATCCTCGTTGTATGAACAATTCAAGATTATTCATACCGCCGGGCGTCACCGCGATACGCCAAATGGCCCCCCCGGCGCCAATCGCTCAGTTCACCGGCTTGAAGTGCCCGTGGGGTGGGCTGGCACCGTGGCGGTGCTGGTCGCCGGCATCGAGCGGCACCAGGTGCACATTGCCGTGCCGTACGCCGCGCAGTGCCACCAGTTGTTCGGCGCAGGCCTGCACGGCTGCGGCGGGGCCGCGCAGCACGACCGTCTCCAGGCAATGATCATGGTCGAGGTGGGTGTGCAGGCTGGTGATGACCAAGTCGTGGTGGTCGTGCTGCAGGTCCATCACGCGGGCGGTGACGGTGTGCTCGTGGTGGTCGTAGACATAGCTCACGTTCGCAACGCACCAGGACGCCTGCCCCTTCGCAGCCGGTTGAGCGAGCGTTGCGCTGCCGAGGCGCGAGCGGATCAGGTCCCGCACCGCCTCCGACCGGTTGCCGTAGCCCTTGGCGGCAATGAACTCGTCGAACTGCCGGGCCAGTTCGTCGTCGAGGGAGATGGTGAAGCGTTCCATTGCGGGGGCGGTGCACTGAGCGCAGGCATCATAAGGTTCGAACGGCAGTTGCCTGGTCTGCAGAGTCAAGATGGCTTGACTGGACGCTGACGGTACTCCGGGCGGTCTTCCCACGACGCCCGACTCGGGCCGTCACTCCGACAGGGGTGCGCAGTACGTCAGCATCCGCTTGACCGCTAGAGCAGCTTCTCCGGCGTGATCGGCAGGTCGCGCACCCGCCGCCCCGTCGCGTGATAGACCGCATTGGCGATGGCCGCCGGGATGCCCACCATGCCCAGCTCGCCCATGCCCTTGACGCTCAGCGGGTTGACCACCGTGTCTTCCTCTTCCACGAAGATGGTCTCGATGGCGTGGATGTCCGCGTTGACCGGTACGTGGTAGTGCTGCAGGTTGGCATTCATCATGCGGCCGTAGCGGTCGTCCACCTCGGTGGCCTCTTCCAGCGCCATGCCGATGCCCCAGACCACGCCGCCGATCTCCTGGCTGTGGGACGCCAGCGGGTTGAGGATGCGACCGACGGCGCTGACCTCGATCACGCGCGTGACCTTCACCGTGCCCAGGTCCGGGTCCACCTTCACCTCGACGAACTGCGCGCCGTGGGCGAGCGAGGCGTAGTTGGCCCGCTCGGCGGAGGGCTTGGCCTCATGGGTCTCGGCGATCTCGTCCAGGCCGGCGGCCTGCATCAGCGCGGCGATGTCCACGCCGCGGGCCGCATCGGCCTTCAAGCGCAGGCGGCCGTCCAGCATCTCCACCGCGTCGGCGCGCACGCCGGCCAGGGGCGAGGCCGCGTCGCGCTGCGCCAGCGCCAGCAGGCGGCCAGCGATGGCGAGCGACGCGCCCCGCACCGCGGAACCCACGCTGGAGGTGGTCCAGGAGCCGCCCTGCGCCGGCGCGCGCGGCTGGCGCGTGTCGCCCAGCTCGAACTGCACCTGGTCCAGCCGCGTGCCCAGGAACTCGGCCGCGATCATGGTCATGACGGTGTAGGTGCCGGGTCCGATGTCGCTGGTGGCGCTGGCCACGCGGGCACTGCCATCGCGCCGGTACACCACGCGCGCGCTGGCCGGCATCTGCATGGCGCCCCACACGCTGGAGGCCATGCCCCAGCCCACCAGCAGCCGGCCATCGCGCATGGAGCGCGGCTGCGGGCTGCGGCGCGCCCAGCCGAATTTCTCGGCGCCGATGCGGTAGCACTCGCGCAGCGCCTTGCTGGAGAACGGCTTGCCGCTGTCCGGATCCGTTTCCGCATAGTTGGCCAGGCGCAGGGCCAGCGGGTCCATGCCGAGCGCGTAGGCCAGTTCGTCCATGGCGCTTTCGAGCGCGAACATGCCGCTCACGGCGCCGGGTGCCCGCATCCAGGTGGGCGTGGGCAGGTCGGTGGCGGCGACCTTGAGCGGCGCGTCCAGGTTGGGACAGGCATAGACCTGCCGCGTGAAGCGCGTCGTCGCGTCCGAGAAGTCGTCGAAGGCCGAGGTGTTGTGGAAGGCCTCGTGCACCATGGCCTGCAGCCGCCCGTCGCGGTCCGCGCCCAGCGCCACCTTCTGCACCGTGGCCGGCCGGTAGCCGTGGCCGGTGAACATCTGCGCGCGGGTGTAGACCACCTTGACCGGCCGGCGCAGCGCCCGCGCCGCCATGGCGGTGAGCGAGGGGTAGTAGTTGGGCTTGAGCGAGGAGCCGAAGGCCCCGCCGACGAAGGGCGAGACCACGCGCACCTTCTCCACCGGCACGTTCAGGCCCTCGGCCAGATGCTCGCGCACGCCGTAGACCTCCTGCGTCTTGTCGAAGACGGTGAGCGCGTCGCCCTCCCAGAAGGCGATGGCGGCATGCGGCTCCATCGGGTTGTGGTGCTCGATGGGGATGCGGTATTCGGCCGCCACCTGGACGGGCGCGGCCTGCAGCGCGGCGCGGGCATCGCCGCGCGGCTTGGCTTTCGCGGATTCGGGATCGGGCCGCGCCCGCGACAGCACGGCCTCCAGGTCGGTCTGGTGCGGCTCTTCGCGGTAGCGCAGGCGCACCAGCCGGGCCGCATGGCGGGCCTGCTCGTAGCTTTCGGCCACCACCAGGGCGACCGGCTGGCCGCTGAAGAACACGCGGTCGGACTGCAGGGGCCAGGCCCAGCCGTCGGCACCGGCGCCCGCCTTGCCCAGCCGCCCCGCGTTGAGGTGCGTGAAGACGCGCAGGACGCCGGCGGCGCGCTCGGCCTCGGCCGTGTCCACGGCCGCGATGCGGCCCTTGGCGATGGTGCTGGTGACGATGAAGCCATAGGCCACGTTCGGCACCTGGAACTCGGCGGCGTATTTCGCCTGGCCGGTGACCTTGGCGATGCCGTCGACGCGGGGCGTTTCCTTGCCCAGATAGCGAGCCATGCGGTGTCTCCTTCGCGTTCAGGCCAGGCGCGCGGCGCGCATCAGGGCACGCTCGACGGCGCGACGGCCCAGTTCGACCTTGTAGCCGTTGTGGGCCAGGGGCCGGGCGTCCTGCAGGGCAAGCTGGCCGGCCTGGCGGAAGGCGGCCTCGCCCACGCTCTGGCCGACCAGGGCCGCCTCGGCCACGGCGCTGCGCCAGGGCTTGTGGGCCACGCTGCCCAGCACCACGCGCGCCTGGCGGATGCGCTGGCCGTCCAGCTCCAGCGCCGCGGCCACCGAGACCATGGCGAAGGCGTAGGAGGCCCGGTCGCGCACCTTGAGGTAGTGCGCGTGCCGGGCGAAGGCCGCGGCCGCCACCGGCAGCTCGATGCCCAGGATCAGCTCGCCCGGCTCCAGCGTGGTGTCGCGCTGCGGTGTGTCGCCGGGCAGGCGGTGCAGTTCGGTCACGGGAATCAGCCGCTCGGCCCCGGCCGGCGTGCGCACCCGCACGGCGGCGTCCAGCGCGTACAGGGCATTGGCCATGTCGCCGGGGTAGGTCGCCACGCAGGCCTCGCTCCAGCCGAGCACGGCATGGATGCGGTTGCGCCCGTCCCGCGCGGCGCAGCCGCTGCCGGGTTGGCGCTTGTTGCAGGGCGTGGCCAGGTCGTAGAAGTAGTTGCAGCGGGTGCGCTGCAGCAGGTTGCCGCCGTTGGTGGCCATGTTGCGCAACTGGCCCGAGGCGCCGGCAACGATGGCCTGCGACAGCAGCGGATAGTTCTCGCGCACCAGCGGATGGTTGGCGGTTTCGGTGTTGGTCAGCAGCGCGCCCAGCGACAGGCCGCCGCGCGTGCGCTGCACCTGGCGCAGGGGCAGCCGGGTGATGTCCACCACACGGGGCGGGCGCTCGACCTCTTCCTTCATCAGGTCGACCAGGTTGGTGCCGCCGGCCAGGTAGCGGCTGCCGGCCAGCGCGGCGGCGGCCGCCACGCCGGCGGCAGGATCGGTGGCGCGGACGTACTCAAACGGTTGCATGGCCATCCTCCCGGCGGGCGGCGGCCAGTTGCGCCTCGGTGGCATAGGACCAGGTCTGCGCCCGCGGCGCGCCGCCGGCCACGTCCTGGACGGCGGCCACGATGCCGGGGTAGGCGCCGCAGCGGCAGATGTTGCCGCTCATGCGCTCCTTGATCTCGTCGTCGTCGAGCCGTGGCGCGGGCCCGGCCACGTCGGCCGTGGCATGGCTCACGTGGCCGCGGCGGGCTTCGTCCAGCATGCCGACGGCCGAGCAGATCTGGCCCGGCGTGCAGTAGCCGCACTGGAAGGCATCGTGCCGGATGAAGGCCGCCTGCACCGGATGCAGCTGGCCGCCCTGGGCCAGGCCTTCAATGGTGGTGACCTGCCGCCCTTCGAGCGTGGCCGCCAGCGTGAGGCAGGACAGCACGCGCTGGCCGTCGACCAGCACGGTGCAGGCGCCGCACTGGCCCTGGTCGCAGCCCTTCTTGGTGCCGGTGAGCGCCAGGCGCTCGCGCAGCGCGTCGAGCAGCACGGTGCGCGAATCGAGCGACAGCGCCCGTGGCTCGCCGTTGATCTGCAGCGTGACCGCCACCGCGTTCAGCGCCTTCACCGGGGCACTGGCCGCGCCGGCAGCCGCCGGCATCTGCGCAAGGGCGGCTTCGGTCGCCAGCAGGTTGGCGGCGAAGACGCCCACGCCACCGGCGGCGGTCTGGAGCATGAAGGTGCGCCGGGCCTGGCCGACGTCGCCCAGCGCGGGCATGTCGGCGAGCAGCGCCGCCTCGTCCGCGCTCAGTTCGGGCGGCAGAGGGGATGGATCGGGATCGTGGGGCATGCGGACTCCTGGTCGGGCCTGGGTGGGCGGCGTGGGGCGCCGTGCCCGGCGTCCTGCCTCCCTGCTGCGGCGCACGGCCCGGCGGCGGATGGCAGACCGGATGTCGGCGGTCGCGCCGCAGCGTGCCGGGCATTGGCAACGGTGCACACGCGACGCGGGGCCCGCTTGCTTGTCGGAGGCGGGCGCTGGCGGGGGCAGGACGGCGCGAGGCCGGCGCGATCAGCGGAAGAGCGCGACGTCCGTCGCCGGGCCGGGCACGGGCAGGTGACCCCGCGGCGCGTGGTCAGCCTGGCTTACTGCCTGGCTTTCCACCTGCCTAGGCGATGGCGCATCGGACGCGGCACGCGACGGCCCCATCGGCGAGGGCCGCGGGTCGGCGGTGAAGAGCGGGATGGCCATGGACCCGGCCTCCGGCGCCGATGCGCGGCTTGCGGGCTGCTGTGCCAGGGCATTCAGGGACAGGCCGGCGGCCATCAGGCCGAGGCCGACGGCGCGTCGCCACGCCCCCCGACCGCTGGCCGGGGCACTGCGAACGAAGGGGGTGAAAGACAGCGGCATGGCGACCTCCGGTTCGGCATGCGCCGCGGGTGCCATCACCTGCGCCGTCGCCGTGCAGACACTGTCTGCCGGCCGCCGCGACGGTCGTGTCGGCAGCGCCAATCGGGCGCTGTAGGCCGGCCGGCGACGCGGCGTGTCGCCACCCGGCCGGCGGCTTGTCGGCCGCGGGCATTTAGACTCGCCCCACTCCCAACAACAAAGCAGCGCCCCGGGGCGCCCGAACTCCCTCATGACAGAACGTGCCTCCAGCGTCGAAGCACTGGAAGCGCAGATCGCGCGCCTCACCCAGGAGCGCAAGGATCTGGAACGCCAGCAGCAGCGCCTGCGGGTGGATGAACTCAAGGCCCTGGCCGACGCCTATGCCGCCCAGCTGAAGGCGGCGGGTTTCAGCATCGAGGAAGGCATCCAGGCCCTCCAGCCGCACCGGCCCGCGGCGGAACCGCCGGCACCGCCGCGGCACCAGGCGATCCGGCCCGCGCCCTTCGTCACGGCGCCCAAGTCCCAGCCGCGCCCACCCATGGACACGGTGCACCTGCGCGCCCAGAGCGTGCTGGGCAGCGACGCCATCGACTGGCTGCGCCGCCCCCATGCCCTGCTGGGCGGCATGACGCCCTCGCAGATGGCGGACACGCCGCAGGGCGAAGAAAAGGTGCTGGCGCTGCTGACGGCCTACGCGCGCGGCGCCTGAGCCGCCCGGCGGCGCGGCCTGGCCGCCGTCTGGCCCAGCTGGCGCAGCAGTTCGGCCCGCAGGGCCTGTGCCACGGCCGAGGCCGCCGTCGACAGGGCCCGCTCCTGCCGCAGGACCTGGCCGATGGGCCGCTGGACGTCGGGCGCCGTCAGCCGCCGCAGCACCACCGGCCCGCCCAGCGCCACCTGCGCCGCCAGGGCGGGCAGCACCGACACCCCCAGGCCGGCCGCCACCATGGCGTTGATGGTGGCCAGGTGCTCCACCTCGAAGCGCGGCGCGAAACGCTGCCCCAAGGACAGCAGCGCCGCCTCGGCGTACTGCCGCACGCTGGTGGGCGCCGGCATCGAGATGTGCGGCAGGCCCGCCACCTCGGCCCAGCGCAGCGGGCCGCGCCGCGCGGCCAGCGCATGGTCGGCGGGCAGCAGCAGCACCAGCGGATCGCTGGCCAGCGTCTCGTAGGCCAGGTCGGCATAGGCCGGGTTCTCGGCCGTGAGCGCGAAGTCGACCTGGCCGGCGCGCACCAGGTCGAAGGAGGCGCCCGACAGCGAATCGACCACGCCCAGCTGCACGCCCGGATGCGCCGCCATGAAGCGCGCGAACACCGGCGGCACCACCGTGGCCGCCAGCGACGGCAGCGCCGCGATGCGCACCCGGCCCTCGCGCAGCTCGACCACGTCGCGCACCGCGCTCGCGGCCGCCTCGGCCTGGGCCCGCAGGATGCGCGCATGCGACAGCAGCGCCTGCCCGGCATCGGTAAGTTGCACGCTGCGCGTGTTGCGGGCGAACAGGCGCGCGCCCAGCGTCTCCTCCAGCCGGCCGATCACGCCCGAGACGGCCGACTGCGACAGGTGAACCCGCGCCGCCGCACGCCGGAAGTTCAGCGTCTCGGCCAGTTCGATGAAGACCTGCAGTTCGCGCAGCGACAGATTGATCATGGTGGCCGATCAGTCTATCGGGCAATAGCGTTGGACCGATCAGTGCCGGCTTCCTAGACTGCGCCGCCATGACAACCCCTTCCCTTGCCCGCCCCGCCGGCGCCGCCGTGATCGGCGGCGGCACCATGGGCGCAGACGTCGCCGTGGTGCTCAGCCGCGGCGGCCTGCCTGTCACCGTGGTGGAGCGCGATCCCGCCAAGGCGGCCGGGCTGCCCGCCTACATCGGTGCCCAGCTCGAGGCCGCCGGCTGCGCCGCGCATGCCGGGCCGGTCACCGTCGTTCAGCAGCTGGAGGCCGTGGACTGGGCCGACGTCGGCCTGGTGGTCGAGTGCATCGTCGAACAGCTGGCGCCCAAGCAGCAGCTCTTCGCCCGGCTGGTCGAGCTGGCCCTGCCCTCGGCCCTGCTCACCAGCAACAGCTCGGGCCTGCCCATCAGCCGCATCGCCGATGGCCTGCCCACGCGGGCGCGCATGTTCGGCCTGCACTTCTTCATGCCCGCGCATCTGGTGCCGCTGGTGGAGGTGGTGATGGGCCCGGACAGCGACGCCGACGCCGCCCAGGCCCTGATGCAGACCATGCGCCGCTGCGCCAGCGTGCCGGTGCTGGTGCGCAAGGACCGGCCGGGCTTCCTGGCCAACCGGCTGCAGCATGCCCTGGCGCGCGAGGCCTTCGCGCTGCTGGACGACGGCGTGGCCAGCGCCGAGGACATCGACGCCGCGGTGCGCTTCGGCTTCGGCTTCCGCTTCCTGGCCGCCGGGCCGATCCTGCAGCGCGACCATGCAGGCCTGGACGTGCACTGCGCCGCCGCCGCCACCATCTATCCCAGCCTGTGCAACGACGCGGAACCCGCGCGGGCGCTCCAGCAGCAGGTGCAGGCGGGCCGGGTGGGCATGAAGGCCGGCGCCGGCTTCCGCGACTGGCCCGAGGCCGAGCGTGCGGCCGAACGCGCGCGCTACGACCGCCTGCTGCGGGCTGGACTGCATCTGCTGGGCGACGAACTGCCGCCGCTGCCCGGCGCTGCCGCAACCCCTTTTTCCGAACCCAAGGCCACGTGACCTCCGACCCCCTCATCCTCACCGTGGCGCCCAACGGTGCCTACAAGCAGCACAGCGACCATCCCGCCGTGCCGCTGACGCCCCAGGCGCTCGCCGACACGGCCCGCCGCTGCCTGGACGCCGGCGCCGCCATGCTCCACCTGCACATCCGCGATGCCGACGGCCGCCACAGCCTGGACGTCGCGGGCTACCGCGAAGCCCTGCGCGTGGTGCGCCAGGCAGTCGGCGACGCGATGGTGCTGCAAGTCACCAGCGAGGCGGCGCGCGTCTACCAGGCGCCGCAGCAGATTGCCATGGTGCGCGCGCTGCAGCCGGAGGCCGTCTCCATCGGCCTGCGCGAGGTGGACGTGCCCGCCGTGGGCGAGGCCGGCCTGGCCGCCTTTTTCGGCGAACTGGCGGCGCGCGGCACCATGGTGCAGGTGATCCTCTACGACGCGGCCGACGTGTCGCGCTGGCAGGCCCTGCGCGCGGCGGGCACCATCCCCGATGCGCCCTGGTTCCTGCTCTTCGTGCTGGGCCGCTACAGCGCCGGGCAGACCTCCGACCCGCGCGACCTGCTGCCCTTCCTGGCCGCGCATGGCGACGGCCCCGAGCCGTGGGCGGTGTGCGCCTTCGGCCCCACCGAGCAGGCCTGCGTCACGGCCGCGGCGGCCTTCGGCGGCCATGCGCGCGTGGGCTTCGAGAACAACCTGCGGCTGCGCGACGGCCGTCTCGCCCCCGACAACACGGCCCTCGTGATGCAGGCGGCCGAGGCCGCCGCCACGCTCGGCCGGCCGCTGGCCACGGCGGCGCAGATCCGCGCGCGCTTCCGGCCGCGCTGACGCCCCCGATCCCCCACCACAACAACCGGAGACAAACCCCATGATCGATCGCCGCCAATGGCTGGCGGGCGCGGCCACCGGCCTGCTTGCCCCTTCCTTCGCCCTTGCCCAGTCCGATGCCGCCAAGGGCCCCGTGCGGATCGTGGTGCCCTACCCGCCGGGCGGCCCCACCGACCTGATGGCGCGGCTGCTGCAGCCGCAGCTGCAGCGCCGGCTGGGCGCCACCGTGATCGTCGACAACCGCGGTGGCGCGGGCGGCAACCTGGGCAGTGCCTACGTCGCGCGGCAGGCGCCGGCCGACGGCCTCACGCTGCTGCTGGCGGCCAGCGGGCCGATGGCGGTCAATGCGGCGCTGTACAAGTCCATGCCCTTCAACGCGCAGGAGGATCTGCTGCCGGTGGTGCAGCTGTCGGCCTTTCCGCTGGTGCTGGAGGTGCATCCCTCGGTCAAGGCCCGCACGCTGAAGGAATTCATCGCCTCCGCGGGCAGCCAGAAGGCGCCGCTCAACTTCGCCTCGGCCGGCAGCGGCACGCCGCAGCACCTGGCGGGCGAGCTGTTCGCCCGCGAGGCCAAGGTGCCGCTCACGCACGTGCCCTACCGCGGCGCCGGGCCGGCGCTCAACGACGTGCTGGGCGGGCAGGTGCCGCTGATGTTCGACATCCTGGCCAGCTCGCTGCAGCACCTGCAGGCGGGCAAGCTGGCGCCCATCGCCGTCACCTCGGCCACGCGCAGCCCAGCGCTGCCGCAGGTGCCGACCATGGCCGAGGCCGGGCTGCCCGGCTTCGAGGTGACGGCCTGGCACGGCATCGCCGTGCGCAGCGGCACACCCGCCGCCACCGTGCAGCGGCTCAATGCCGTGTTCCTGGACATCTTTGCCGACGCGGCCTTCCGCAAGTCCTGGGAGGCGCTGGGCACGCCCGTGGTGGCCGGCACGCCCGAGGCCTTCGGCCAGTTGATCCGCAGCGAGACAACGCGGCTGGGGCGCATCGCTCGGGAGACGGGGGCGACGGCGGACTGACGCCGCGCAGCGGCCAGCGCGTCAGTGCGTCAGTGCGTCAGGGGACTCGAAGCACCGGATGCCGCCGGTGCCAATCCGTCGCCTGCTGATAGGCCCAGCCCGCCCGCACCAGCAGCGCCTCGTCGAAATGGCGCGCCACGAACTGGAAGGCGATGGGCGTGCCCGCGTCGGTGAAGCCACCGGGCAGCGTGATCGTCGGGCTGCCCGTCATGTCGAAGGGGCAGGTGTAGCGCAGCATGGCCGACATCAGGTCGGCATCGGTGCCGAAGGTCCGCATGCGTTCCAGCGTGGGCGAGGCCACGCCCTGCGCCGGCACCAGCAGCAGGTCGATGTCCTGGAACAGGGCGCGGACCTTGCCGCTGAAGTCGTGCCGGTGCAGCACGATCTTCTGGTAGTCGGTGCCCTTCTGCGCATGGCCCAGGTCCAGCAGGCCCGAGAGCGCGGGACCGTACATGTCCTTGCGCGCCGGGTAGGTCGATTCATGCACCACGGCGGCCTCGACGGCGCACAGCGGAAACCAGTCGGCAATGGCCTGCGTGGGATCGGGGAAGACCACCTCGCGCAACGCGCCACCCAGGTCGCGCACGGCGGCCAGCACGCCGGCCATGACCTGGCGGGTGGCCTCGTCGACGCCCTCGCCGTTCCAGCGCGAATCGACGCCGATGCGCAGCCCCTGCAGGCCAAGCGTCATGCCGGCGAGGTAGTCGGGTACCGCCGCGAGGCTGGCGGTCGGGTCCTTCGGATCGGCGCCGGCGATGGCACCCAGCATCGCGCCCGCATCAGCCGCGCTGCGCGTCATCGGTCCGATGTGGTCCAGCGTCGCGGCGAGCTCGAAAGCACCGTAGCGGCTGACGCGACCCCAGGTGGGCTTGAGCCCAGTGAGGCCATTGGCCGCCGAAGGAAAGCGGATCGATCCGCCCGTATCGGTCCCCAGCGAGCCATAGCACAGGCCCGCGGCGGTGGCGACGCCCGATCCGCTGGATGACGCGCCCGACCAATGGGCGGCGTTCCACGGATTGACCGGCGGCACCACCGTCGGGTGGTGATCCGCATAGGCACTCTCGGTGAGCTGCAGCTTGCCCAGGATCACGGCGCCGGCCTCGCGCAGCTTGCGCACCGCCGTGCCGTCCTCGCTCGGCACGAAGTCCTGGTAGAGCGTCATGCCGGCGGCGGTGGGCACGCCGGCGGTCCAGCACAGGTCCTTGACGGCCACCGGCACGCCATGCAGCGGGCCGCGGACTTCGCCGCGGCCGATCTCCGCGTCGGCCTGCCGCGCATCGGCCAGGGCCTGGTCGGCCATCACCCGCACATAGCTCTTGAGCACGCCGTCGTGCGCGGCGATGCGCGCGAGCTGGGCCTGGGTCACCTCGACGGAGGACAGCGCCTTGCGCTGGATCTGCTGGCCGACTTCGACCAGCCCGAGGTCATGCAGTTCTGGGTTGCTCATCCGTGGACTCCTGTGTACTGGCTCATGATTTCGAAATCGCCGAGGTGCTCGCGCGGCACTTCGCCACCGATGTGGCCGCGCTTGATGACCAGCACCCGCTGCGACACGGCAGCGATGAATTCGAGGTTCTGCTCGACCAGCACGATGGTCAGGCCCGTGCGGTCGCGCAGCGAGGCCAGCGTCTCGGCAATCTCCTCGATGATCGAAGGCTGGATGCCCTCGGTCGGCTCGTCGAGCAGCAGCAGCGTGGGCTTGCCGGCCAGCGCGCGCGCCAGGGCCAGCAGTTGCTGCTCACCCCCGGAGAGCGAGCCGCCCGGGCGGTCGAGCAATCGCTTGAGGCGGGGAAAGTGCTCCAGCAGCGCCTCGATCGTGTCCAGCGTGCGTTCGCCGGTCTTGACCAGGCCCATGCGCAGGTTGTCCATGGCGCTGAGCGTGGGAAAGATCTCCCGCCCCTGCGGCACGTAGGCCATGCCCAGCCGCGCGCGCGCATGCGGGGCCAGGCGCGCGACCTCGGTGCCGTTGAAGCGCACCGTTCCCGCCGTGGGCCGGATCACGCCCATCAGCGTCTTGAGCAGCGTGGTCTTGCCCATGCCGTTGTGGCCCAGGATGCCGACCGACTCCCCCGCCTCGATCTTCAAGGCGACGTCGTTGAGCACGGGGATGGCCCCGTAGCCCGCATGCAGATTCGAGACTTCGAGCATCGGTCCGCCTTCGCACTCAGTGGGGCTTCTTGCCCAGGTAGATCTGCTGGATCAGCGGGTCGCTCATGATGCGGTCAGGCGTGTCCTCGCGGATCACGGCGCCCTGGTGCAGCACCGTGACCTTGCGCGCGATCATGCGGATGAAGTTCATGTCGTGCTCCACCACCACCAGCGCATGCTGGCGGTTGATCTCCAGGATCAGCTCGGCCGTGCGGGCCACCTCGGCATCGCTCATGCCGGCCGCGGGCTCGTCCAGCAGGATCAGTGGCGGGTCGGCCGCGATCACCACGCCGATCTCCACCCACTGCCGCAGCCCGTGCGCCAGCAGGCCGGCCTGCACGTCGTGGTAGGCGGCCATGCCCACCCGCTCCAGCGTCTCACGGGTGATGCGCTCGGCCTGCATGCTGCTGTTGAGCCGCCGGGCCGACAGCCACACGTTCTCCCACACGGTCAGCCCGTTGAAGAGGCTGGGCACCTGCGTCTTGATGCCGATGCCCAGGCGGCCGGGTTCGTGCGGCTGCATGCGGGAGATGTCCTGGCCGCGGAACAGGATCTGGCCCGAGGTGGGCTTGACCTGCCCGGTCAGCAGCTTGAAGAAGGTGCTCTTGCCGGCCCCGTTGGGCCCGATCACGCAGCGCAGCTCGTTCTCGGCCAGCGAGAAGTTAACGTCGCGCGTGGCATGCACGCCGCCGAAGCGCACGTTGAGGTCGCGGGTTTCGATCAGCGGGGTCATCGCGTGGGCTCCAGCGGGGCCAGGGACGTGGCGTCCGGCGCGTCGGGCATCGGTGCCGCAGCCGACACGGGTGCGGCGACGGAAGGCCTTGGCCCGCGCAGCCTTCGCCACGCCGCCTCGATCAGCATCCCCGCCGTCGGCACGATGCCCTTGGGCACCAGCAGCACGAACACCACCAGGATGGCGCCGAGGACGAGATTGGCGTTGAGGGTCTGCTGGGTGCCGATCTGCGTGGTCAGCCACTGGATGACCACCGCACCCACCACAGGGCCCACCAGCGTGCCCAACCCGCCGACGATGACCCAGATGATGATCTGCGCCGACTGCGCCAGGCCGAAGATGGTCGGACTGGTGAAGGCGCCCCAGTTGGCGAAGAGGCAGCCGGCCAGGCCGGCGATGGCACCGCCGAGCGTGAAGCTGAACAGCTTGTACACCCGCGCGTCGTAGCCCAGCAGCAGCACGCGCTGCTCGTTCTCCTTGGCCGCCACGATCACCCGGCCGATCTTGGAAGCCAGCAATGCGCGCAGGCCCAGGTAGACGATCAGCAGGCAGGCGAAGGCGAGGTAGAACAGGTCCTTGGGCGTCAGCACCTCGTCCGTCAGGCCCGGCCAGTTGAGCGTCGGGATGGCCGGGATGCCGTTGAAGCCACCCAGCGGTGCATCGCCGATGCGCCACTCGGGCCCGGCCGTCGAGTTGACCAGGTTGAACAGGATCAGCGTCACCGTGAGCGTGATGACACCCATGTACACGTCGGACAGCCGGCCATAGAAGATCACGTACCCCAGTAGCGCCGCAAAGAGCGCCGGAACCACGATGGCCAGCAGGAAGGGCACCGTGCTGTCCCCCATGTTCATCACGGCGATGGCATAGGTGTAGGCCCCCAACCCGAAGAAGGCCGCCTGGCCGAAGCACAGGATGCCGCCGTAGCCCCAGATGAAGGCCAGGCTGACCGACAGGATGGCCATGACCACGTAGATGGTGGCCTCGATCAGCGTGTAGTCGTCGATGACGAAGGGCAGGCCCAGCATCAGCGCCAGGCCGAACGCCAGGCAGACGATGGCGCTGGCCCACGAATTCGCGAAGCGGTTCACAGGGACCCCTTGAAGAAACGGCCGGTGATGCCCTGCGGCAGCAGCCGCAGCAGCACGATGGCGGCCACGAGCAGCGCCACCTCGCCCAGCACGGGCGTGGTGGCGAAGGTGGCGAGCTGGTTGATGGCACCGAACAGCGAGGACGCGCCCAGCAGCCCGGCCAGGATGGCCGGCCCGCCGCCGATCACCGTGATGAAGGCCTTGGCCACGAAGGCCGCGCCCATGGTCGGCACCACGCCCGTGAGCGGCGCGAGCAGTCCGCCCGCCAGGCCCGACAGTGCGGCGCCGACGGCGAAGGTCACCGAATAGACCCGGCTCGGGCTGATGCCCAATGCGTTCGCCATGTCCGGCTTCTGCATCGTGCCGCGCGCGATCAACCCCCACTGCGTGTGCGTGAGCACCCAGCGGATGGCGAAGGCCACCACTGCCGCCACGGCGATGATGACCAGCGTGTAGCCGCTGACCGAATACGCCCCGACCGAGAAGCTGCCCAGCGGCGCCGACACGCCGGCCGTGGTGTTGCCCGCGATGGAGGTCACGATGCCCACCAGCAGCAGGGACAGCCCCCAGGTGGCCAGCATGGTGTCGACCATGCGGCCGTACAGCCGCCGGATGACCAGCCGCTCGAGCAGCACGCCGATGGCGCCGACCGCCACCGGCGCCACGACGAACATCGCCACCCAGAGGTTGATGCCCAGCTTGAGCGCCAGGATGACGGCATAGGCCCCGAGCATCATGAACTCGCCATGGGCCAGGTTGATCACCTTCATCATGCCGAAGATGACGGCCAGCCCGGCCGAGACGATCACCAGGCCCGCCACGGCGTAGAGCACCTGGATGACCACGATCAGCGCAAGATCCATGTCGATTGACTCCTCGGTCCAGGCGGTTTCATTCAGGCTTTGATGACGTACTGCTGGTTGTCTTTCGGGTTCTTCTGGAGGTTGCACACCGCGCTGGTGTCCACCGGCGGCTGCTGCTGGAAGGTCTCGACGATGTTGAGCTGCTTGTTGCGCACCTCGGCGATGCTCACGTTCAGCACGCAGTGGTGCGTGGGCGCGTCGATGGTCACCTTGCCGCTGGGCGCGTCGATGCTGATGCCGCTTTCCAGCGCGGTGATCATCTTTTCGCGGTCGATCGAGCCGGCCTTCTTCACCGCCTCGGCCCAGAGCTTGAAGCCCTGGTAGGTGCCCATGGCCAGCTCGGTGATGTTGGGATAGTCGCTGCCGAAGCGCTTGTAGAAGCGCTCCTTGAAGGCCTTGTTCTGCGGCGTGTCGAGGTTCTGGAAGTAGTTGTACGACACCAGGAAGCCGTCGGTCTCCGCGGGCGACAGCACGATGTGCTCGTTGCCGCCGGCGAAGGTGGTGGAGGCCAGCGGGATCTTCTTGGTCAGACCCGCTGCCGCCCACTGGCGATAGAAGGAGATGTGCGCGCCACCCACCAGGGCCGAGACGATCATGTCGGGCTTGGCGGCCTCGATCTTGGAGATGGTCGGGCCGAAGTTGGTCACGTCCAGCGGGAAGAAGTCGATGGCGGCAACCGAGCCACCGTTGTCCTGCACGAACTTCTTGACCCACTGCGAGGTGATCTGGCCGTAGTTGTAGTCGGCCGCCACCACGTAGACCTTCTTGCCCCACTTCTTCATGGCGTAGGGGATGAGCTTGGCCACCGTCTGGCCCGGCGTGACGCCGGTGCAGAAGGTGTTGCGGTCGCACACGCCGCCTTCGTACTGCGTGTTGTAGAAGTAGAGCGTCCTGTTGCGGGTGAGCACCGGCCGGATCACCTCGCGCGAGGCGGAGGTGATGCCGCCCATCACCACGGTGGATTTGTCGCGCAGCGCCGACTGCTGGGCGAACTGCGCATACAGCTGCATGTTGGACTGCGGGTCGTAGGTGACCAGCCTGATCTTCCTGCCGAGCAGGCCGCCGGCCGCGTTCTGCTCCTCCACCGCCAGCGTCATGCAGTCCGCCATGGGCTTGCCGTAGATGTCGAGGCCGCCGGACATGTCGATGATGCTGCCGACGACGATCTCGTCCGCGGCCATCGCAGCCATGGGAAAGAGCGGCAGCGCCGTGCCGGCCAGGGCGGTGGCGGAGCCTTGAAGGAAGGATCGACGGTCCATGGGAACACTCCTCGTTGATCTGACGGACGCAGGCCGTCGTTGTGTGTGGCAGGGATGAAGGGACGGAAACGCAGGTGACGCGGGGCAAGCGCAGCGCGCCGCCCGGCTCGAAGGGCTCAGAGGGCTTTCCAGTCGCCGGCCTGCTCGAAGGCATAGGCGGCGCGGTAGAGGGTCTCTTCCTCGTAGTTGCGGCCGACGAGCATCATTCCGACCGGCAGGCCGTCCACCAGCCCGCAGGGAATGCTCATCGCCGGATGGCCGGTGACGTCGAAGGGACAGGTGTTGGGCAGCACCTCGAAGGCCCGTGTGATCACCTCCTCCAGCGACGCGCCCGGCTTCGGGATGGGCGTGGCCGTGATCGGCAGCGTGGGCATCAGCAGCAGGTCGAAGTCCGACAGGGCGGCGTCGTAGGCCGCCGTCAGCTTGCGGGCGAGGTTCTGCGCCTTGGCATAGAAATGGCCGCGGTAGTTCTGGATGAAGTATTCGCCCAGCACCATGGTGATCTTGAGCGTGTCGGACAGCTCGTCGGCGCGTTGCTTCCAGCCGGCGTGGAAGTCCACCAAGCTGGTCACGTACAGGCCCTTCCAGTTGAAGCCGTGGCCGTTGTCCTTCATCATCTGCTGCGTCGCCCCTTCGGCGGCGATGGGCAGCCAGATGGCCGGGCCCAGTGCGTGCATCGGCACCGACACCTCGCTCACGGTGGCGCCCAGGCGTGTGAAGACCTCGGCCGCGCTGCGCACCTTCTCGTTGACGGCCGCATCCGACTGCGGCCAGCCGAAGCCCTCGGTCACGATGCCGATGCGCAGGCCCTGCACGCCCTTCTTCATCAGCTCGCTGTAGGGCTTGGGGCCCTGGCCGGCGTGCTGGCGCGGATCCAGCCCGTCGGGCCCTGCCAGCACCTCGAGCATCAGCGCGTTGTCGGTCACGTTGGCCGTCATGGGGCCGGTGTGGTCGATGGTCAACTCGATGGGCATCACGCCCGTGTAGGGCACCAGGCCATGCGTGGCCTTCATGCCGTAAATGCCGCAGTACGACGCCGGCATGCGGATGGAGCCCCCCTGGTCACCGCCGATGGCCATGTCGACCTCACCGGCGGCGACCAGCGCCGCGCTGCCCGAGGACGAGCCACCCGCCGAGTAGCCCATGCGCCAGGGGTTGTGCACCGGCGATGGCGAGCTGGTGTGCGACCCGCCCGAGAAGCAGAAGTATTCGCACACGGCCTTGCCGACGACGGTGGCACCGGCATCCAGCAGCCGTGTCACAACGGTGGCGTCGACGTTGGGCACATAGCCCTCCAGCGTGGAGGCGCCGTTCATCATGGGCACGCCGGCCAGGCAGACGTTGTCCTTCAGCACCACGGTCTTGCCGGCGAGCTTGCCGCCTGGCTTGCCCTGGATGGTGGTCTTCACGTACCAGGCGCCGTACCGGTTTTCTTCGCCCGAGGGGAAGTAGCCCGGGGTGCGGGCGTAGGTGACCGCCGGCTGGTAGTCGGGCATGGCGTCCACCGCATCGTAGGCGTCGAAATTGGGCTGCAGCAGTGCGTTGTAGCTGGCGGCCTGGGAATCGGACAGGTGGATGCCGAGGCTGAGTGCGACGTCCTGCAACTGCTCGACGGTGGGGCGCTTGATGGCCATGAAAGGACTCCGTGTCACGAGGGAAGAAGAGGCGCCCGAAGCCTTGGGACACCATGCGTTTCACGGATCGATTCTGGGAACTTATATTTTCCTGGTCAAGCTTTTTCTTTTCTTTGGAAAATAAAAATATGGCAAAGACAAGTCAGAGTCGGGTCAGCACCCGGAATGCATTGCCCTCCGCCCGCGCCAGGTAGATGGGCACGCCGCTCGGTTCGCCCGCCTCGAATGCGGCGTCGCGAGCACTGCGGTAGGCGATGGTGCCGACGCTGGTGGCACGGCTGCGCCCGGTGCATTCGCCGCGGTCGAGCAGCGCTGCCAGGAAGTGCATCCCTTCGTAGGTGGACTGGCCATGCGTGCTGAGCGTCGGCGCGCGCTCGCCGAAATGGGCGCGGTAGCGCGCCTTGAACGCCAGGTTGGCGTCGGTGTCCAGCGTGGCGAAGTAGCCGCAGGCGGCATAGAACTCTTCGGCGTTGTCGGCGCCGAAGCCCAGCAGTTCGTTCTCGCCGGCGCCGCAGGTCAGGCGCAGCATGTGGCGGTGCAGGCCCGCGCGACCGAAGGCGCGGTTGAACTCGATGGCGTCCTGCCCCACCAGCGAGACCAGCACCGCATCGGCCCGGGCCTTGCGCACGGCATCCAGCACGGCCGAGAAGTCGGTCGTCTCGAAGGGCACGTAACGCTCCCCCACCAGTTCCGCCCCGGTCTCGGCGATGCAGGTGCGCGCGATGCGGTGGGACATCCGCGGCCAGACATAGTCGTTGCCGACCGCATACCAGCGCCGCGGGCGCTTGCGCTCGCCCAGCCAGCGGATGGCCGGCCGCAGCTGCCGTTCGGCGGTCTCGCCGATGGCAAAGACCCCAGGGCTGGCCTCGCCCCCCTCGTACAGCGGGGTGTAGACGATGGGAATGCGGCCGCCGACAGCGCGCAGGATGCGATGGCGCACGGCACTGGTGTGCATGCCGACGATGGCGTCGATGTCGCCGGCCTGCACCAGTTCCGTCAGCGTGGCCTCCATGTCGGCCGCATCGTCCGCGGCGTTGACCGTGAGCAGTCGGCAGGCGCGGCCGCCCAGCCCTGCCCCGCGATTGAGTTCGGAGACGGCCAGCTTGGCACAGGCCAGGGCCGACGGCGCCCAGATGCCGGCGAAGCCACCGAGCGGCACGCACAGCGCGATGTTGAGCTCATGGCTCGCGAGCAGCGGCCGCTGCGGCCGACCGGGGGGCAGGCGCGGCGTGGCGGGTCCTGAGGATGGAAACATCGGGAACTCCCGGGGCGGTGCACCAAGTTGGCAACGGGAGGGACGGCGTCGCAAAAAACGCGCCAATGCTTTCCAAGGCAAGGGTTGCGCGCTACCATCGGCGGCCCTTCCCCCGCAAGCGCCCACGTGAGCCATGCCTGAGAAAGACCTATCGCAGTACCTGGCCTATCTGCTGGCCTCTGCCAACCGGCGCATGCGCATCGGTTTGGCGCAGTCCATCGCGGCGGAAGAGGTGACGGAGGAGCACTGGCGCATCCTGCAGGTCCTTGCCGACGAGCAGGGCCGCTCGATGGGCGACCTGGCCGAGGCGGTGCTGCTGAACCACCCGGCCCTGACCAAGAACATCGACAAGCTGGTGGCCCGCGGCCTGGTGCAGCGGGCCGCCGACCCGGCGGACAGCCGGCGGGTGCTGGTCTACATCAGCGACCTCGGCCTGGAAACGGTCGCCCGCCTGCGCAAGAGCGTGGATGCGCACCACGAGCAGATCGAGGAAGCCCTCGGCCCCCGCAAGACCAGCCAGCTGAAGAAGCTGCTCGAATCCTTCATCGACGAGACCGAGCCGAACTGACGCGCGGCATCGGCGCGTCGAGTCGGCCGGCCAGGACCACCCGTCCGGACACCTGGGCGGTCGGATGCCTGCCGGGCCTGAGCGCGACGGTCGGCAGGCGGGCCGCGATCACCGCTTGGCGTCCGAACCCGCACCCCGCGACAGCACCAGGAATTCCTGCGTCAGCACGCCCAGCCGCTCGCCCAGCCATGCGGCGGTGGCCTCTTCCTGCCGCAGGATGTCGTCGCAGACCTGGCGGGTCTGCGTGTCCTGCGCCATGTCGGCGGCGGCCACAAGGATGCGGTACGTCGCGACCTCGAAGTGCTCGAAGGCATAGCAGCTCATGGCCACCTTCATCACCTCGTCGTCGGCCATCCTGGCACCCAGGCCCTGCATCATGGCGCTCATCTTGCCGGCCATGTCCTTGACGCCCGAGGTGTCGCCACCGCGGCGCTGGATGCACTCGCGCAGCAGACGCGCCTGCTCGCGCGTCTCCTGAAGGTGCGCCTGCAACTTGGCCTTGAGTTCGGGATAGTTCTCCAGCCGGTCGCTGGCGGTCTGCAGCATGGTCTCGGCCTGCTCCTCCATGGCGTGGGCATCGCGCAGCCAGTCCATCAGATGTTCGGCGGGTTCGGTCATCGGAGAGCTCCAGGTCGGCAGGGTTGAGTCAGGCAGGGCCGTGCGGGCCGGTGCCGCGGAATCGCCCGCGAAATCCTCGAGGGACGCGCCGGGGTCTTCCTCGCCGGCCGCCGACTGGCTGGCCAGGTCCACGCCGAAAGGCTTGCGGGAGTGGGCATTCATGGGCGTCGTCCTTCAGGTCGGGTGCGAAAGACTTGACCGTGGGGCACGCGTCGACCTGCCCTGTAGGAAGAGTCCCGGCGGCAGGCCGGCGCGACGCGAGGCCGCTGCCAGCGCACGGCCGACGGACGGGCCTGCCGCATCGCCGCTTCGCCCTCCCACCCCGGGCTGGGCCTTTGCCTACATGCCGCGCGCCGTACCCGCCAAAGGCTGTGCAGCCGCGTCCGAAACATGGACGTGTCTTTCGCATCCCCGACCTCATCATCCCAACCCCACAGGAGCGCCATCGATGTTCTCGCACAACAAGCGACTGCAATACACCGTGCACGTCAGCATGCCCAACCCCGGTCTCGCCAACCTCATGCTCGAGCAGTTCGGCGGCCCGCAGGGCGAACTGGCGGCCGCCTGCCGCTACTTCACCCAGGCCATCGCGGAGGACGACCCGGGCCGCAAGGACATGCTGTTCGACATCGCCACCGAGGAGCTGAGCCATCTGGAGGTGATCGGCAACCTGGTCTGCATGCTCAACAAGGGCGCCAAGGGCCGGCTGGCCGAGGGCGTGGAAGAACAGGGCGAGCTCTACCGCTCGATCACCGGTGCCGGCAACGACAGCCACCTCACGCAGGTGCTCTACGGCGGCGGCGCAGCGCTGACCAACTCGGCGGGCGTGCCCTGGTCGGCCGCCTACGTCGACACCATCGGCGAGCCCACGGCCGACCTGCGCTCCAACATCGCGGCCGAGGCCCGCGCCAAGATCGTCTATGAGCGGCTCATCAACCTGACCGAAGACCCGGGCGTGAAGGACGCCCTCACCTTCCTGATGACGCGCGAGGTGGCGCACCAGAAGTCCTTCGAGAAGGCCCTCTACAGCATCGAACCCAACTTCCCACCGGGCAAGCTGCCGGGCGATCCGCGCTTCGCCAGCGTGTACTTCCGCATGTCCAAGGGCGAGGCCGACCTCAAGGGCCCGTGGAACGAGGGCCCGGGCTGGGACTTCGTGCCGATGACGCAGGACTCCGGGCCGGTAGACGGCCGCACCGGCTGGGCCTCGGTGGAACTGCCCGAGGCCGATGCCGCCCAGGTGCGCGCCATGGCCACGCGCACCCAGTCGCGCACCGACATCGACCCCACCACCGGCGCCGAACTGGGCATGGGCCAGACGCCGCCGCCCGCCGCCACCAAGAAGTGACCAGGCATTCGCGGGAGGCCGGCCATCCGGCCGGCGGCGAGGCGCCGGAGGGCATGGCGCTGGTCATCATCGACATGATCAGTTGCTGGGACTTTCCGGATGCCGAGCACCTGCTGCCCCATGCACGCCGCGCCGCGGAGGAGATCGCGGCGCTGGCGGAAGCCTGCCGCGCCCGCGACGTGCCGGTCATCTATGCCAACGACAACCGCGGCCGCTGGCGCTCGGACTTCCGTGCGCTGGTGGACGGCGCCCTGGCGCAGGACGGCCCGGGTGCCGACATCACCCGCCTACTGCAACCCTGGGCCGAGGACTACTTCGTCCTCAAGCCCAAGCATTCGATCTTCCATGGAACGCCCATGCCCTTCCTGCTGCAGCACCTGGGCGTGCAGCGGCTGGTGCTGACGGGCGTTTCCAGCGACCAATGCGTGCTGATGTCGGTCTCGGATGCGCGCATGCGCGAACTGGACCCCATCGTTCCCGCCGACTGCTCCGCCTCGCAAGGCGACGCGCGCCATCGGGCGCTGCTGCAGCAATTGCGCGAGACGTGGAAGGTCGAGGCGCCGCCGACCTGGCGCGCGCTGTTCGACGATGACGCCCCGCCGCAAGACCTTTCCCCTTGACATTCCTACCCCTAGCCAGGAGCCCTGCATGACCGAACCCACCGCCAAGCCCTCGACCCCGCCGCAACAGCCGCCCGGCCTGGAATCGCGGATGACGCCGGAGCCCGATTTCGGCGCCGACAGCTACCGCGGCAGTGGCCGGCTGGACGGCAAGGTGGCGCTGATCACCGGCGGGGACAGCGGCATCGGCCGCGCCGTCGCGCTGGCCTTCGCGCGCGAAGGCGCGGACGTGCTGATCTCCTTTCTGGAGGAGGAGGAAAGCGATGCCCGCGTCACCCGCGACTGGGTGCAAAAGGCCGGTCGCCAGTGCCTGGCCATTCCCGGCGACATCCGCAGCGAGGCGCATTGCCGCGCCCTGGTCGATGCAGCAGTGCAGCAGTTCGGCCGGCTGGACGTGCTGGTCAACAACGCCGCCTTCCAGATGAGCCACAAGTCGCTGCAGGAGTTGACCGAGGAAGAGATCGACCGCACCTTCCGCACCAACGTCTTTGCCATGTTCTTCCTGGCCAAGGCCGCGGTGCCGCACATGAAGCCGGGCGCCGCCATCATCAACACCGCGTCGATCAACGCCGACAAACCCAACGCCACCCTCGTGGCCTATGCGGCCACCAAGGGCGCCATCCAGAACCTCACGGGCGGCCTCGCACAGTTGCTGGCCGAGCAGGGCATCCGCGTCAACTGCGTGGCGCCCGGGCCGGTGTGGACGCCGCTGATTCCGTCGACCATGCCGCCCGAGCAGGTCGCCACCTTCGGCCAGCAGACACCCATGAAGCGGCCAGCCCAGCCAAAGGAGCTGCAGGCTGCCTACGTCATGCTGGCTTCAGACGAGGCGAGCTACATCTCCGGGGCCACCATTGCCGTCACCGGCGGGGTGCCGATGATTTAAGGGCCAAGGCGCTGGGTACGACGGTGTCGGAAGGCCGCATTTCAGGCGGCGCTCGGCAGGCGTTGTGCCGGCCGCAGCGGCGGTCGACCTCGCGCGGCTCGGGGCCTCAGAGGGCCACCCAGTTCGGCATGCGCGCCAGCGCGCGGAACAATGCGGGCGCCTCGTCCGGCGGCACGGCATACAGGTCCAGCGGCGCGGCCATGCCATGGCTCATCAGCAGTGTGCGTATGCGCTCGTCCCATGCCAGCAGCGCCATGGACCACTGAGGGAACAATCGCGTCCCGATGGCACCTTGATCCAGCAGGCGCACCGCATGGTTGCGCTCGTCGTCGAGGATTCGGCCGAACAGGCCTTGAAGCGCCGCCTCCGGCCCTTCGAGGTACTGCATGTACACGCCATCGAGGAGGCACAGCCCGCCCGTCACGTTTGCGGCCGGATTGTTCTCGCGCGACTGCACGAGGATGGATGCCACATCGTCGGACCGGAAGGCCCGCGCGCGGCTGACGTAGATGAGGCGGCACAGCACGGGGCCATGCTAACGCCGGGTGGGATGCGACGGAAGGCGCACGCGCCTCACCTTCATCGCACCTTGGTCATCAGGCAAGACAGGACATAACGGCTGGGCAAGGGCGAGTCCCGCCACGCCGGCACGCCTCTTTTTTCGTAGGCCTCCAGGGAAGGGAAGCCAGTGACATTCCATGCGTACGTGTCTGCCCGCTCGAGTTCGATCACCTCGTAGGGGCAGCGGGCGCCCCTGGGCCTGGGAAGCCGCGCGACCAGCCTGGGAGCTCCCTGCTCCCGCGTGGCGTCAAGCACCTCGTAATGCCGGGCTCTGCAATCGCCGTACTGCCACCGCCAGGACAGGACGGTCGCCTCCATCGACAAGACGCCGGAGCAGGCGCGCCCCGTCCCCTCGAAACGCCCTATCCACGGCTCATCCGCGCTGGCAGCAATCCCCGCCCCTCCCATGAGGGACAGCAGAACGGCGCCTACTCGACGCTTCACCGGCACACCGCCGCCTTGCGCCGACGAACTGCCGCCAGGGTGTCGTCCAGCTTGCGCGCGTACTGGCTGTCGCCTCCAGCGTTGTAGTACGTCGCGGCGGTCGACGTATCGAGCGCAATCCAGCCGGTGACGACGCGCTGCATCGAAGCCTTCTGGCATGTCAGTACACCGGCGCGACGGGGAACAGCCAGAACAGCTTCGTGGGTGGGCGTCACTTTTCAGCTCCTAAGGGAAGTCAGGCTAGCACTTGCGGCACCGCGCCCAACGTGACAAATGCCCGATGCCCCAACATTTCTCAGCACCGGGATAAACCCTGATCCCAAACACTGAAACCGGTTTCATAATTTCTCTCATCGGAGACACACCGGCGCGCCCACGCGCCCCATGCCGTGAAATACCAGTTCCAGTTCGATGCCGTGCTCGCCGCCTGGCCCCTGCTGCTCAAGGGCACGTGGATCACGGTGCAGTTGTCCCTCACCGCCACGCTGCTGGGGCTGGCCGTGGCCGTGATGTGCGCCTGGGGCAAGACCAGCGGGCCGGCGCCGGTGCGCTTCCTGATCAACACCTACATCGAGGTGATCCGGAACACGCCCTTCCTGGTGCAGCTGTTCTTCTTTTTCTTCGCGCTGCCGGCCATCGGCGTGCGCTGGTCGCCGTACATGGCCGCGCTCACGGCCATGGTGGTCAACCTGGGCGCCTACGCCACCGAGATCATCCGCGCCGGCATCGAATCCATTCCCAAGGGCCAGATCGAGGCGGGCCGCGCACTCAACCTCAAAGGCTGGGAGATCTTCCGCTTCATCATCATCAAGCCGGCGCTCAAGGCCATCTATCCCGCGCTGACCAGCCAGTTCATCCTGCTGATGCTCAGCTCGGCCGTGGTGTCGGTGATCTCGGCCGATGACCTCACCTCGGTGGCCGCCACGCTGCAGTCGCAGACCTTCCGCAGCTTCGAGATCTACATCGTCGTGGCCGCCATCTACCTCGGGCTGGCCCTGCTCTTCTCGCTGCTGTTCAAGCTGATCTACCAGCGCGTGCTGCACTACCCCGACCGCCGCTGAAGGCAGCAACAGGAGATCCACCATGCGTACCTTCGGCTTTCCCGAATTCCTGTTCATCCTCGAAGCGGCCCAGTGGACGCTGGCCCTGTCGGCCATCGCCTTCGTGGGCGGCGCCATCCTCGGCCTGATCATCGCGCTGGCCCGCACCAGCGAGAACCGCGCGGCGCTGTTCGCCTCGGGCGTGTTCATCCAGGTGTTCCAGGGCACGCCGCTGCTGCTGCAGCTGTTCCTGATCTTCTTCGGCGCACCGGTGCTGGGGCTGGACATCAACCCGTGGATCGCCGCAGGTGCAGCGCTCATCCTCAACAGTGCCGCCTTCCTGGGCGAGATCTGGCGCGGCTGCATCCAGGCCATTCCGCGCGGCCAATGGGAAGCGGCCATGGCGCTGAACCTGTCGTACACCGCCCGCCTGCGCGACGTGGTGCTGCCGCAGGCCTTCAAGATCGCGCTGCCGCCCACCGTCGGCTACGTGGTGCAGATCATCAAGGGCACGTCGCTGGCAGCCATCATCGGCTTCACCGAGATCACCCGCGCCGGGCAGATCATCAACAACGCCACCTTCCAGCCGCTGGAGGTGTTCAGCACCGTGGCCGCGCTGTACTTCGTGATCTGCTGGCCGCTGTCGCTGCTGGCCGCGCACATGGAGCGCCGGCGCGCCCGCGCCCTGGCCCGCTGACATTCCTCTCTTCACCGCTCAACCCAAGGAGACTTCGCATGACCATCCGCCTGCACCGCCGCACCGCCCTGGCCCTGGGCCTGGCCGCCTGCGCCACCGCCTTCGCACCCCTGGCCTCGGCCCAGTCCGTGGCCGACATCAAGAAGAAGGGCGAGATCACCATCGGCATGCTGGTGGACTTTCCGCCCTACGGCACCACCGACGCGAAGAACCAGCCCGACGGCTACGACGCCGACGTGGCCAAGCTGCTGGCCAAGGACCTGGGCGTCAAGGCCAACATCGTGCCCGTGACCGGCCCCAACCGCATTCCCTTCCTGCTGACCAACAAGGTCGACCTGCTGATCGCCTCGCTGGCCGTCACGCCCGAGCGTGCCAAGCAGGTGGACTTCTCGGTGCCCTATGCCGCCGCCACCATCGTGCTGTACGGCAGCAGCAAGGTCGAGATGAAGTCGCCCGCCGACCTCAAGGGCAAGCGCGTGGGCGTGGCCCGGGCCAGCACGCAGGACGTGTCGCTGACGGCCGTGGCGCCCGAGGGCACCGAAATCCGCCGCTTCGACGACGACGCCTCGGCCATGCAGGCGCTGATGTCGGGCCAGGTCGACGCCATCGGCTGCTCCACCACCGTGGCCGCGCAGATCGCCAAGCGCGCCGGCAGCAACTTCGAGAACAAGTTCAACCTGCGCCAGCAGGTGATGGGCATCGCCATGCGCCCCGGCCAGCCCGAACTGAAGAAGACGCTGGACGAGTTCGTCGAGCGCAACAGGAAGAATGGCGAGCTGAACAAGCTCTACCAGAAGTGGCTGGGCACGGACTTCCCGGCCCTGCCCAACTCCTGATCGCCCTCTTCACGCAGAACGCACAAGGCAGCCGAACGATGAACAGCAGCGTGGCCGCGCCCCATGAACTGGGCGACCCCATCATCCGCATGGACGGGGTGAGCAAGTGGTATGGCGAGTTCCAGGTGCTCACCGACGTGGACCTGTCGGTGCGCGCCGGCGAGCGCATCGTCATCTGCGGGCCCTCGGGCTCGGGCAAGTCCACGCTGATCCGCTGCATCAACCGGCTGGAGACGGTGCAGAAGGGCCGCATCACGGTCGACGGCATCGAGCTCACGGCCGGCGGCAAGAACGTGGACGCCGTGCGCGCCGAAGTGGGCATGGTGTTCCAGCAGTTCAACCTGTTCCCGCACCTCACCATCCTGCAGAACTGCACGCTCGCGCCGATGCGCTCGCGCGGCATGTCGCGCGAAGAGGCCGAGGCCGTCGCCATGAAGTACCTGACGCGAGTGCGCATTCCCGAGCAGGCCAACAAGTACCCGAGCCAGCTGTCGGGCGGCCAGCAGCAGCGCGTGGCCATCGCGCGTGCGCTGTGCATGGCGCCCAAGATCATGCTGTTCGACGAGCCCACGTCGGCGCTCGACCCCGAAATGGTCAAGGAAGTGCTCGACACCATGATCGGCCTGGCCGACGACGGCATGACCATGCTGTGCGTGACGCACGAGATGGGCTTCGCGCGCAGCGTGGCCGACCGCGTGATCTTCATGGCCGGCGGCCAGATCCTCGAACAGGGCACGCCGGAGGCCTTCTTCGGCCATCCGCAGCACGAGAAGACGCGGCAGTTCCTGGGCCAGATCCTCACCTCGGGCCATTGAGATGACGCATGCCCGTGCCGCCGCCCGGAGCCCCTCTCCCCTCGCGGGAGAGGGGTTGGGGAGAGGGGGCGCTCGCACCACGACGGCCTTGTCTCCCTGCGCGGGCCGCGCCCCCCTCTCCCCGGCCCTCTCCCGCGAGGGGAGAGGGCGTTCCGTTCCCATTCAAGCGCTGCAGCGGGCGCGCAGCGCCACTGAAGCCTGACCCCATGTTCACCGTACTCATTTCCCTGTCCTCCTTCGGCGCGGCCGAGGTGGGCCGCCATGGCCAGGCCTGGGCCACGGGCCTGGCCTACGAAGCCGGCGTGGACAGCGTCGAGGTGCGCGGCGAGCTGCTGCGCAGCCCCGATGCCGAACTGTCAGCACTGAAGGGCCGCGCGGCGGTCTACTCCAGCCCCGATGGCCTGTGGACGCCCGCCGGCGAACTCGACAGCGCCGCATTGCAGCTCGGCCTGGCCCGCGCCGTCGCGCTCGATGCGCCCCGCCTCAAGATGGCCATCGGCGGCTTCCACGCGGTGCGCAGCCGCGACTCGCTGGCAACGCTGCGCGACGCCCTGGCCCGCACGCCCGTCGAACTGGTGATCGAGAACGACCAGACCCCCACTGCCGGTACGCTCGACGCGCTGCTCGCCTTCTTCGACGCCCAGCAGGCCGCCGGCCTGGACCTGGGCATGACCTTCGACATGGGCAACTGGCACTGGCTGGGCGAATGCCCGCTGGAGGCCGCCCGCGCCCTCGCCCACCGCGTGCGCTATGTGCATGCCAAGGGCGTGCAGCGCCGGCCCGACAAATGGGTCGCCGTGCCGCTGGCCGAGTCCGCCGCGCCCTGGCGCGCCGTGCTGCGCGCCCTGCCGGCCGACGTGCCGCATGCCATCGAATACCCGCTGATCGGCGATGACCTCACGGCGGTCACCCGCGCCGAGATCGCCGCCCTGCGACAGCTGCGCGCGCCTGCGCGCTGAACACCCGCCTTTCCCACCGCCGCCCGACCATGACCGCCGCCCCCACCTTCGACGTCGCCACCTTCGGCGAGGCCATGCTGCTGCTCGTGGCCGACGAGCCCGGCCCCATCGAGCACGCCACGCTGTTCCACAAGCGCAGCGCCGGGGCGGAGACCAACGTGGCCATCGGCCTGTCGCGCCTCGGCCTCAAGGTGGGCTGGGCCAGCCGGCTGGGCACCGACTCCATGGGCCGCGCGCTGCTGGCCACCATGCAGGCCGAAGGCATCGACTGCTCGCACGTCGTGTGCGATGCCACGCAGCGCACCGGCTTCCAGTTCAAGGGCCGCGTCACCGACGGCAGCGATCCGCCCATCGAATACCACCGCAAGGGCTCGGCCGCGAGCCAGATGCGGCCCGAGGACATCGACGAGGCCTGGCTGTGCGCTGCACGGCACCTGCATGCCACGGGCGTGTTCGCCGCCGTCTCCGAGACCACGCTGCCCACCGCCCACCGCACGCTGGACCTGATGCGCGCGGCGGGCCGCAGCATCTCCTTCGACCCCAACCTGCGGCCCACGCTGTGGGGCAGCACCGAGCGCATGCGCGAATGCATCAACGCGCTGGCCGCCAAGGCCGATTGGGTGCTGCCCGGCCTGGAAGAAGGCCGGCTGCTCACCGGCGAGGCCACGCCCGAGGGCATTGCCCGCTTCTACCGCGCGGCCGGGGCCTCGCTGGTCGTCGTCAAGCTCGGGCCCGAAGGCGCCTACTACGACAGCGCCACGGCCGGCTGCGGTCAGGTGCCGGGCTTTCCGGTCGACAAGGTCATCGACACCGTGGGCGCCGGCGACGGCTTCGCGGCCGGCGTCGTCAGCGCCCTGCTCGAAGGCCGCAGCGTGCCCGAGGCCGTGCGCCGCGGCGCCTGGATCGGCGCCCGTGCGGTGCAGGTGCTGGGCGACACCGAAGGCCTGCCCACGCGGGCCCAATTGGACGAGGCCGGCCTGTGAGCGACGCACGCAAGAAGGTCCTGGTGTTCCGGGCGCTCCCGCCCGACCAGATGGCACGGCTGCAGGCCGCGCACGACGTCAGCTTCGCCGACCCAAAGAAAGACCACGCCGCCTTCGACGCCGCACTGGCCGAGGCGCAGGGCCTGATCGGCTCCAGCTTTCCCATCGACGCTGGCGTCATCGCCGCCGCGCCCAAACTGGAAGTGGTCTCCAGCGTGTCCGTGGGCGTGGACAACTACGACCTGGCCGCCCTGCACGCCCGCAACATCGTGCTGGCCCACACGCCCGGCGTGCTGGACGAGACGGTGGCCGACACCGTGTTCGCCCTGCTGATGGCCACCAGCCGCCGCGTGGTCGAACTCGCCGCGCTGGTGCGCGAGGGCCGGTGGGACCGGAACATCGGCGAAGACCTGTTCGGCTTCGACGTGCACGGCAAGACGCTGGGCCTGCTGGGCTTCGGCCGCATCGGCCAGGCCATCGCGCGGCGCGCGGCGCTGGGCTTCGGCATGCCGGTGCTGTATCACGCCCGCCGGCCGGTGGACCTGGCCACGCAGGCGCCCGAACTGCAGGGCCGCGCCAACCACACGCCGCTGCCTAAGTTGCTGGCCCGCGCCGACTTCGTGGTCGCCATGCTGCCGCTCACGCCGCAGACCCGCGGCATGGTCGATGCCGCCCTGCTCGCCCAAATGAAGCCCGGCGCCATCTTCATCAACGGTGGCCGCGGTGCCACCGTGGACGAGGCCGCCCTTCTGGCCGCGCTGGACAGCGGCCGCCTGCGGGCCGCCGGCCTGGACGTGTTCGCGCGCGAGCCGCTGCCGCTGGATTCGCGCCTGCGCACGCACCCGCAGGTGACGCCGCTGCCGCACATCGGCTCGGCCACGCACGAGACGCGGCATGCCATGGCTGCGCTGGCGGTCAGCAACCTGCTGGACGCATTGGCCGGCCGGCGGCCCGCTGCGGTGTTCGACACTGCGGCTTCATGAACCAGCCCTCGCCGGCGTCTCGGCCGGCCCGCCCCACCATCTCGGACGTCGCCCGCGTGGCGGGCGTGTCCAAGGCCACGGTGTCGCGCTTCTTCAACCACCGTGAGCGGCTGCTGAGCCCCGACATCGCGGCCCGCGTCGAAGCCGCCATCGGCGAGCTGGGCTACGTGCCCAGCCCGATGGCGCAGGCACTCAGCCACGGCCGCTCGCGGCTCATCGGGCTGATCGTGGCCGATATCACCAACCCCTTCTCCGTGGCCGTGCTGCGCGGCGCCGAGAAGGCCTGCAAGGACGCGGGCTACCTGGTGATGCTGTTCAACATCGGCAACGAGGCCGGCCGCGAGCGCGAGGCCATCGACGCCCTGGCCGGCTACCAGGTGGACGGCTTCATCCTCAACACGCTGGGCCGCGGAGCGGGCGTGGTCGAGGCCATCGCCACCCACGGCAAGCCGGCGGTGCTAGTGGACCGGCGGCACGACGGGCTGGAGGCCGACTTCGTCTCCATCGACAACCGCGGCGCCATGGCCGAGGTCTGCAGCCACCTGATCGATGGCGGCTGGCGCGAGCTGCTCTACGTGACAGAGCCGCAGCAGGGCGTGAGCACCCGCCGCGAGCGCACGGCCGCCTTCCGGGACTGCGTGGCGGCCCATGCCCCGGCCACGCCCCGCGTGCACGGCGAGGTGTTCGAGATGGCCGAGAGCGGCGACGAGGCGCTGCGCGACGCCCTGCGCGCCCTGCGCAAGCGTGCTCGCGCCCCGCGCCGTGCCGCCGTGGTGGCCGGCAACTCCGTGGTGACGCTGCGTGTGGCGCAGGCGGTGCGCCAGCTGGGCTGGGAGTTCGGCGAGGAACTGGGCTTCATCGGCTTCGACGAGCCCGAATGGGCCTCGCTGGTCGGCCGCGGCCTCAGCACCCTGGCCCAGCCCACCGACGACCTGGGCCGCGCCGCCGCCGCTTGCCTGATCGAGCGCATGCAGGGCCTGGAAGGCCCGGCGCGCGAGCGGCTGCTGCCGGGGACGCTGGTGGTGCGGGGATCGTCCGCGCCCTGATCGGCGCTCACACGCGCCGCCTTTCGCATTCAGCCCCTATCCGACTCAGTTCAGCACGATGTGCGCCTTGGTCGCCACGTCGCCGAACTTGCGCAGGCTGTCCTGCACGAACTTCTGCGCCTCGGCCGGCGACATGCGGCCCGGCAGCTGGCCGCCCGCCTCCAGCGCGGCCTGCACTTGCGGGTTCTCGGCCGCCTTGGCGATGGCGGCATTGAGCCGTGCCACCACCGGCGCGGGCAGGCCCTTGGCCGCCGCAACGGCGAAATACTGGGTCGCCTCGTAGCCCTTGAGGCCCGCTTCGGCCATGGTCGGCACGTTGGGCAGGCGGGGAATGCGGTAGGGCGTTGTCACGGCATAGGCACGCAGCTGGCCGGCCTTGATCTGCGACAGCACGGGCGTCACGCCCAGCATGCCAGCTTGACCTGGCCACCCACCACGTCCACCACCGCCTGGCCGCCGCCCTTGTACGGCACGTGCAGCATCTGCGTTCCCGCCATCTGGTTGAACAGTTCGCCGGCCAGGTGCTGGCCGGTGCCGATGCCGGAGCTGGCGTAGTCCCACTGCTGCGGGTTCTTCTTCATCGCAGCGATGAGCGAGCTCAGGTCCGTCGGCGCCAGCGCGGCGCCGCCCACCAGCACGATGGGCCCCTGCGACAGCAGGCCCACCGCCTGCAGTTCTCGGCCCACCTCCGGCTGCGCTTGGCCGAAGAGCACGGGCCCCGGCACCGTCACCAGCGTGTAGCCGTCCGGCTTGGCGCGCGCCGCCTGCTTGAGTGCCAGCGCGCCGGAAGCACCGGGCACGTTGTCGACCACGATGGACTGGCCGATCTGGTCCGACACGGCCTTGGCGAAGGCCCGGGTGAGCACGTCCACCGAGCCGCCGGGCACGAAGCCGACGATCCAGGTGATGGGTTTGGCCTCGGGCCAGGGCGCTTCGGCATGGGCGCCGAGGGCGAGCGTGGAAAGCGCGAGCGCCGAAAGGCGCAGGAGGTGACGGCGGCTGGCGGAGGTGGTCATGGCTTGCTTCGGGGCGTTGTTCGAGGGGTGGCGGTCAGCGGTCCAGCTGGCCGGGTGGCGTGTGCGGATGCGCGGCCGCACTGGCGTTGAAGTCGCGGATCATGCGCAGCACCGGGCCCATCACCCAGGTGTTGAAGACCAGCACGTCGGTCTCTTCCTTGGGGTCGCGCGTCACGTTGAACAGGTAGGGCGATTCCAGCTTGCCCTGGCCCTGGTTGACCTCGGGCTCCCAGTAGAAGTGCAGCTTCCAGTCGCGCCACTTGGCCGCGCGCAGCTCCTGCTTGATGTAGAAGAGAAAGCCCTCGCGCGCCGACTTCTCGCGCCATGCCATGAGCGCCAGGAATGAACCTCTCGATCCAGGACATCCAGTACTTTCTTGCCGTGGCCCGCGATGGCCAACTCTCGGCCGCCGCCGACGAGCAGGGCGTGACCCAGTCGGCACTCACCAAGGCCATGCAGCGGGTGGAGCGGGAGTTCGGCGTGCAGCTCTTCGAGCGCAGCGTGCGGGGCGTGCGGCTGACCTCGGCCGGCCTGCGCGTGGCCGAGCAGATGCGCCGCCTGCAGGCCGAATATGCCGACACGGTGCTGCTGGCCGACGAGATGCGCGCCCGCCAGGCAGGCCTGCTACGCCTGGGCGTGACCGACACCACCGGCGGCAACCGCATGGCCGCCGTGCTCGGCCCCATGCTGGCCATGCGGCCGGGCCTGCGCATCAAGCTGCGCGTGGACCGCTCGGACGCGCTGGCCGCCCAGGTGCAGGACGGCACGCTGGACCTGGCCCTGGTGCCCGCGTACGAAGGCCTGCCGCTGCCCGCCGAGCGCACCAAGGTCGACAACGACCCGCTGCTGCCGCTGGTGCGCGTGGGCCATCCGCTGGCGCAGCTGGCGCGCGTCGCGCTCAAGGACGTGGCGCGCTACGGCTGGATGCTGGGGCCGGAGCATTCCTCCGCCTTCCGCGCCGTGGCGGCGGTGTTCGCACGCCAGGGCCTAGGCCCGCCGCAGGTGGTGGTGGAGGTGCCCTTTTCGTCCGAGATGAACCTGTCGGTGCTGGCCGCCACCGACCTGGTCACGCTGCTGCCGCGCTCGCTGATGCCGCTGGCGGCGCAAGACCGCTTCGTGCAACTGCCCGTGGCGGCGCTGCGCATCCCGCGGGCGGTGGTGCTGCTGTCACGGCCGGGCTCGGCATGGTCGCCGTTGATGGAGACGCTGCGGGGGTTGCTGCTGGAGCGGACGATGGCGAGGCACTGAAATCCTTTGCGCGCCTGAGCCCGTCGGCTGCGGAGCCGCCCCGGACGACCATCCGCCAGCAGCCTCGACCATGCCGCAAGCGCAAAAAAGCCCGCGCGCGGCGGGCTCGAAGGGTGGCGCAAGGCGCCGTCAGTGGGCTCGCTCCGCCATCTCTTTCTCGGCCGCCGCGGCCAGGAACGCCGAGCGAGAGATGCGGCGCTGGCTCGCATACCGGTCGATGCGCTGCAGCAGGGCTTCGGACATGCTCACGTTCACACGCACGGCCCTGTCGCGCACCTTGGCAAGGTCGATGTCCACCAGCATCCAGAAGCCGCCCTTGAAGTCCTTGCTGCCAGCCCACTCATCGACGCTGGAGGGTGCGGGAATGGGGTCCGCGTCGTTGCCGTAATGGGCCTCGACGGCTTCCTGTGCTGCGCTGGGGATACCGGCGGCATCGTCGGCGGCCGCGAAGCATCCGGGAAGGTCGGGAAAGGTCAGGCCAAAGGCGCTGCCCTTGTCCTTGTGGACGTAGACGGGATAGAGCATCGTCGTTCCTTCGAGAGTGCCCGGCTCAGAGCCCAGCCTGTTTCAGTATGCTTTTGACGGTACCGACCGGCAGATCCTTCTTCGGATGCGGGACCGTGACCTTGCCCGGCTTCGTCGGGTGCTTGTACTGCCGGTGCGATCCCACCGTGTGGACCAGGTACCAACCGTCGGCCGTGATCTGCTTGATGAGCGCGTCGCTCGACATTGCGCAACTCTACACAAAACTGCGCAATTTTGCGCAAGTGCACATCGAGCGATGGGGGCGTCGCTCCAGCTGGAGCGCTCAATCCGCCAACCGCCCCTGCACGAGTCGCAGCACACGGTCGCAGCGCGCGGCCAGCGACTCGTCGTGCGTCACCATCACAAAGGCCGTCCCGCGCTCGCGCGCCAGCTGCAGCATCAGCGCGAACACCGTGTCGGCCGTGCTTCGGTCCAGGTTGCCCGTGGGCTCGTCGGCCAGCACGCAGGCGGGCTGCGTGACCAGCGCCCGGGCGATGGCCACGCGCTGGCGTTCGCCGCCGGAGAGCTCGGCCGGGCGGTGCGACAGGCGCTCGCCCAGGCCTACGGCGGCCAGCGTGGCGCGCGCGGCCTCGGCGGCCTTCTCGGGCGCTTCGCGGCGGATCTTGAGCGGCATGGCCACGTTGTCCAGCGCGCTGAATTCGGGCAGCAGGTGGTGGAACTGGTAGACGAAACCCAGGTACTGGTTGCGCAGGCGGCCCTGGGCCGCGGCATCCAGCCGGCCGAGCAGCTGGCCCTTGAGCTCGACGGTGCCGCTGCTGGGCGAATCCAGCCCGCCCAGCAGGTGCAGCAGCGTGCTCTTGCCCGAGCCGGAGGCGCCGACGATGGCCATGGTCTCGCCGGCGCGCACGTCCAGGTCCACGCCGTGCAGCACGGTGAGGTCGATGCGGCCTTCGTGGAAGCGCTTGGTCAGGCCGCGGGCCTTGAGCACGACGTCATTCATACCGCAAAGCCTCCGCCGGATTCACACGGCTGGCGCGCCAGCTGGGGTAGAGCGTGGCCACGAAGGCCAGCACCAGGGAGATGATGGCGATGGGCATGATGTCGCTGCGCTGCGGGTCGCTGGGCATGCGGCTGATGAGGTAGATGTCCTGCGGCAGAAAGTGCGTGTGCAGCAGCCGCTCGATGGCCGGCACGATGACGTCGATGTTGTAGGCCACCAGCAGGCCCAGCCCCAGGCCGGCGAAGGTGCCGATCACGCCGACCATGGCGCCCTGCACCACGAAGATGCCCATGATGCTTTTCGGACTCGCGCCCAGCGTGCGCAGGATGGCGATGTCGGCGCGCTTGTCGGTCACGGTCATCACCAGCGTGCTCACCAGGTTGAAGGCGGCCACGGCCACGATCAGCGTGAGGATGATGAACATCATGCGTTTCTCGACCTGCACGGCCGCGAACCACGTCTTGTTCTGCCGCGTCCAGTCGCGGATGAGGAACTGGCCCGGCAGCGTCTTGGCCAGCTCGTCGGCCACCTCGCGCGCGTCGTCCAGGTTGCGCAGCTTGAGGCGGATGCCGGTCGGGCCCTCCAGCCGGAAGACCTTGGCCGCGTCCTGCTCGTTGATCATCGCCAGCGCAGAGTCGTACTCGTAGTGGCCCGATTCAAAGGTACCCACCACGGTGAACTGCTTGAGCCGCGGCACCACGCCGGCCGGCGTGACCTGGCCGCCCGGCGCGATCAGCGTCACCTGGTCGCCGTCACGCACGTATAGCTGGCGCGCCAGCTCGCTGCCGAGCACGATGCCGAACTGGCCGGGCACCAGCCTGTCGAGCGCGCCCTTCTGCGCCGTGCTGGAGAAGTCGGTGACCTCGGGCTCCAGCTTGGGCTCGATGCCGCGCACCAGCGCGCCCTTCATGTCCTCGCCGCGGGCGATCAGCGCCTGCGTGGCGATGAAGGGCGCGGCGCCGATGACTTCGGGATTCTTGCGGGCCGCGTCCATGATGGGCTGCAGCTCGGGCAGCGCCTGGCCGTCGCGCGAGAAGATCTCGATGTGCGAGACCACGCCCAGCATGCGGTCGCGCACCTCCTTCTGGAAGCCGTTCATCACCGACAGCACGATGATCAGCGCCGCCACGCCCAGGGCGATGCCCGCCATGGACACGCCGGAGATGAAGGAGATGAAGCCGTTGCGGCGGGTGGCCCGGCCCGCGCGCGTGTAGCGCCAGCCGAGCTGCAGTTCGTACGGAAGAGGCATGGATGCGAAGACGGCGCCGCGTGGCGCCGGAAGCCCCCGGGAAGCCGGGCCGGGCATTGTGGCACCGCGCCACGAGGCCCCGCGTCGGACGCGACAATACGGCCCATGTCGCCTTCCGCCGACGCCCAGTCCCCTGCTTCGTCCCCCTTGCACCTGATCGTCCCCTTCGCCGGCCGGCGCACGCCCGCCTGCCAGGCCGCCCTGCCCGGCCTGACGCTGCCCAACCTGGCAGCCCTGCTCGCCCGCCTGCCCGAGGCCGCGGCCGACGCGCAGGACGAACACAGCCTGAACCCGCCGCACGAGCGCGCCCGCGCCGCCGCGCTGGGCCTGCCCGCCGCCGCCGACGGCACCCTGCCCTGGGCCGCCCTGGCCGCCCGCCGCGCCGGCCTGCCCGGCGCCGCCGACCAGGCCTGGGCCTGGGTCACGCTGTGCCACTGGCAGGCCGGCATGAGCGAGGTGGTGCTGACCGACCCGGCCCACCTGGCCGTGCAGCCCGCCGAATCGCAGGCGCTGCTGGCCGCCGTGCGGCCCTTCTTCGAAGAGGACGAGATCCATCTCTTCGCCACCGACGCGCCCGGCACCTGGCTGGCCAGCGGGCCGGTGTTCGACCAGCTGCCCACGGCCTCGCTCGACCGCGCCATCGGCCAGCCGCTGGACGCCTGGCTGCCCATGGCCGATGGCGCCCGCACCCTGCGACGGCTGCAGAACGAGATGCAGATGCTGCTCTACAACCACCCGGTCAACGACGCGCGTGGCGAGCGCCGCCAGTTGCTGGTCAATTCTCTGTGGTTCAGCGGCACCGGCCGCGCCGCCATCGTGCAGCCACCGGCCAGCCTGCCGGCCGTGGACGAGCGCCTGCGCGCCGCCGCGCTGGACGACCATGGCGAGGCCTGGGCCGCCGCCTGGGCCGCGCTCGACGCCGGCCCCATCGCGCAATGCCTGGCCCGCAGCCGTGCCGGCGAGCCCGTGGCCCTGACCCTGTGCGGCGACCGCGCCGCCCGCCGCTACCAGGGGCGGCGCGGCCTGCTGCAGCGCTGGCTGCAGCGCACGCCCGGCGTCGCCGCCGTGCTGGAGTCGCTGTGAAGATCATTCCCCGCGACGTACCGCCGCGCACCGCCTGGGCGCTGGAACAGGCCGGCCTGCATCCGCTGCTGGCGCGCCTGTATGCCGCGCGCGGCGTGGCCTCCGCCGACGAACTGGACGACGGCCTGGCCCGCCTGCTGCCGCCCGCCGGCCTGCGCGGCGCCGAGGCCGCCGCCCGCCTGCTGGCCGACGCCATCGCCGCTGACCGCCGCATCTGCGTGGTGGCCGATTACGACTGCGACGGCGCCACCGCCTGCGCCGTCGCGCTGCGCGGACTGCGCCTGCTGGGCGCACGCCACGTGCAGTACCTGGTGCCCGACCGCGTGACCGACGGCTACGGCCTGACACCGCCCATCGCCGAGCGCGTGGCCGCCACCGGTGCCGACCTGCTGCTGACGGTGGACAACGGCATCGCCAGCGTGGAGGGCGTGGCCCGTGCGCGAGAACTGGGCCTGTCCGTGCTGGTGACCGACCACCACCTGCCCGGGCCCGAACTGCCCGCCGCCGACGTGCTGGTCAACCCCAACCAGCCCGGGTGCGACTTCGCCAGCAAGAGCATCGCCGGCGTGGGCGTGATGTTCTATGTGCTGCTGGCCCTGCGCGCCGAACTCCGCGCGCGCGGCGCCTACGACGGCCGGCCCGCCGCCGGGCCCACGTCTTCGGCGGATGGCGAAGCACGCGCAGCGGGCAAGGTGGCGGCGCCCGTTCAGCAACCCAAGCTGGACGTGCTGCTGCCCCTGGTGGCCCTCGGCACCGTCGCCGACGTGGTCCGGCTGGACGCCAACAACCGCCGCCTGGTCGCCCAGGGCCTGCGCCGCATCCGCGCCGGCGCCATGCCCTGCGGCCTGGCCGCCCTCTTCCGCGCTGCCGGCCGCCGGCCCGAGGTGGCCACCACCTTCGACTTCGGCTTCGCCCTCGGCCCACGGATCAACGCCGCCGGCCGGCTGGCCGACATGACGCTGGGCATCGAATGCCTGCTCACCGACGACCCCGGCCGCGCCGACGAACTGGCGAAGCTGCTGGACGGCATCAACCGCGAGCGCCGCGACATCGAAGGCGGCATGCGCGAGCAGGCCATCCGCCTCGCCGAGTCGTTGTTCGGCATGCAGCAGGCGGTGGAGGGCCAGGACCGGCCCGTCGCCAGCATGCCCGCCGCCATCAGCGTGTTCGACCCCGAGTTCCACGAAGGCGTGGTCGGCATCGTGGCCTCGCGCCTCAAGGACCGGCACCACCGGCCGGTGTTCGTCTTCGCGGCCAGCGGTGCCGAAGGCAAGTCGCACGAGCTCAAGGGCTCGGGCCGCTCGATCCCCGGCTTCCACCTGCGCGATGCGCTGGACCTGGTGGCCAAGCGCCACCCCGGCGTGCTGCTGCGCTTCGGCGGCCATGCGATGGCGGCGGGCTGCACCATCGCGCGCGAGCAGTTCCCGGTGTTCGAGCGCGCCCTGGCCCAGGTCGCCGCCGAATGGCTGGACGCCGCCACGCTGACCCGCCGGCTGGAGACCGACGGCCCCATCGACCGCGAATACCTGCGCGTGGAGCTGGTCGACACCCTGCACCGCGAGGTGTGGGGCCAGGGCTTCGCGCCGCCCACCTTCAGCGACGAGGTCGAGGTGGTGTCGCAACGGCTGGTGGGCGAGAAGCACCTGTCGCTCAAGCTGCGCCTGGCGGGCCAGCCGGTGGACGGCATCTGGTTCGGCCAGACCGAGCCGCTGCCGCCGCGCGTGCGCCTGGCCTTCCGCCTCGATGCGGACGAATGGCAGGGCGTGCGCCGGCTGCGCCTGATGGTCGAAGGCGCCGAGCTGCCCGGATGAGCGATACCGCCCTGCCCTGGCGCTGCCTGCTGGTGGAGGACGATGCCTCCAACGCGCGCTACATCGCCGACGGCCTGCGCGCCATGGGCCACACCGTGGCCATCAGCCGCGACGGCGCCGAGGCGCTGGCCCGCGCCACCGGCGAGGCCTGGGACCTGGTCATCCTCGACCGCATGCTGCCCAACGGCATCGACGGGCTGGCCATCCTCTCGACCCTGCGCGGCCTGGGCCTGCGCACGCCGGTGCTGGTGCTCAGCGCCCTGAGCGCGCTGGACGAGCGGGTGCGCGGCCTCAAGGCCGGCGGCGACGACTACCTGGCCAAGCCCTTCGCCTTCTCCGAGCTGGCAGCGCGGGCCGAGGCCCTGGTTCGCCGCACCCGCGCCGGCCCCGAGCAGCGCGTGCTGCAGGTGGCCGACCTGCGGCTGGACCTGGGTGCGCGCAAGGCCGAGCGCGGCGGCAGGCCGCTGGCGCTGCAGCCGCGCGAGTTCCGCCTGCTGACCTGCCTGATGCTCAACGCCGGCCAGGTCATGACCCGCACCATGCTGCTCGAGGCCGTGTGGGACTACCAGTTCGACCCGCAGACCAACGTCATCGACGTGCAGATCAGCCGCCTGCGCACCAAGCTCGACGGCGCCGGCGGGCCGCCGCTGATCCACACCGAGCGCGGCGTGGGCTATCGGCTCGCTGCGCCGGAGCCCGGGGAGTCATCCGCCTGATGGGCGCCTGGCGCCGGCTGTGGGCCTCGGTGGGCTTCCGGCTCGCCTTCCAGTACGCCGTGCTCGTGGCCATCACCATGATGGCGGCGCTGGCCATCGTCTACCTGCAGACCGTGGGCGTGCTGCACCAGCGCATCGCGCGGCAGGTGGGCACCGCCACGACGCAGATGCAGGCGCGCGCCGAGCGGGAAGGCCTGGACGCGGTGGCCGCCGCCATCGGCCGCGCGCTGGCCGACGGCCGCCAGTCCGACACCGAGCTCTACGGCCTGTGGCAGCCCGACGGCACGCGCCTGGCCGGCAACCTGGACGCGCTTCCGGCGGACGCCACCGGCAACCGCGACGGCCAGCAGCGCGTGCAGCGCGGCGGCAGCGCCATCACCGGCTACCTGGCCGTGCGCCGCCTGCCCGGTGACGCGCTGCTCGTGGTCGGCCACGACCTGAGCGACCAGGACGCGCTGGAATCGCTGGTCATCAGCGCCAGTGCCGCCGCGGGCCTGATCGCGCTGCTGCTGCTGGTGGGTGGTGTCTTCGTCTTCCGGCAGGAGCTGGAGCAGGCCGTGGGCCGGGTGCGCCGCACGGCCGGCCGCATCGCCGAGGAAGGCCGGCTGGCCGAGCGGGTGGACATCGCCGCGGGCGACGACGAATTCGCGCGCCTGGGCCAGGACATCAACGCCATGCTCGACCGCATCGAGTCGCTGATGGCGGGCGTGCGCCAGGTTTCCGACACCGTGGCGCACGAGCTGCGCACGCCGCTGACCCGCGCGCTGCTGGGCCTGCAGGCCGCGCAAGCGCCCGAGGTGCCCGACGCCGCGCGCCGCGAGGCCATCGACCGTGCCGTGCAGGAACTGCAGGAGCTGGGCACCGTGTTCCAGAAGCTGCTGCAGATCGCCGAAGCCGAGGCCGGCGCCCGCCGCCGCGACTTCGCGCCGGTGGCGCTGCATGCCATCGCCGACGACGTGCTGGAGCTGTACGAGGCCGTCGCCGAGCAGCAGGGCGCGCGGCTGCTGCGCGAGCCTGCCGACGACGCGCGGGTGCACGGCGACCGCGACCTGCTGGCCGGCGCCATCGCCAACCTGGTCGACAACGCGCTCAAGTACGGTGGGCCCGGCTGCACCGTGCGCGTCGGCACGGCTGTGGATGCCGACGGCCAGGCCGTGGTCGAGGTGCAGGACGACGGCCCCGGCGTGCCCGCCGCCGACCTGGCCCGCATCGGCCAGCGCTTCACCCGCCTGCGGCCCGAGCTGCCCGGCCACGGCCTGGGCCTGGCCAGCGTGCGCGCCGTCGCCGCCCTGCATGGCGGCAGCCTGCAGGCCGAGGATGCGGCGCCCGGCCTGCGCATGCGGTTGACGTTGAGCGCCCTTGCAGAGACGGCCTGAAGCGCCTGGCTTTCGCCCTTGCAGCAAAGAATTTAGACTAACCTTAGCTAACTTCACCCCCCGAGCCGGCCATGCAACCCGTCAACATGTTCGAAGCCAAATCCTCGCTGTCGCGCCTGGTCGAGGCCATCGAGGCCGGTGCCGAGAGCGAGATCGTCATCGCCCGCCATGGCCGGCCCGTCGCCAAACTGGTGCCGGTGGATCAATCCGCGGCGCAGAAGCGCATCGGCGTGGCCAAAGGCAAATTCGTCGTGCCGGACTCCATCGATGCGTACAACGACGAGGTGGCGGCGCTGTTCACCGGCGAGGTCAAGTCTTGAACCTGCTGCTGGACACCCACATCGCGCTCTGGGCGATCACGGACAGTCCACGGCTTTCGCAAGCCGCACGAGAGCGCATCGCATCGCCGCGCGCCACGGTGTGGGTCAGCGTGGCCTCGCTGTGGGAAATCGGCATCAAGCATTCGCTCGGCCGTGGCGACATGCCGGTCGGCAGTGAAGAGGCCTGGCGCTACTTCCGTGAGGCGGGCTACCAGTTGCTGTCGATCAAGCCCGAGCACATCGTCGAGGTCGAGGCGCTGCCTGCCCACCACAAGGACCCGTTCGACCGCCTGCTCGTGGCCCAGGCCCTGGTCGAGCCCATGCACCTGCTGACGCACGATCCGCTGGTCGCGCGCTACAGCGAACGCATCCTGCACGTCTGAAGCCGGCGCGCCATGCGCCGCATCGCCTCGACGGTCTTCCCCTGCCGCCCACATTGCCGAATGGCAATGTTCCTGTAACCCACGGCGCAGGCCCCCTTTCCTACGATCGCGCCCGCTTCCCGCCCCGATGTGGCGGACCTGCCGCCGTGCGCGGATGCATCAACGATCAAGGAGACCTGCAGGGTGAAGATCAAGAGTCAAAGAGATTTCTTTTCGGGCGCGCTGTTCTGCGCCTTCGGCGTGGCGTTCGCCTGGGGCGCCACCTCGTACACGGTGGGCGACGGCGCCCGCATGGGCCCGGGCTACTTTCCGCTCATCGTCGGCGTGCTCATCGCCATCATGGGCACGCTGATCACGCTCAAGGCGATGACGGTGGACACCGAGGACGGCGAGCCCATCGGCCGCATCGCCTGGCGGCCGCTCATCTTCATCATCGGCGCCAACCTGGCCTTCGGCGTGCTGCTGGGCGGCCTGCCCAGCATCGGGCTGCCGCCCATGGGGCTGATCGTGGCCATCTATGCGCTCACCTTCATCGCCAACCTGGCGGGCGACCATTTCAGCGTGAAGTCCTCGCTGGTGCTGGCCACCATCCTGGCGGTGGGCAGCTACCTCGCCTTCGTCGTCGCACTCAAGCTGCAGTTCCCGGTCTGGCCCACGTTCATCGCCTGATCCCCTTTCTCCAGAGACATACAAGAACACGGGCCTCATGGACCTCTTCAACAACCTAGCGATCGGCTTCGGCGTCGCCTTCACATTCCAGAACCTCGTCTACGCCTTCGTCGGCTGCCTGCTGGGCACGCTGATCGGCGTGCTGCCGGGCATCGGCCCGGTCGCCACCATCGCCATGCTGCTGCCGGCCACCTACGCGCTGCCGCCGGTGTCGGCGCTGATCATGCTGGCGGGCATCTACTACGGGGCGCAGTACGGCGGATCGACCACCGCCATCCTGGTCAACCTGCCGGGCGAATCGTCGTCCGTGGTCACGGTGATCGACGGCTACCAGATGGCCCGGCAGGGACGCGCCGGACCGGCCCTTGCCGCCGCGGGCCTGGGCTCCTTCTTCGCCGGTTGCGTGGGCACCATCATCCTGGCCGCCTTCGCGCCGCCGCTGACCGAGCTGGCCTTCAAGTTCGGCCCGGCCGAGTACTTCAGCCTGATGATCCTGGGCCTGATCGGTGCGGTGGTGCTGGCCTCGGGCTCGCTGCTCAAGGCCATCACCATGATCCTGCTGGGCCTGGCCCTGGGCTTGGTGGGCACGGACGTGAACTCGGGCGTGGCCCGCTATAGCTTCGACATTCCGGAACTCACCGACGGCATCGGCTTCATCGCCATCGCCATGGGCGTGTTCGGCTACGGCGAGATCATCGGCAACCTGTCGCAGCCGGCGGAGCAGCGCGAGGTGTTCACGGCCAAGGTCAAGGGCCTGTGGCCGACGGCCGCCGACTTCAAGCGCATGACGCCCGCGGTGCTGCGCGGCACGGCGCTGGGCTCGGCGCTGGGCATCCTGCCGGGCGGCGGCGCGCTGCTGTCCTCCTTCGCCTCGTACACGCTGGAGAAGAAGATGCGCCGCGCCCCCGGCGAGGTGCCCTTCGGCAAGGGCAACATCCGCGGCGTGGCGGGCCCCGAGTCGGCCAACAACGCCGGCGCGCAGACCTCCTTCATCCCGCTGCTGACGCTGGGCATCCCGCCCAATCCGGTGATGGCGCTGATGGTCGGTGCCATGACCATCCACAACATCCAGCCCGGCCCGCAGGTGATGACCAGCAACCCCGAGCTGTTCTGGGGCCTGATCGCCTCGATGTGGATCGGCAACCTGATGCTCATCATCCTGAACCTGCCGCTGATCGGCGTGTGGATCAAGCTGCTGACCATTCCCTACAAGTGGCTCTTCCCGGCCATCGTGCTGTTCTGCGCCGTGGGCGTGTACTCGGAGAACAACAACACCTTCGACGTCTGGATGGTGGCCGTGTTCGGCGTGGTGGGCTATGCCTTCCTCAAGCTCAAGTGCGAGCCGGCGCCACTACTGCTGGGCTTCATCCTGGGGCCGATGATGGAAGAGAACCTGCGCCGGGCGCTGCTGCTGTCGCGTGGGGACTGGGGCGTGCTGGTCTCGCGGCCCATCTCGGCCAGCCTGCTGGCGGCATCCGCACTGCTGCTGGTGATCGTGCTGCTGCCGGCGGTGAAGGCGAAGCGGGAAGAGGCGTTCGTGGAGGAGTAACGCGGCGACGCCACAGCGCAAGAGCGCCAAAGATTACGCCCGGGCCGCCATCGCGCCGCCCGGGCGTTTTTTTGCTTGCGCGCCGCGGCCCGTGCCTGCACACTATCCATGCACTTTGCATGCATGGAGGTTGAAATGCTGCTGCAGTCGAATGGCCGCACCCCCGTCGTGGACCCCACCTGCCGGGTCGCCAGCACCGCCGTCATCTCGGGCGATGTCGAAATCGGCCCGAACTGTTCCGTGGGCCACGGCGCGGTGATCGTGTCCGAGGGCGGGCCCATCCGCATCGGCGCGCACTGCGTGGTCATGGACACGGCCGTCATCCGCGGCGTGCCGAACCAGACCATGCGCCTGGGAGACCATGTGCTGGTCGGCCCGCGGGCCTACCTGGTGGGCTGCACCGTGGAAGACGAGGTCTTCATCGCCACCGGCGCGTCGGTCTTCAATGGCGCCGTGCTCGGACGCGGCAGCGAGGTGCGCATCAATGCCGTGGTGCACCTCAGGACGCAACTCGAGCCCCACGCCACGGTGCCCATCGGCTGGGTCGCCGTGGGCGCGCCGGCCCGCATCCTGCCGCCCGGCGATCACGAGGACATCTGGGCGGTGCAGAAGCCGCTGGACTTTCCCAAGTACGTGTTCAACGTCGAAAGACCCGCCCCTGGCGAATCGATGATGCAGCAGGTCATGCCCCGCTACGCGCAGGCCCTGCAGCGCATGCATGCCGACGACCGTGCCGTCTCCTGACCTGCCGCGCACCCGGGCGCTGCGTGCCAACAAGCTTGGCGCGCTGTGGGCGGTGGTGGGCCGCGCCATGAGCGATGCGATGCAGGCCCATTCGGAGTCGAGCGTGGCGATCCTGCTGTGGCTGTATCACTGGGCCCCCGTCGGCGTGGTGGAACTGGGCCGCGTGGTCGGGCTGTCGCAACCCGCCTGCTCGCGCGCCGTCGACAAGCTCATGGCCGAAGGGCTGCTGCTCAAGGCACCGAGCGGCGGGCGGGAGGTCTGGCTCGAACTCTCCCCCGAGGGCCGCGCCAGGGCCGAGGAACTTCAGGCAGCGCGGCTGCGGGCCTGCGATCGCCTTTTGGCTGCGCTTTCGCCGCAAGAACGCAGCACCATGGCCGACTTGCTCGACAAGCTGCTCGCTGCGCCGGTGGCCGACCGGGCCTATGCCCGCCACGTTTGCCGCTTCTGCGACCACGGCGTGTGCGATGGTCCCGCCTGCCCGGTGGGCTGCCGCGCCACCGAACTCGAAGCCCGTCAGCGTTCGGACGGCGCCTGACCCTCGCCGCGCGGGCAGCCTGCCGTTGCGCGCCGGCCACTGGCTGCGGGCGCGCGGGCGAGGCGCGCACGAAAACTGCTCGGGGTCAGCCACCCCGTCGCAGAATCACAGGCCATGTCCGCCAGCCTCAGCCCGCTGCCTCCCCCGCCTGCCGGTCAACCCTTCACCCGCGAGAGCCTGTTCGACGGCTCCGTGATGGCCGCACTTAAAGCCTGCGCACCTCCCGACGTGCGGCTGCGCACCCAGGAAGAACTGGACGCCTGCCTGGACGCCACCCTTGCGAGCCACGACCCGGCCGAAGACCTCTACCTCTTCGGCTACGGCTCGCTGATGTGGAACCCCGCCATCCACCACATCGACGCCGCGCCCGCCCTGGTGCGCGGCTGGGGCGGCGGATGCTGACCTTCGTGGCGAACCGGGCGCATCCGCGGTATGCGGGGCGAATGGAGCCGGAGGAGGTGGCGAGGTACATCGCCAGCGGGCAGGGGCCTCTAGGGACCTGCCGGGACCACGATCCGTCGCTTTCGCCATCTTCTGGACAGGCATGCACTGGCGCCGCAGGACTGGCAACCGTCGACGCCCATCTCGCAGAACACGGCCTGATGCTGCGCACTGGCACCGTCGCGGACGGCAAGATCATCGCGGCGCCCAGTTCGACCAAGAACATGTATTGACCCAGTGAAAACCTGCTCAGGTGTTATCTTTGAAAGGAAGCCACCGTGAGTATGTTGATGGAAGAAGAGATCAAGCGCTGGACGGCCAAGCGCAAGACGGCGTTGGTGCTGGAGATCATCCAGGGCAAGACGAGCGTGTTGGAGGCGAGCCGTGCCTACGACCTGCCGCCCTCGGAGATCGAGGGGTGGGTAGAGGATGGCCGCAAGGGCTTGGAGAACGCTCTGAAAGCGAACCCGCAGGACGTGAGTGAGCAGTACGAGCGCCAGCTCAAGGATCTGCAGGAGGCCTATGGTGAGGCGATGCTGGAGTTGCGCGCCCGAAAAAAAATGCAGTCCCTGCTGGGCGAGGACGCGAAGTGATCGAGACGATCCGCCAGGGACTGCAGGCCGACGGCATCACCGTCTCGATCAGCAAGCTGTGCCGGTGGTTCGAGGTGCCGCGGCGCAGCGTGTATTACAAGCCGGTGAAGGCCGCACCGAAGCTGCAGGAACATTTGGTCGCACCGGTCAAGGCAATGATCGAGGAGAACCCTTCGTTCGGCTACCGCACGGTGGCGCACCTGCTCGGATTCAACAAGAACACTGTGCAGCGCATCTTCCAACTCAAGGGCTGGCAGGTGCGCAAACGACCGGTAGGCTTTCGCCCAAGGATCCAATCGTTGCCTTCGATGGCAGAAGCGCCGAACGAGCGCTGGTCGACCGACATGTGCTGGGTGTGGGCGGGGCGTGATGGCTGGACGACGATGGCGCTGGTGATCGACTGCCACAGCCGGGAGTTGCTGGGCTGGCATCTATCTCGAAGTGGGAGATCGAAGACAGCCGAGTCGGCGCTGGAGCAGGCGCTGATCGCGCGGTTCGGCACGCTGGGTCGGGTGCGGACACCGTTTCTGCTGCGCTCGGACAATGGCTTGGTGTTCACCAGCCGCAGCTTTACGGCGCTGGTCAGAAGCTACGGATTGCGCCAGGAGTTCATCACGCCGCACAGCCCCGAGCAGAACGGCTTGGTCGAGCGGGTGATCCGCACGCTCAAGGAGCAGTGCGTGCATCGACATCGATTCGAATCGCTACAGCACGCCAGCCGTGTGATCGGCGACTGGATCCATTTCTACAACCACCGGCGCCCGCACCAGGCGCTGAACATGAAGACCCCCGCTGAAGCATTTGCATTAGCGGCCTGATCTGAGCAGGTTTCGCTGGGTCAATACACGGCTTCGCACGCGCCGATGTCGCGCTACGGCGGCGTAGGTGCCTCGCCTCAAAACCGGCGTAGGTGGGCTGCCGTCGAAGCGCTGGTGGCAGCGGTCGAGCGTCGGGTCGTGGCAACGAAAGAAACCGGCAGCGGCCCAGCAAGCGCGGCTGGAACGCTGGGCCCACATAGGGATAGCACGGTACAAGACCTCAAGGCACAACGATAGATTTCGCAAGCCGATGAACGGCGCCAGCAGCTTTGTAGACCTTACCGCACTCATCAGGCAGGCAATGCGTTACGAAAACCCTCCGTTACGCGCTGCGGGCATCCAGGGTCTGGAGCAAGTCGATGCCCTCGCCTTCGGGCAGGGAGCGGAAATTTTGCGGACGGCGCACATCGACCCCTCCGACGCCCGCTGGCCTGAGGCGCACATTCCCTACAAGGCCGTCATCAGTCTTCTGGAGCATGTTGCCGACCGCCACGCGGTACCTGACCTGGGACTGCGATTGGCACACAAGCAGGATGCCACGGTCCTGGGCGCCCTGGGCGTGGCGATCCAGAACGCGAGGACTCTGCGGGAGAGCGTCGACCTATGGGAGAAGCATCTGCATTTCCACAGTCCGGCTTGCGAACTCCACGTCGAGCGTCCCCGCCCGAACCAGCTTTTCTTTTGCTTCGATATCGCCATCGAGAAGATTGGCCCCGCCAGCCAGACCTTTGAACTCAGCCTGCGACTTACGCAGAAGATTGCACAATCCCTACTGCCCTCCATAGGCGTTTCCTACGACGTCTGGTTCAAGCATTTGCCGGTAGGACCCCTGTCTTCTTATGAGAACGCGTTTGGGGTGACGCCAAGATTCGGCATGCCACGCACGGGACTCATGATCGGGGGTTGCGACCTCGACCAACCCATTCCGACGCACAACGAGGTCTTGCGTGAACTGGCGGCGTACTACCTCGACACCAAGCAGCCCGCTGCTGCACGAACAACCAGGCAGCGTACACGTGCGACCATCGCGCGCATCATGGATTCCGAATGGTGCACGCAGGCAAAGGTTGCGGCCTCGATGTTCATGACAGTCCGAACGCTTCAACGCCGCCTGCGAGACGAGGGCACCGGCTTCGACCAGATCGTGGACGAGATCCGGCAGGAGCGCGCCGAGAACTACTTGCGGCAGACCGAAACACCGATTGCCAAGATCGCCGACCTGCTCCACTTCAAGGAGCCATCCGCGTTTACCCACGCTTGCCACCGGTGGTTCGGCGCTGCACCCAAGGCGGTAAGGCGCAGGCTGGCTGGCGACGATCCGCTGGCGCTGCCCGACGGCCCAAGGCTCTGAGGCGGCGGGTGAACGCCGAGATTGCCGTTCAGCCGCCCACGATGCCCTTCGTCTCCAGATACTCGTCCAGGCCGAACTCGCCGTACTCGCGCCCGTTGCCGGACTGCTTGTAGCCGCCGAAGGGGACTGCCGGGTCCCAAGCAGGGTAGTTGATGTACACCGTTCCAGCTCGCATCTGTCGTGCGATTTCGCGTGCACGGTCGGGATTTTTCGTTTGGATGTATGCCGCCAGTCCATATACCGTGTCGTTGGCCTGCTGCAGCGCAGCCGTCTCTTCGTCGTAGGGAATGATGGACAGCACAGGGCCAAAGATCTCTTCGCGCGCAATGTCCATTTCCGGGCTCACCTTGCCGAAAACGGTGGGCTTGATGAAGTACCCGCCTTCGAGGCCGTCGGGCCGGCCAAGACCGCCCGCCGCCAGTTCGGCGCCTTGGCGGATTCCCCCATCGATCAACTGCTGCACCTTGTCGTACTGCGCCTGACTGACCACCGGGCCGAGAACAACTCCCTCGTGATTGGCCGGCCCGACCTTGAGCTGGGCGGCCACACCCGCAGCGATCCGGACGGCCTCATCATGTCGCTCCCGCGGGACAAACATACGCGTCGGCGCATTGCAGGACTGGCCACTGTTGAGGAAACAGGCCATCGCGCCCTGACTCACCGCGTCAACCAGGTCCGCATCGCGAAGGATGATGTTGGCAGACTTGCCCCCCAACTCCTGGTGCACGCGCTTCACGGTGTCGGCGGCGATCTTGGCGACACGCACGCCGGCACGCGTAGAGCCGGTAAACGACACCATGTCCACATCAGGATGCGCGGCCAATGCTTCGCCAACTGTTGGACCGTCGCCATGTACCAAGTTGAATACACCGCGCGGCACGCCCGCCTCCTGCATGATTTCGGCGAACACGATTGCGCTGAAAGGCGCAATCTCGCTGGGTTTGAGCACCATGGTGCAGCCTGCAGCGAGGGCCGGTGCTACCTTGCAGGTGATCTGGTTCAGCGGCCAGTTCCAGGGCGTGATCATCGCGACGACGCCGATGGCTTCCTTCACCACCGAAAAACCTTTGCGTTCACTGTCGAACCGGTAGTGGCGCACCACTTCGACCATCCGGGCCAGATGGGCCTGTCCGACGGCCACCTGAGCGTCGTGTGAGAGGCGACGTGGCGCCCCCATCTCTCGCGACACCGCCTCTACCAGGTCGCCGTAGCGGCGTTCGTACGCCACCAGGATCCTCTCCAGCAAGGTGGCGCGCGACTCGACCGTGCTTTGGGAAAAGGTCCCGAATGCGGCGCGCGCAGCAGCGACAGCGGCATCGACATCAGCCGCGCTGCCGAGCGCCACTTCGGCGAAGGGTCGACCCGTAGAGGGGTCGATGACTGGCAGCGTTCTCAGCGTTCCCAGTGGCGCACGCCACTCCCCGTTGACGAAGAGTTGCTTCGAGATATCCATAGTTGTCTCCTTTTGAAAGGTCATCGCGGTCATCGATCAATGCTTGTGATGAACCTGCTGCAGGCCATAGACCGGTGTAACCAAGCCTTCCATGCGGGCCTTCAGCTGCAGTGCCAGGATCTTCGAGAAGAAGCGGCACTGGTACAGATTGCCGCCGTGGAACCAAAGGCCTTCCTGCTGGGTCGGCCTCCACATGTTGCGGGCTTCGCCTTCCCAGGGCCCAGGATCCTTCGGTGTGTCGGAGCCCAGCCCCCATACCCGCCCTACCCGCTCCACCATTTCGGCGGGCAGGATCTGCGCCGAGAGCTGGCTCATGGGGCCGTAGCCCGTGGCATAAACGATGAGGTCGGCTTCCAGTTCCGTGCCGTCATCCATGACCACCGATCGCGGCTTGATGCGCTCGACCTGGCCCTGCTTGAGCCCGATGCGCCCGTCGATGATCAGTTCCGACGCACCGACATCGATGTAGTAGCCCGACCCGCGGCGCATGTACTTCATCCACAGACCCGAGCCGTCGACGCCGAAGTCCAGTTTGAAGCCGGTAGCGGCAAGACGCCGATAGAACTCCGCGTCGCGCTCTTTGGCCATCTCCACGAGCGGCTTGCTCATTTCTGCCAGCACCCGATAAGGAAGGGAGGCCTGGACCAGGTCGGCGCGCTCCACGGTGATGCCCTTGCTCAACGCCTCCTCGGAATAGAGGTCCTTGACGAAAAGGTCGAACAAGGTTTCCGACCGGATCACCAGCGTGCTGGAACGCTGCACCATGGTCACCTGGGCACCCTCCTCCCACAAGGCGGCGCAGATGTCGTGCGCCGAATTGTTAGAGCCGATCACCACCGCCTTCTTTCCTCGCCAAGCCTCGGGCCCGGCATGAGCCGACGAATGATGCTGATCGCCCAGGAACTCGTCTGCCCCGGGGTAGCGCGGCGTGTTCGGAAAGCCCGAGAGGCCCGTGGCAAACACCAACTGGCTCGGGCGCAGTTCCACATTGCGGCCCTCGCGCTCGACCTGCACCGTCCACTCCTTCCTCTGCTCGTCGTATCGGGCGCTGCGTGCAACAGTATTGCCCCAATAGTCGATCTCCATGAAGTCTGCATAGGCCTCCAGGAAGTCGCCCATCTTGTCCTTGGGCGTGAACACCGGCCAATTGCGAGGAAACTCCATATAGGGCATATGGTCGTACCACACGGGGTCGTGCAGGCACAGTGACGCGTAGCGCGAGCGCCAGGTGTCTCCCGGCCTGGGTCGCTTGTCGATCACCAATACGGACACCCCCAACTGCTTCAGGCGGGCAGCAAGCGACAGGCCGGCCTGTCCGCCACCGATGACCAGCACATAGGGCTGCTCGCTCGTTCCCATGGCCTGCGAGGCCGCGCGACGTCGATCGGCCCAGTTCGTGCGGTTGGTCCGAGCGCCGTGTTCGGCCCCTGATTGACGGCGCGAGCCGATGGCTTCCTCATGCCCCTTCAACTGGTCGACTGCCGCCAGGAAGGTCCAGGCCTTGGTGCCCCGTATCCGCAGGTGGCCCACGCAAGTGGCGGTCTCCGTCTCGAAGCGTAGCCAAGCTTCGATGACACCCGCGGCTTCCGAGGGCTCGTCGGTCAGGTGGAAGCCATGCGGCTTTGCATGTCGACACGCATGCGCCAGCATGCCGCTCAGAGCATCGCGGCCTTCAAAGGTGCGGAGGTTCCAGGTCAGCGCCGCCAGGTCTCGGCACACGCCTTCCGGCTCGAACAGCAAGGCAGCGCCACTCGGGTCGCCGGCCGACAGGGCAGCCTCGAATGCAGCGAGCCATCGCTGCGCGGCGCGGCGCGCCTCGCCATCCACGGTTGAGTCCTGGGCAGTGGAAGTGGTCATGGGGAAGTCTCCTTGTCTAAGCAGCAGTGCGGGACGGATCAGCTGAAGGCCATGCCGCCATCGACGACGATCGACTGGCCGGTGATGAAGTCAGACTCGGAAGAGGCGAGAAAGCGGGTGATTCCCGCCAGATCTCGTGGAACCGAGGCACGGCCCAGCACCGCAAGTGCGGACTGAGCCTCGAATGCCTGGCCGGGGTCGGTGGTCCAGCCTTCCTTGTGAAAGCCGTCGCCCAGCACCTTCCACATGTCGGTGTCGACGATGCCAGGGCAGATGGCATTGACGTTGATCTTGTGCGGCCCGAAGTCCTTGGCTGCCGCCTGCGTCAAGGAGATGACCGCAGCCTTGCTGGCGCAGTAGTGCGCCAGCTCCCTGTAGCCCTGCTTGCCGGCGATCGATGCCGTGTTGATGATCTTTCCACCGCGGCCCTGGGCGATCATCACCTTTGCCGCCTCCTGCATGCCAATCAGCACACCCAGCGCGTTGGTGTCCATGATGCGGTGCCATTCGACCTCCGTGATCGACATCAGCGCCTTGCCTTGAACCACGCCGGCGTTGTTGACCATGCAGTCCAGACCGCCGAAGGCGGTGACGGCCTGATCGATCATCTTGACCACGGTCTCCCGCCGGGTGACATCCACGGAGGTCGCCATGGCGCGTCCCCCGGCGCGGACGATGTCGCGTGCGACGGCGTCTGCACCGGCCTCGTTGATGTCCGCCACCATGACCTGCGCGCCATGTGTAGCCAGTTCACGTGCCAGCGCTTCTCCGATGCCGCGGGCGGCACCGGTGACGATGGCCGAGCGGCCCTCGAGAGTCTTTTGCATTTCGGTTTCCTTCCTTTTGGGGACGACTACGCCTTGCGGCCGGACATCACGCCCGCTCCGAACAAGGCAACGATGAGCAGCACCCCTTGCACGATGTACTGCCAGAAGGTGGGCACGCCGATCACCGACAAGCCGTTGTTGATGACGCCGATGATCAACACGCCGACCAGGGTGCCGAGGATGTGGAACTGGCCCGGACGCAGCGTCGATGCGCCGATGAACGAGGCCGCGAAGGCATTGAGCAGGTAGGCATCGCCGACGCCGGTTGGCCGTCCAGCGCCCAGGTTGGCCGCGGCGATCATTCCGCCGATGCCGGCGCACACGGCCGAGATGCCCAGAGCCAGCAGCGCATAGCGCTTGACGGCGATGCCCGAAAGCTTGGCGGCCTCGGCGTTGCCGCCGATGGCGTAGAGGTTGCGCCCGGTCTGCGTGTGTTCCAGGAGCAACCACAGGGCGGCGACCACCACCACCATCACCCAAACCGGATTCGGCACCCCGAGCGTGTTTTGCTGGCCGAGTGCAAGGAACGCATCAGGAATGCCGCCGATGATGGTCCGGGAGTCCGAATACCCGAGCACCACGCCTGTGAGGATGGAGCCCATCGCCAGCGTCTCGATGAAAGCCGAGACACCGAGATAGCTGACGATCGCGCCGCTGGCTACTCCGACCACCGCGCACACGGCCAGCACGCCGGCGATGCTCAGCCAGACGTGCGGCTCGGCGCCTTGGGAGAGGAGCAACGCGCAGATGGCGTAGTTGCCCACGGTGGCCAGCGCAGAGATCGACAGGTCGTAAAGACCCATGACCAAGCAGACGGTCAGTCCTGCCGAGATGATTAGCAGAATCGCCGCTTGGTTCAGCACGTTCAGCAGGTTGATCCGTGTTGCGAATACATCCGGACTGGCGATGCTGAAGCCCGCAACCAGCAGGAAGAGCGAGGCGATGGTCCCCTGGCGTGCCAGCAGACGCCGCCAGTCGACAGGGCCCGATCGGGTGGCCGTATGCGCGGAAAATTTGACGTTGGCAGTGGTCATGGCAGGCTCGCAGCGAATTCGGGGGAAGTTCGGCGCGGGGCGGCATCGGTGGTCCGCTCGCCCAACGCAAGGTTCAGGAGGTTCGACTCGTTCATCTCGGGGCCGTCGACTTCGGCCACGATGCGGCCGCGATGAAACACCAGGACGCGGTCGCACACGCGCATGTATTCGTCCATCTCGGTCGAGGTAAACAGCACCGAAGCGCCGTCGCGTGCGATTGCCCGGAGCAGGTCGTAGATTTCGGCTTTGGCGCCGATGTCGACGGCGGCCGTTGGGGAGTTCAGCAGGAACACCTTGGCCCCCGTTGCCACCCAGCGTGCCAGCACGCACTTCTGCTGGTTGCCCCCGCTCAACGCACCGATGTCGGCGTCGACGCTCGTGGCCCTGACATGCAGGCGCTTCGCCAGGTCGCGTGCCGCGCGGCGTTCCGCGGCCTGGTTGACGATGCGCGTGACCGGATCGACGAGAAACCGGTGCAGCGACGGCAGCGAAATGTTCTGGCGCACGGAGAACCCATAGACGACGGCCTCGCCCAGCCGGTCCTTGGGAACCAGGGCGAAGCCCTGTCGGACCGCTTCGCGCGGCGAGCTTAGCCTGACCCGCCGGCCAGAAAGGTGGATGTCGCCGCCAGTCTGGCGCAGCCGACCGTACAGGGCGTCGAGCGTCGCCTCGGCCCCGCTGTCAGGGAGGCCCGCCAGCCCCAGGATCTCACCTTGCGTCGCACGGAAGCTGCAGTCCACAACGTGGCGCGCACTGAGCCCCGAGACCTCCAGCAGCACGGGCTTGGGCGCTTGCGGCCGCCCTGCCGGGGTGGCCGCGAGCGCGCTGTTGGTCTTGCCGAGGATCGCCGACACCACATCGGCCCGATTCAACCCTTCCCGGTGCATGCAGCGCCACGCGACCTTTCCGTCGCGCAGTACCGTTGCACTGTCCGCCACTTCGAAGATCTCGTTAAGGCGATGGCTGACGAAAACGAACGCGTGCCCCTGCTCCGCCAGGCGCCTCATGTGGCCGAAAAGCACATCGACCTCACCGGGCGACAGCGCGGCGGTCGGCTCGTCCAGCACGATCACCTTCGCGTCCAGCGACAGGGCCTTGGCAATGGACACCATCGCCATCTGGTCGGCGCGCAGTTCGCCCGCGTAGGCCTGAGGATCGACATCCAGTTGCAGCCGGCCGAGCAGCTCGCGCGCATGGCGGGCCACGTGGTGCCAGTCGATCAGCACACCCCCGCGTCGGGGCAACCGGCGACCGAGCATCAGGTTCTCTTGGACCGTCATCGACGCGATCAGGTTGCCGTGCTGGTGAACCACCGCGATGCCCGCGGCCTGGGCGTCGTGCGGGCTGGTGATCTGCACCGGCCGGCCGTGCACTCGGATCTCGCCTGCGGTGGCCTCGTGGACCCCCGTCAGGATCTTGATGAGCGTCGACTTGCCGGCGCCGTTCTCGCCGAGAAGCGCATGAATCTGGCCCGCGCGCAGGCTGAACGACACGTCGTCGAGTACCCGGTGGGTGCCGAACTCCTTGACGATGCCTACCGCCTGAAGAACCTCTGCCGTGTCAGCGGCCTCGTGGCCAAGAGGATTGCTCATTTGCGGCGCAGCTCTGCGGTGAACGGCGTGCAGGTTTCGTAATTGGGCTCCTGTCCCGGCGCCGGCATGTTGTCGCGCGTGAACAGGCAGGACCGCAGCATGAGCGCCTTGAAGGGTGTGGGCCGTCCGTCGACCGTTTCCGCAACAGTGCGCATCGCCGACCTGCCGGCTTCGTCGTTGCTGAAGCCGACGACCATCGCCAGCGGTGAGCCCTTGCGCATCAACTCGAACGCCGGCGCGATGGCGTCGTAACCGTAGACGCGGACCTTGTCCTTCAGACCCAGCTGCTCGATGGCACGCACAGCCGCCGGTGCCAGCTCATTCCACCCGACCACGACCGCCTTGACGTTCTTGTTGCTCTGCAGCAGCGTGAGCAGCTTCGAATAGGCGTCCTCCACATAGCCGGGCACCTTGACTTCAACCTCGACGATCTTGATGTTCTTGTCATCGGCCATCGTCGCCTTCAGGCCGCGGGAGCGCTCGCGCAGTACTGGCAACACGTTCCAGTTGACAACGGCGACTTGGCCTTCCAAGCCGATGGCGCTGCGCACCTCCCCACCGATCAGTGCCCCCTGCACGACGCCGCTGCTGCCAATGTCCGCCGTGATGCCAGGCGCGTCGCCCGAGAAGATGGACACGTAAGGGATGCCAGCCGCGTTCGCCGCCTTGATCACCGTGCCGAGTTGGTTGTTGTCGGACACGGCATTGACCACCGCATCGAATTTGCGGTTAACGAAGTTGACCCCTGCGTTGCTCGTGGCGACCGGGTCACCTTTGCCGTCGAACAATTCGCAGGTCCAGCCACGCTGCTTGCAGTCCGCCATCGCCGCGTCGGCCATGGCCTGCACGGCCGGAGAGCTGTAGGTGAAGGCGATCACGCCAACCTTGAGGTTGTCTTTGGAAGACTTGGCGCTGGCGGGCAGCGCTGCTGCGAACAGCGCGATGAGGCTGGCGGACAGAAAGGCTCCGCCGTGCCGAGTGAACAGGCTCATGGATGTCTCCTTGAAATGATGAGGGCGGCTGCGCTTGCCGTGCGCATCGCCGCGTCGGCAGGAAGGCCTGCCGCTAGGGGGTCGAGATCAGTGGCAAAGCTGTCCGCCGTCGACCACCAGCTCCGAGCCCGCCATGAACAGCGAGTCGTCCGAGGCCAGGAAAGCCACGACGCCTTCGATGTCCTGCGGTGTGCCGATGCGGCCCAGTGGCACCCGGCCGACGGTGCGCGCGGCATAGGCCTGAGCCTCCGCTTCCGGCATGCTGGCGCCGGCGTTGTCGACCATGGGCGTCTGCACGAAGCCCGGATGCACCGAGTTCACACGCACGCCGTTGCCCTGCGCCGCGCAGTAGAGCGCTGCCGATTTGGTGAGGCTGCGCACCCCGCCCTTGCTGGCGCAGTACCCCGCTGCCAACTGGTCCGCGGCCATCGCCCAGATCGACGCAATGTTGATGATCGACCCTCCACCGCCACTGGCCATCAGGGGGATCGCACTCTTGCAGCCCAGGAACACGCCGGTCAGGTTGACGCCGATGCTGCGGTTCCAGTCCTCGAGGGAACAATCGACGATGGAACCCACGATGCCGACGCCGGCGTTGTTGACCAGCACGTCCAGCTTCTTGAAGTCGGCCCGTACGAAATGGATTGCCTCATCCCATGCAGTTGGAGAGCGCACATCCAGCGCCCGAAAGGCAGCGATACCGCCGCGCTCGCGAATCTCTCGCGCGGCGGCCTCGCCATTGGCCTCGTCCACATCGGTCAGCACGACCGCTGCGCCTTCTCTCGCTAGACGCTGGGCGAAGGCCTGCCCCATACCCATCGCCGCGCCTGTGACCATCGCCACTCGTCCTTGCAGTCGCATCGCTTGTCTCCTTGTGTTTATGAACCAGCGATGTGAAGCGTAAGCCTGGACCTGGCAGCCGCTATTGCTTCGGAACGACAACTTATTGGCGCAGGGCGACACACATGCGCACACGGGTGTTGCCCGACCGCCTGGCGCCTACGGTAGCCAGGGACCGCAGTGTTGGGTGGGAAGGAGCGTCTGCCAGGTTTGCGGGCGACCGGTTCCTGCCTGAGACCAGCATGCGAGCTCGTTCGCCCGAGCCGCGACCTTGCAGCTGAGCGTGGCCGGCGCCTGCTGCAACGCCTGGAATCTGCCGATGTTCCTGCCCACCTGGCGCCGCTCGTTGGCGTCGGTGATGGGCAGATCCAGCCCACGGCGCGCAGCGTCGGCGATGAGAGTCCCGGCGCCTGCACGCAACAGCCGTGCGCCGGCCTTCCAGCGCCATCGACTCGACTTTCCTTGAGCGCCAACCGCGGCGCGCGGCCATGCCGCTAGCGCAGCCGGCGCGGGGTTTGCATGGGGTCGGCATGGTCCCCTGCGCCCCTATGCTGCGCCCAGCCCTTTCGCGACTCGCCCAGCCCAAAGCACCCGGATTCTGCCCATGCCCCCCAGTCCCCATGACATCGCCGACGACCTGACGGTGCTGGCGCTCGTGGTCGATGCCGGCGGCTACAGCGCGGCCAGCCACCGCAGCGGCATCCCGGTTTCGCGGCTGAGCCGGCGCATTGCCGCGCTGGAGCGCAAGCTGGGCGTGAGCCTGATCGTGCGCAGCTCGCGCGCCTTCCGCGTCACCGACATCGGCCAGCGCATGCACCAGCATGGCGTGCGCATCCTGGACGAGGCGCAGCGCGCCATGTCGCAGGCCAAGGACAGCCTCAGCGAACCCTCGGGCGCTCTGCGCATCTCCTGTCCCGTGATGCTCAACACGATGGTGGTCGGCCCGCTGGCCACCGACTTCGCGCTGCGGCATCCGCAGGTGTCGATCACGGTCGATTCGACAGACGGGCGCGCCACGGCTTTTGCCGAGCCGGCCGACCTGCAGATCCGCCCTACCTCGACACCGCTGCGCGACTCCAGCCTGGTGGTGCGCCGACTCGCCGTCGTGCCCTACGTGCTTGCCGCGGCACCCGCCTTGTGCGAGACGCTGCCCGGCACGACCAGCCCGGCCGAACTTCAGCAATGTCCAGGCATCGGCTGGAGCTTCCGCGCCCAGCCTTCGCGCTGGCCGCTGCACCATCCGCAGATGGGCAGCATGACGCTGGAGCTCACGCCGCGCCTGGTGAGCGACAGCCTGATCCAGATCCGCGCCGCCGCCGTGGCGGGGCTTGGCATCGCCCAATTGCCGGCATCGCTGTGCGAGGCCGATGTGAAAGCCGGCCGCCTGCAGGTGATAGCGCCGGGCTGGGCACCACCGAATGTGGAGCTCTACGCGCTCTATCCCTCGCGCCGCGACCTCACGGTGGCAGGTCGGCTTTTCCTTGACGAGTTGTGCCTGGCGATGGCGCGAATCGGCAGTCCGCACTGACGCGCGGAGTGCCTGAAGGCGGCCACGCCAGACCTCCAAAACTGCAACGCAGTCTTGCGCCGGCACGGCTGTCCCTGCGCGCGGACGCTTCCTAGACTGGGCCGCACACCCCAATCGTCCCTCACAGGGACTGCCCAGCGAAGGAGCCTTGCATGAAAGACCCGCGTTCGCGCGCCTGCGTCCCGCCCCCGCTCGCCGTCGCGCGCAATGCCGCCCCCGAGGGCGCCAGCCGCCGCCGGTTCCTGCTCACGGCGGGCGCCGCCCTGCCGCTGGCCGCCTGCGGCGGTGGCGGCACCCCCAATTCCACATTCGTGCCCGTGACGGCCTGTCTCTTATACCCCTCTGACGCGTCCGGCGAAGAGGGCAGTGTGGATCTCGGTGGGCGGCGTTCTCTCATAACACAAACAGAAGAGAACGCACTA
>NZ_LDSL01000032.1 GCF_001476815.1 Pseudacidovorax intermedius | reverse complement strand
TCGATGCCGGGCAATCCGTAGGACGGTCACACGCTGGCCGAGACGCTGGAGCAGGTGGGCATCCTCACCGGGACGGACAGGCCGCCGGCGACGGCCATCGTGGACAGGGGCTACAAGGGCGTGAAGCTCGAAGGGGTCCGCATCCTGATGGCAGGCCAGAAGCGCGGGATCACTCGGACGCTGCAGGCCATGATCAAACGGCGCAGCGCCATCGAGCCGACCATCGGGCACATGAAGATGGACGGTCGCCTCGCTCGCAACCCGCTCAAGGGCGCGCTGGGCGACGCGCTGCACGCGGTGATGTGCGGCGCCGGGCACAACCTGCGCCTGATCCTGGCCGCGCTGCGGCTTTATTGCTCCCGCATAGCGCTGTTCATGCAAGACGTCATCGCCGCGCTGATCGCCCATTCGCTCAACAACCGCGCTGCTTGCGGCTGAGAACGGGGGAATTGTTCAGGGCGGACTTCTTATGTCCTTGCCCGCGGTGAACTGAAGGCCGAGCATGAGGCTGTGAAGAAGACGAACCTGGGCCTGCCGTTGTCAACCAAGCGCAAGCGCCTCGACACGATGGACTGGGAGGTTGCCCTGTGCAGGACTGCGCCGAGCGCTTGAACCCACAACCAACGCGGTAGATGCACTGAACTAAAAGATCGAGCGGCTGAATGCAGGCGTGCTAGCCAAAGTCGAACACCCATTTCGGGTGAGCAAGCACCAGTTCGTTCATGTAAGGTGCGCTACTACGGCTTGGCTGAGAACACGGCACAGTTGAAGGTGCTGTTTGCTGAGCAGTTTGTGGATGGTCAGGCATGCGTCGATGGCCGAGGTGCGCTCGGCAGCGGCGCGACAGCCACGCGAAGCGCGAAACCGGCGACTTTGGCGCCTTTGTCGACCCCGCCCCGGCGCCATCGCTGACTGGACCGACCCACCCGGCGCAGTCTCCACCGCACCAAACCTTCAAACCTTTTCAGCCCGCGGCGCAACGGTTGGTGAAGAGCCTCCTAGAGCTGGGCACCCACGGCAGTGACTTTGTCAATGCAGTCCCGGCAAATGCAGGCGAGCCCCTGCGCTTGCGCCGGCACCTGCGCGCGCAGGGCGGCCGGCACCGCCGTCGTCATGCACCAGCAGTCGGTGCAGGGCTCGCCGCTGCAGCGCGCCGCTTCGGCGCCGCAGGCGTTGGGCTGGCCGCACAAGGGGCAGCGGCTGGGAGCGATGGCAGCACCGTCGTGAGCGGGCGAGGGCTCAGGCATACAAGGGCTCCTCGGCCATCGCCTCGCACTGGTCCTGCAGCATCTGGATCTGGCCCTTCCAGTAGTCGCTGCTGCCGAACCACGGGAAGTTGATCGGGAAGATCGGGTCCTGCCAGCGCCGCGCCAGCCAGGCGCTGTAGTGCAGCAGGCGCAGGGTGCGCAGCGGCTCGATCAGCGCCAGCTCGCGGCGGTCGAATTCGCGCATCTGCTCGTAGCCGTCGAGCAGGCCCGACAGCTGCGCCGTGCGCTGCGCGCGGTCGCCGGAGAGCAGCATCCACAGGTCCTGCACGGCCAGGCCGGTGCGGGCGTCGTCCAGGTCCACGAAGTGCGGGCCGCCGCCGGGGCGGTCGGTGGGCGTCCAGAGGATGTTGCCGGGGTGGCAGTCGCCGTGCACGCGCAGCCAGCGCAGGTCGCCGGCGGGCTTGGTCGTGTCGAGCGCAGTGGCGGCGATCATGGCCAGCGCCTCGTTGCAGGCGGCTTCCCATGCCTTCTGCACGTCCAGCGGCACCATGTCGTGCGCCAGCAGCCAGTCGCGCGAGGCGGTGCCGAAGCTGGCCAGGTCCAGCGCGGGCCGCTCGGCGAAAGGCTTGTCGCGGCCCACGGCATGGATGCGCGCCAGGAAGCGGCCCACCCATTCGAGCACCTCGAAGTCGTCGAGCTCGGGCGCGCGCCCGCCGCGCGAGGGGCTGACGGCAAAGGCGAAGCCGCCGTGGTGGTGCAGGGTGCGGCCTTCCAGCGCCAGCGGCGCGACCACGGGAATGTCGGCCGCGGCCAGCTCGGTGGCGAAGTCGTGCTCCTCCTGGATCTGCGCATCGCGCCAGCGGCCGGGCCGGTAGAACTTGACGACCACGTTGGACCGGTCTTCCAGGCCCACCTGGTAGACGCGGTTCTCGTAGGAATTGAGCGTCAGCAGCCGGCCGTCGCCGTACAGGCCAACGCTGGCCAGGGCGTCGAGCACGGCGTCCGGCGTGAGGGATTCATAAGGATGGGCCGTGGTCGGGGTGTCGGGCATCGGGCCATTGTCGGCGTCGGGGTGCGGGTCAGCGCTTCGGCAATGCCTTGCCCGTACCAAGGTCGGCCGCGCCGCGCCCCCGTGCCACGCGGTCCGGGACCTGCGTCCCGCCGCGCCGAGGATCAGGCCGCCAGCGACACCACGTGCGCCGCGCGCGGATCGCCGCGGCCGTGCATCACCGTGGGCCACAGCGCCTGCAGCGCCGAGCCGCCGCGGTGCTGCGCGACCTGCAGCCACGGCGCATCGGCCCGCATGGCGCGGGCGGTGAAGGCCTGCCAGCCCTGCGCCAGCTTCTGGCCGAAGGCCTCGGCGCCCCATTCGCCGGTGCGCTTCCTGATCTGTGTCGGCGCGAAGAAGAAGGTGGCGCGCGGGCCGGGCAGCGTCTTGGCCGCGCCCTCGGGCGCGCGCTGGTCCACGTGCGTGTTGCCGATGACCATGCTGTAGCGCAGCTGGCCGAAGCGCTCGTGGATGGCCCGGCGCAGTTCGCCGTTGCCGGCGAAGTCCACGTAGACGCAGGGCGTGTCGGCGGCGATGCGGTCCAGTTCGCCGTAGGCCATCACCTCGTCGTAGCAGCCAAGGCTTTCGCAAAAGGCGCGGTTGCCGTCGGACGTGAGGCCGACCACGCGCACGTCGGGCCGCTGCGCGAGCTGGAAGGCGGTGCCATAGGCGGTCTTGCTCGACGCGCTGGAGAGCAGCACCGTGGCCCGGCCGCCCTCGGCCGCGCCGAAGAAGGCGTTGTCGCCCAGGAAGTCGTCGATCAGCCAGGAGGTGATGAACAGCGGCCGCAGCAGGGCCTGGATGTCCTCGGTGTCGGCGGTGTAGAGCGGATCGCTGGCACAGCGGAAGTACTGGTTGTAGACCGCCGGCAGCTCGGCCCGGTGCGAGGCCATGTCGGTGAAGCGCTCCGGCGACAGCCGGCGGGGCGTGAGCACCACCTTGGACGAGGTGGGAAAGAAGCCGTACACCCGCTCGCCCACCGCCACGCCCGCATGGGTGGACTGCAGCACCCGCGCGAAGCCCCACACCGGCACGAAGCGCCAGGCCTCGTCGCCGGTCGGAAAGAAGCGCCAGTAGCCCATGGCATCGCCGAAGGCGGCATAGGTGATGTTGTTGGCGGTCAGTGCGAAGCGGTCGATGCCCAGCCGGATCTGGCCGGGTTCGAGCGGGGTGTCCTCGCGCTCGCGCAGCTGCGTCTGGCCGAGGTCGGTGGGATGGACGAGGAAGTCGGTGGTGGGCATGCGGCAGGTCTCCGGCAGGGGAGTGCGCACCTTAGCGGCTGTGTGCCGAGGCCGCGACCGTGCAAGCGTGAATGCCGTCACTTGCGTGACGGCGCGGTGCGCCGGTGCCGGGCCGTGGCATGCCGTGAGAAGCGTCAGTCCCGCGGTGCGAATGCCGTGCCCGGCGTCAGCGGCACGTGCCGGTAGCTCGCCGGCGTGCGGTCCAGCTTGATGGGCGAGCCCAGCCCGCGCCAGCCGCCTTCCATCTCCACCACCATGCCGCGGTGCGCCGTGTGCGGGTGGCGCAGCGCCGATTCCACGTCCAGCACCGGCGCGGCGGGCACGCCGGCGGCCATCAGGTCCTCGACCAACGCACGGCCGTCCAGGGCGGCCATCTGCGCCTCCAGCACCGCCTTGAGCGCATTGCGGTTCGCCGAGCGGGCGCCGGCGGTCGCGTAGTCCGCATCGGCGGAAAGGTCGGGCAGGCCGATCACGCGGCAGAAGGCGCCGAACTGGCGGTCGTTGCCCACGGCCACGAACACCGGGTCGGTGCCGGTGCGCAGCGCGTCGTAAGGGTAGATGTTGGGATGGGCGTTGCCCGTGCGCTTCGGCGCGCGTCCGTCCATGAACCAGTTGGCGGCATGCGGGTGCAGCAATGCCAGGCCGCTGTCGTACAGCGCCGCCTCCACCAACTGGCCGCGGCCACTGCGTTCGCGCTCCTGCAGGGCCATCAGCACGCCCAGCGCGGCATTCATGCCGGTGACCATGTCGACCACCGGCAGGCCCACGCGCAGCGGGCCGCCGTCGGCCTCGCCGTTGATGCTCATGATGCCGGTCATGGCCTGCACCGCGGCGTCGTAGCCGGGCAGCGCGCCCAGCGGGCCGTCGCTGCCGAAGCCGGTGACGCGGCACCACACGAGGCGCGGGAAGCGCTGCGACAGCTCGGCCTGGCCGATGCCCCAGCGTTCCATGGTGCCGGTCTTGAAGTTCTCGATCAGCACGTCGGCCTCGGCCACCAGGGCCAGCAGTCGCTCGCGGTCTTCCGCGGTCGTCAGGTCCAGGTGCTGGATGCGCTTGTTGCGGTTGAGGCCGTGGTAGTACGAGGCCACGCCATCGCGGAAGGGCGGGCCCCAGGTGCGGGTGTCGTCGCCGCCCGGCGGCTCCACCTTGAGCACGTCGGCGCCGTGGTCGCCCAGGATCTGGCCGCAGTACGGGCCGCCGAGGATGCGCGACAGGTCGAGCACGCGGATGCCGGCCAGCGCGCCGGGTTGGGAAGGCAGGTGCATGGAAAGGGTCCGTGCTTCAGTCGAGCTGCGCGCCGGACTGCGCGACCACGCCCTTCCACTTGGCCGTCTCCGTCGCAATGAAGCGGGCCAGCTGCTGCGGCGAGGTGTCGGGCGCGGGCTCCAGGCCCTGCGCGTCGAAGGACTGCTTGACCTTGGGCGAGGCCAGCACCTCGGCGAACTGCCGGTTGAGCAGCGCGATGCGGTCGGCCGGCGTGCCGGCCGGCGCCACGATGCCGAAGAACACGCTGACGTCGTAACCCTTGTAGCCCTGCTCGGCGATGGTCGGCACCTCAGGCAGCGCCCGCGAGCGGCTGGCCGTGGCCACGCCCAGGGCGCGCAGCTTGCCGGCCTTGATGTAGGGCAGGGCGGTGAGGATGTCGGTGAAGGTCATGCTCACCTGCCCGCCCAGCAGGTCGTTGAGGGCCGGACCGGTGCCCTTGTACGGGACGTGCAGGATCTCCGTGCCCGCCATGCTGTTGAACAGCACGCCCGCCAGGTGCGAGGAGGCGCCGTTGCCCGACGAGGCATAGCTGAGCTTGTTGGGGTTGGCCTTGGCGTAGGCCACCAGTTCCTTCACGTCCCTGGCCGGCAGCGCGGGGTTGACCACCAGGATGTTGGGCAGGTGCCCCACCTGGATGACGGGCGCGAAGCTCCTGGTGGGGTCGTAGCCGATGCGGCGGTACAGGCTCACGTTGATGGCCAGCGGGCCCGAGGTGCCGAACATCAGCGTGTGGCCGTCGGCCTCGGCGCGCGCCACGTACTCTGCGCCGATGTTGCCGCCGGCGCCCGCGCGGTTCTCCACCACCATGGGTTGGCCCAGGCGGGTGCTCATCTCGGCGGCCAGCGTGCGCGCCATGGCGTCGGTGGGGCCGCCGGGCGGGAAGGGCACCACCAGCATCACGGGCTTGGAGGGAAAGGGCGCTTGTGCCAAAGCCGAGGGCATGAACGCGGCGGCGGTGGCGGCCAGTGCGAACTGGCGGCGGCGAAGCAGGGCTTGGGGCATGGGTGTCTCCGGGTCGTTGTGGTGGACAGGGTCGAGAAAGAGGCCTGGCTTGCGAGCCCCTGGGCAGGGGTGTTTGCGCGGCGGCAGATTCGATGACGGCCCCACGGCCGTGATGCGAAGCCGGGCGGCCGCGTGGCGCCTCAGGCGGTCGCCGGCAGGGCTGTGGTCGAGCCGGCCTGCCAACTCGTGGGCAGCGCATCGGGCGCCAGCGGGTCGCGCGGCAGCACGCGGTGCAGCAGCGCCAGCTGCGCCCAGCGCAGCCGATCGGCCGAGCCGGTGCGCACCGCCTCCCAGGCCATGGCGGCGGCGCTGGTGCAGTGGTAGAGGGCCGAGGCCGCCTGCCGCGCCAGCACGTCGCCGCCGTCCTGCGCGGCCGTTTCGGCCAGTGCGCAGGCCCGGTCCATGGCCTCGCGCAGCGCCTGCGCGAAGGCCGGCGCGAGCGAGGCGCCGGCATCGGACAGCAATGCCTCGACATGCGCGCGCAGCACCGGCAGCGAGCCTTCGCGGCGGATGGCGCGCAGCACGTCCAGCGCCACGATGTTGCTGGTGCCTTCCCAGATCGAGCCCAGGTGCGCATCGCGCACCAGGCGCGGATCGCTCCATTCCTCGATGTAGCCGCAGCCGCCGCGCACCTCCATGGCGTCGCCGGTCACCTTGCGCGCATCGCGGCAGGCGCGGAACTTGATGAGCGGCGTGAGGATGCGCAGCAGCGCATAGGCCTGCGCATCGCCGCCGTCGGAGCGCTCCAGCGTGCGAGCCGTCTGGAAGACCATGGTGCGGGCCTGCTCGGCCGGCACGCGCAGCTTGTCGAGCTGGCGCTGCATCAGCGGCATCTGTGCCAGCGTGCGGCCGAAGGCGCGGCGCTCGCGGGCGATGAACTCGGCCTCGGCCACCGCACGGCGCATCAGACCGGCGGCACGCACGCCGTTGGACAGGCGCGAGTTGTTGACCATGTCGGCCATCTGCACGAAGCCGCGGCCGGGCTCGCCCACCAGATGCGCGATGGCGCCATCGAGCCAGATCTCGCCGCTGGCCATGGAGCGCGTGCCCAGCTTGTTCTTGAGCCGCACGATGCGGTAGTGGTTGAGCGCGCCGTTCGGCAGCCGCCGCGGCAGCAGGAAGAGCGAGACGCCCTTCATGCCCGCGGGCGCGCCGTCGGCGCGCGCCAGCACCATGGCGAAGTCGGCGTCGGGGTTGGAGCAGAACCACTTGTCGCCCGACAAGCGCCACTGTCCGGCCTCGTCCTGCCAGGCACGCGTCTCGGTGGCGGCGATGTCGGAGCCGGCGGCCTGCTCGGTCATGAACATGGCGCCCTGGGCCAGTTCGTCGAAGTCCAGCGAGGTCAGCCGCGGCAGGAAGCGCGCCACCAGCTCGGGGCTGCCGAATTTGCGCAGCGTGCGGGTGAGCGAGTCGGTCATCGAGACCGGGCAGCACAGCCCGAACTCGGCCTGGACGAAGAGAAAGGTCAGCGCGTACTTCACCGCGGGCGGCATCTTGCCGCGCCAGCCCAGCGTCTCCTCGCGGTGCGACATGGCGCCCAGCCCGAATTCGGCCAGCGCCAGGCGTTCCATCTCCACATAGGCCGGATGCTTGACGATGCGCTGCTCGTCCTGGCCGGTGCGGCTGCGCAGGCTCAGCATGGGCGGGTTCTGGTCGGCGGTGGCGGCCAGCGTGTCCAGCGGGCCACCGGCCAGGGCGCCCAGCCGGTGCAGATGCGGCTGCAGGTGGGCCAGCAGCGGCGCGGGCAGGTACAGCGCCAGCAGGCGTTGCAGCTCGGCGTCCGTGGTGTAGAGGTTCTGGCCGTGGCGGTCGGGAATGGCGGCGGTTGCGGACGGGTGGTGCTCGGGCATGGCGCTTGTCTCCGGAGTTGTGCCTGCCATGCGTCGGCTGCCAGCAGGCTTCCCCACATTGTTGGAAGCCGATCCATGCACGTCTAATATCGTTTGACACATGTTCCATTCGAAGGAGCTATCGATGGACCTGCGGCAGTTGCGCTACTTCGCCGTGCTGGCCGAGGAACTGCACTTCGGCCGCGCGGCGCAGCGGCTAGCCATCTCGCAGCCGCCGCTGTCGGTGGCCATCCGCCAGCTGGAGGCACGCCTGGACGCGCGCCTCTTCGAGCGCACCAGCAAGGCCGTGCGCCTCACGCCGGCCGGCCTGGCGCTGCAGGCCTCGGCCGCCCGGCTGCTGGCGCAGGCCGCCGAGGCGGCGCAGGAGGTGCGCGACGTGGCCGAGGGCTCGGCGGGCCGGCTGCGGGTGGGCTTCGTCGGCGCCATGCTCTACCGCGGGCTGCCGCAGGCGCTGCGGCGCTTCCAGGCGGCGCATCCGCGGGTGCGGCTCAGCCTGACCGAACTCAACTCCGCCGAGCAGACCGCGCGGCTGCACCACGACCAGCTGGACCTGGGCTTCATCCACACCAGCCGCATCCCCGACGAACTGGCGCAGCGGCTCCTGGTGCGCGAGCCCTTCGTCTGCTGCTTGCCCAGCGGCCATGCGCTGGCGCGCCGGCGCGAGGTGGCGCTGTCGGCGCTGCGCGACCAGCCGCTGGTGCTCTTCTCGCGCGAGGCTTCGCCCGACTACCACGGGCGCATCCTGGACCTGTGCGTGGCCGCCGGCTTCGTGCCCCAGGTGCGGCACGAGGTGCGCCACTGGCTGGCCGTGCTGGCGCTGGTGGCCGAAGGCCTGGGCGTGGGGCTGGTGCCGGCGGCCATGCAGCGCGCCGGGCTGCGTGGCGTGGTGTTCCGCCCGCTGGCCGATGCCTCGGGCCAGTCCGAGGCCCACGCCATCTGGCGCCGCGGCCCGCCGCATGTGCATGCGCAGCGGCTGCTGGCGTTGATGGAGGCCGACGGTGCGCCGAACTGATGGGCGGAGGAGCGCCTGGCCGTTCAGCGTGATGCGGGCGCAGGCAACTGCTGGCGGAAGAAGGCGACAACCGCCGCGTTGAAGCGCTGGTGGAAGGCCGTGCGATCGAAGCCGGGGCCGTCCCTGCAGATCTCGGGCGCCATGCGCGTGAACGCGGCCGAACACGGCGCCAGGAATGCGAAGTGCGCTGCGCCCTCGGCCACGTGCCATTGCGGCGGTGTGGTCAGGCCGTCGCGCACGGCGGCCACGCTCTCGGGCGTGACGCCATCGCCGCCGAACTGCGAAGCCCACAGTTGCACCGGCACGCGCACATTCCGCAGACCGGGAGCGGCGAACACGCCCAGCGGGTCGACCACCACCGCGGCCCGGATGCGCGCATCCGGCACGGGCGGCGGCGGCACTTCGCCGCGGGCCGCTTCCTGGCACAGCGGCACTTTCGAACTGGTGGGGCACAGGTCGCGCCGCAGCGTCCAGTCCGGTTGCGCACCGATCAGTGCCAGGGCGGTGTAGCCGCCTCGTGAGAAGCCGAAGATACCGACGCGCTCCGGGTCCAGCAACGCATTGTCCGGCCAGCGCCCCAGCATGTGGTTGATGAGCCGCCGCAAGTCCACTGGCCGCGTGGCGAAGGCGGACAGGTGGGCCTGCCGGCTCAGGTCGCGGAAGTTGTCCCCGGGGTGGTTGATGGCGGCGACGACGAAGCCAGCATCGGCCAGGGCGGCGGCCGTGTCGTGGTGGCCGAGCGCCGAGCCACCCGTGCCGTGCGACATCACGACCAGCGGCAACCGGTCGCCGGCCACGGGGCAGTCGCGCACCCCCTTCACCACGAGCGGATCGAGCATCAGGTCCGTGGCGGGCGTGGCGCACGGCGACCAGACGGCGCCCTGCAACGCAGGACCATCGACACCCGCGGGCACGTTGATGAACGCCAGGCCGGCCGCGTGGCTGCTCACGCCGACCAGGGCAAGCAGGAAGGAGAACAGGGCGGAGCGAAGAGGGTTCATTGGTCGACGGCGGTGCGGATGGGAATGAACAGGTCCGTGCGCAGATCGGCCGGGGCGGCGTTGCGCGGCGAATTCAGGTAGTGCTCCAGCGCGAGCCGGTCGTCCGGCTCGAAGCCGCTGGCAGGCAGCCAGCGGGCATAGAGGGCGTCGAAGGCGGCGCCGATACGCGTGTAGGGGCCGGCCAGCCGGTGGCGGGCATAGCGGCCGGCTGGAATGGTGAGCGCTTGCAGTTCGGAATGGCCGGACGGGCCGAGCTTTGCCGGCGCTGCGGCGGCGTGGTAGATCAGTCCCGCCTGCGGGTCGTCCGGGTCGTCGCACACCATGCCCAGCCAGACGGTGCCGGGGGCCTCGCCCAGCAACAGGTGCAGCCGCCGCTGAGTGTGCGGAATCATGGCGGCGGGCCCCTGATGCCGCAGCGCCAGGACCTGCTGGGCCGGACGCTCCACGATCTGCACGGCGCTGGACGACGCCCGCGCTTCCTTCGGCTCCGCAGGATCTGCGGAAAAACCCCCTCCTGCATCGTCGCCCATCGCCAGCCGATGCATGGCCTGCTGGAAGGCACTGGGCGGCTGACCGCTGAACTGGCTGAAGGCGCGGGAGAAGGCCTGCGGGCTGTCGTAGCCCGTGGCGAGCGCAACCTCGGTGACGCTGCGGGTGCCGTCCTGAAGCAGGCGTGCCGCCTGTGCCAAACGCAGCCGCCGCACCGTGGCAGCCACACTTTCGCCGGTGACGCTGGCATAGATGCGGTGAAAGTGCCACGGCGAGAAATGCGCCATAGCGGCCAGTGCATCGAGGCGGTGCTCGGCCATCGGGTGCGCCACGATATGGGCCACCACCCGGGCGACCCGCTCCCTGTAGCGCGTCTCTGCGCGGCTTGTTTTCATGCGGCGAGTGTGCCGGCGTGTCGAAGGCGCTGCTTAGCCGTATTTGCGCAAATGCCGACGCCCGGCCGCCCGTGCCCAAATGAAAAACGCCACCCGAAGGTGGCGTCTTTCATCGCAAGGCGACTGCGGCGATCAGGCGATCGACAGCTCGACGTCGACGTTGCCGCGGGTGGCGTTGGAGTAGGGGCACACCTCGTGGGCCGCATCCACCAGCTTCTTCTTCTGCTCGTCGTCCAGGCCCGGCAGCGTGATGGCCAGCTTGGCGGCGATGCCGTAGGCGGCGCCGCCCTTGATCGGGCCCAGGGAGACGCTGGCGTCGATGCTCACGTCATCGGGCACCTTCACGCCGACCTTGGGGCCGACGGCCTTCATGGCGCCGATGAAGCAGGCGGAGTAGCCGGCCGCGAACAGCTGCTCGGGGTTGGTGCCGGGCTTGCCGGAGCCGGGGGCGCTCAGCGTCACGTCCAGGGCGCCGTCGCTGGTCTTGCTGGCACCTTCGCGGCCGCCGGTGGTGTGGGCTTCGGCGGTGTAGAGCACTTTTTCGAGCTTGTGGGTCATGGTCTTTCTCCTGGGTTGGGTTGGGAAAACGAGGGAGCAGGCAAAGAACGATCAGGCGGCGGACACGCGGTCGCGCAGCGCCTGCAATTGCCGGGTGAGCTGCGACAGCTCCTCCAGCGAACACTGGCTGGCAGCCAGCAGGCACTGCGGCACCTGCACGGCCCTGGCCCGCAGCGCCCGGCCTTCGGCGGTCAGCCGGATCAGCACGCGCCGCTCGTCGGCCACGTCGCGCATGCGGCTGAGGTAGCCTGTGGTTTCGAGGCGCTTGAGCAGGGGAGTGAGCGTGCCGGAGTCGAGTGACAGCCGTGTGCCGAGGTCCGACACAGTGACGCCGTCGGCCTCCCACAGTGCCAGCATCACCAGATACTGCGGGTAGGTCAACGCCAACTCGTCGAGCAGCGGCTTGTACAGCCGCGTCATGGACAGCGACGCCGAATACAGCGCGAAGCACAGCTGGTTGTCCAGGCTGAGCAGTTCGGCGGTGGTGGGCGTCTTGGGCATGGCCTAGATTATGTGCGCAATTCAATTGCGCGCAAAGTAATTGTGTGCAAACCCATGCCGCGAAAAGGGCGGCTCCCGGGCCGCCCTTGCATTCGTGCAGCCCTGCCGCTCAGCGGCCGGTGAAGCGCGCCGGCCGGCGCTCGACGAAGGCGCGCACGCCCTCGGCCGCGTCCTCGGTGGTCTGCAGGCGCTGCTGCACGGGGCCGAAGTCGGCCACGGCGGCGGCCTGGCCCAGCTCGATGGCCTTGAGCACGTTCAGGCGCGTGGCGACCACGGCCTGCGGCGCCTGCGCGGCGATGCGGCGCGCGATACCCACGGCGGCGTCCAGCACCTCGGCCGCGGGCACGACCTTCTGCACGAAGTTGCAGCGGTAGGCCTCGGCGGCGTCGAACTCGTCGGCCGTGAGCAGATGCAGCAGCGCATTGCCCACGCCGGCGCGCTCGGGCATGCGCAGCGTGGCGCCGCCGGTGGGCAGGATGCAGCGCTGCACCTCCATCTGCGAGAAGCGGCAGTCGTCCGCCGCCACCGTGATGTCGGCGCCCAGCATCAGCTCGATGCCCACCGTGTAGCAGATGCCCTTGACGGCCGCGACCATGGGTTTGGTGCGGCGGCGGTAGCCGGGCAGGCCGAAGTCGTGCGGCTCGACCAGGCCCATGGGCGCGAGCTTCTCGCCGCGGCGCAGGTGCTCCACCACCTGCGGAAGATCGAGCCCGGCGGTGAAGTGGTCGCCGAAGGCATGCAGCACGCCCACGCGCAGTTCGGGCTCGTCGTCCAGCCGGGTGTAGGCCTCGGCCAGCTCTCGGAACATGCGCGGCGTCCAGCCGTTGCGCTTGGCCGGGCGGTTGATGCCGATGAGCAGGATGTGCGTGTCGACGACTTCGCAGCTGATGCAGCCTTCGGGCGGTGGGGCGGGGGTCTGGATGTCCATGGTGGCGGGGCTCCGTCGGTGTGTCGGTGTGTCTCCAGCGGCGGAACATAGGGCATCGGCGCCCCGATGGCGGTCGCGCAGACGACGGCCGATGCACCGGCACGGCGCCGGCGAATCCGTGGATGCCCCGGCCCGCGTATCCGGCAGGGCGCATCCCCTAGACTGGTCGGTCCCCATGCCTTTCACCATCGATCCCCGCGACATCGAGTTCACCGCCGTCCGCGCGCAGGGGCCGGGCGGGCAGAACGTCAACAAGGTCTCGAGTGCGGTCCACCTGCGCTTCGACATCCACCGCTCCGCCCTGCCCGAGGCGGTCAAGGCGCGGCTGCTGCAGCGGCAGGATCAGCGCATCACCAAGGAAGGCGTCATCGTCATCAAGGCGCAGTCCTCACGCAGCCGGGACCAGAACAAGGCGGAGGCGGTGAGCCGGCTGGAGGAGATCGTCGCCGCGGCGGCCACCGAGCGCCGGCCGAGGCGGGCGACCGCGCCGACCTTCGGGTCCCGGCAGCGCCGGCTCGCGTCCAAGGCCTTGCGGTCCACCCTCAAGTCGGGCCGCGGCAAGGTGTCGCTTCAGGGTTGAGTGGGGGTGCTGCGCGCCGGGTCCTGGCGCAGGGCGGTCAGACCCGGCGGCTCGCCGCCCCATTTCATCCAGGCGGCGTCGGTACCGCCGGCCCGCAGGGTGAACTGGTTCCAATGGCCGCCCACGATGGCGCACATGATCACCCCGAAGAGCACCGCCACGCCGAGCAGGGCGGCGTAGGCGAGCACGGTCAGCGCTGGTGTGCCCGGCCAGAGGGAGCGCCCGGCCACCACCGCCAGGGCCGACAGCGCGAGGACGGCAAGGAGAGACTTCAGGATCAGCTTGGCCATGGTGCGTCTCCGTTCGGCGGATGTGGACCCGCCGTGCGGCAGCTTACGCCGCTGAAACCGATTCGCGAAGCGGGGTCGCGCCGACCGGCGTGCGGCCACCGGCTCCGCTTGCGCCCGGCGCGTCAGGGGCTGCGCGCGTTAGGCGCATGCGGGCCACGGGCCGAGCAGCGGAGGGCGCGATCAGTCCGCGCGGCCGCCCAGGCGCTGCAGGCCCATCCAGGCCACGTTCGCCAGGCCGAGGCCGCCCGTGGTGGCGGCCGGCTCGAAGGTGGCGCTCGAGCGCGCGTTCGGCCGCGGGAAGGCGGGGCCCGCCGCGGCGGTGGCCGAGGGCACGCCGATGTCCACCGTCGTGCCGAGGACGCGCTGCGATTGCACCGCGAAAGAGCGGCCGGTGCTCTGCGCCAGGTCCAGGTTGAGCGCGGCGACGGCGGCACCCGCGGCCGTGCGGGCCTGGGGCGCGGATGCACCAGCCGGCGCATCCGTGGCGGCCAGTGGTTCCGCTGCCGACTCTGCGGCCGGCACGGAGGTGGCGGCGCATGCCAGGGACAGGGCCAGGACGGACTGGCGGATTGGCAGGGCGGGCATGGGATGCTCCTTCGGAAAAGGGGGGAAGTCCCGCAGCAGCGGGACGCCGGATCGGTGCCGCGAATGCAGGCAGGCAGGCAGGCAG
>NZ_LDSL01000031.1 GCF_001476815.1 Pseudacidovorax intermedius | reverse complement strand
TCGATGCCGGGCAATCCGTATGACGGCCACACGCTGGCCGAGACGCTGGAGCAGGAGGGCATCCTCACCGGGACGGACAGGCCGCCGGCGACGGCCATCGTGGACAGGGGCTACAAGGGCGTGAAGCTCGAAGGGGTCCGCATCCTGATGTCAGGCCAGAAGCGCGGGATCTCCCGGGCGCTGCAGGCCATGATCAAACGGCGCAGCGCCATCGAGCCGACCATCGGGCACATGAAGATGGACGGTCGCCTCGCTCGCAACCCGCTCAAGGGCGCGCTGATGTGCGGCGCCGGGCACAACCTGCGAATGATTCTGGCCGCGCTGCGGCTTTGTTGCGCCCGCATCGGGCTGTCCGTGCAGGCGGCTGTCGCCGCGCTGATCGGCCATTCGCTCAACTACCGGCCTGCCTGCGGCTGACATCGGTATTGTTCAGGGCGCACTACTCAGGCGCGCTTCAACCACTCACGAATGCCGTTGGCATCGGCCGTGCCGAGCCGCCATGTCCGTGCGCTGCCGGGCAGCGTCAGCGTGATGCGCAGCAGGTGCCGGTCGCGCGCCACCAGCGCGATGCATTTCTTCGCGTCGCCCACGTACAGCGCGATGTCGTCGAGCTTGCCGATGCGCCAGCCTTCCGCAGCCTTCGCGTTGCGGGCGGCGGCCTCGACGCCCAGCCATTCGTCGCCGGCAGCGAAGCCGGCTTTCTCGGCCGCACCGCCGCGCAGCACCATCTTGACCTTGACGGTACCGCCGCTATCGTCCACCCGCAGCCCCAGCGCCTGAGCCAGCTGCGCGGGGTCGTCGTGCACTGCCACGCCATGCGCGGCAAGCAACTCGCGCAACGGCAGTTCGGCCGTGCCCTGGGCCCACTGCCTCAATTCGCTGGCATAGCCGCGTCCGCCGATGGCCTCGAGCGCTGTGGCAATGGCTGCCTCGTCGATCGGCCCGCCTTCGCTGGCGCGCCACAGCTCACGCATCACCTCGTCCAGCGACCCCTTCCTCTCCCGCCGCAGCGTCAGGTCCAGGCACAGCGCCACCAACGCCCCCTTGGTGTAGTAGCTCACCGTCATGTTCGGCGTCTGCTCGTCTGGCCGGTAGTACCGGATCCAGGCGTCGAAGCTCGCATCGGCCACCGACTGCACGGCCGCACCAGGCGTCTGCTGCACCTGGTTGATGGTCTTGTTCAACAGCTTGAGGTACGTGGCGTCGTCGATGCAGCCGGCGCGGCGCAGCAGCAGGTCGTCGTAGTAGCTGGTGAAGCCTTCGAAGAACCACAGCAGGCGCGTGTAGTTCTCGCGGGTGTAGTCGTAGCGGGCGAACTCGGCCGGCCGCAGGCGCTTGACGTTCCAGGTGTGGAAATACTCGTGGCTGATCAGGCCGAGCAGCGTGGTGTAGCCCTCCGGCTGCTTGGCGGTGCCGCGCCGGGGCAGGTCGCGGCGGGTGCAGATCAGCGCGGTGCTGTGCCGGTGCTCCAGGCCGCCGTAGCCGTCGTCGGTGGCGTTGAGCATGAAGACGTAGCGGTCGTGCGGGGCGGGGTGCCTGGCGGTGGCACGGGCCTTGGGCGAGCGCTTCGCCTTGGCGGCAGCCGTCGGCCCCTCACCCGGCTTCTCCCCAGCGGGGAGAGGAGGAAGACCCGGGTCGTCCTTGTGCCAGAAGCGCATCTGGGTCTCGCAGATGGCGCGGGTGTCGGCGATCAGCTTGTCGCCGTCGAAGGACGGCGGGGCGCCGGCGACGACGAAGCGGTGCGGCACGCCCAGCACGTCGAACTCGGCGCTCCAGAAGGCGCCCATTTCGACCGGGCTGTCGGCCACCTCGTCGTAGTCGGCGGCCTGGTAGGTGCCGAAGCCGCGGCGGTCGGTCTTGACGGGGCGCAGCGCAGTCGCCAGTTCCCACGGCGCATCGCCCTCGGGCAGCACGGGCGGCACGATCTCGATGTGGCAGGGCGCGTCGTCCTGGCCTTCCACGCGCAGGCACAGGCTGGTGCCGTTGAAGAAGCCGCGAAAACGGTCCAGCCAGGCGGTGCGCACCGAGTTGTCGAAGGCGCAGACCACGTAGCGCACCACCAGCGGCTGCCCGGCCTTGGCGGCGATGCGCCAGCTGGCCTTGTCCAGCTGCGTCACGACCACGTTGCGCCGGCCCTGCGTCGCCTTGGGCGCACCTTCCAGGTTGCGGGCGAATTCACGAACCAGATAGCTGCCCGGAATCCACACGGGCAGAGACACGACCTGGTCCGCAGCCGGCCGGTCGATGCTGAGCGTGACCTCGTAGAGGTGGGCGTTCAGGTCCGCCACCGCGATGCGGTAGCGCAGGGCGGGGGCGGCGGCCGGCATCAGTTGCCGGCGGCGGAGAGTTGCTGCTCCACCTGCGCGGCGGGCACGGCGCCCGGGGTGCGCGTGCCGTTGGCGAACAGCAGGGTCGGCGTGCCGGTGATGTTGTACTTGCGGCCGAACTCCACGTTGCGCTTCAGGGCCTGGGTGTCGCACTCGGCGTTGGTGGGCTTCACGCCGTCCATCATCCAGTCGGTCCAGGCCTTGGCCTTGTCCTTCGAGCACCAGATGTCGCGCGACTTCACGGCCGAATCGGGGCCCAGCACGGGGTAGAGGAAGAGGTGGATGGTCACGTTGTCCACCTTGCGCAGTTCGCGCTCGAACTGCTTGCAGTAGCCGCAGTTCGGGTCTTCGAAGATGGCCAGCTTGCGCTTGCCGTTGCCGCGCACGATCTTGATGGCGTCCTGCACGGGCAGCTTGTCGAAGTCGACGGCGGTGAGCTTGTCCACGCGTTCCTCGGTGAGGTTGCGGCGGTTCTTCACGTCGATCAGGTGGCCCTGGATCAGAAAGTTGCCCTGCTCGTCGGTGTAGTACAGGTCGAAGCCCTGGCGCACTTCCCACAGGCCGGGCATGGGCGACTTGCGCACCTCGTCGATCTGCGCGAGCTGCGGAAAGCTGCCGCCGAGGTTCTTGCGGATCTCGGCTTCGCCGGCGTGGGCGGTGGCCAGCGCGGCGGCCAGGAGGAGGGGGGCGATGTATTTCATGATGCGAGGGTATGGCTCCTCTCCCCCCTGGGGAGAGGCTGGGTGAGGGGCCTGCGCCTCAACGGGCACAGGAACGAGGGATGGCGGCGCGAGCCCTCACCCCAACCCTCTCCCAGAGGGAGAGGGAGAAGAAAAGCCGGGTGCCAGGCCCATGGCGCGGCGCGCGACCCAGTCCTTGAGGAAGGGGCTGCGGTCGAAGCCCAGCATGCCCCAGTTGCGCAGCCGCGCCAACGGTTCGATCCCCTGGGCAAACAGCTGCTGCAGGCCGTCGGTGGCCATGCCCATGGCCAGCACGTCGGTGCGGCGCGCGCGCTCGTAGCGGCGCAGCAGGCGGGCATCGCCCACGCTGCGCCAGTAGTCCCGCTCGCGGATCACACGGGCCAGTTCGTCCGCATCGGCCAGGCCGAGGTTGAGGCCCTGGCCGGCCAGCGGATGCACGGTGTGCGCGGCGTCGCCGGCCAGCACCCAGGCGCCGCCCTCGTCGAAGCGGCCCGACCAGCGGTCGGCCGTGGCCCGCTGCAGCGGCCAGGCGGCGCGCTCGCTCGTCAGGGTGAAGGCGCCCAGGGCGTCGTGGCTGGATTCCTGCAGGCGGGCGCAGAAGCTGTCGTTGTCCAGGTCCAGCAGTTCGGGCGCGCGCAGCTGGCTCACCGACCAGACCAGCGCCACCTGCCGGCCCTCGGCGCCGCCCATGGGCAGCAGCGCCACCACGTCGCCCTGCGCGGTGAACCACTGGCGGGCCACGCCGCCGTGGGGCCGCTCGGCCTCCAGGCGCGCGGCGATGGCCTTCTGCGGATAGCGGGTCACGTCGTACTGCACGCCCAGCGTCTCGCGGGTGGTGCTGGCCTTGCCTTCGCAGACCACGGTGAGCGCGGCCTTGACCGGCGCATCGACCACCTCGACCTGCGGCGCGAAGCGCACGGCGGCGGCCAGTTGTTCTTCGAGCGCGGGCACGTCCACGATCCAGGCCAGGGCATCGACCTTCTGCGATGCGGCGTCGAAGCGCACCCGGCCGTCCGCATCGCCGAAGACCTGCATCTCGCGCACCGGCGTGGCCTGCGCCGCGTCGGGCCAGGCGCGCAGCGATGAGAGCAAGGCGCGCGAGGCGGCATTGAGCGCATAGGCGCGCACGTCCTGCGGTGCAGTCGACGGGGTGGGCGGTGCCTCGGCCACCAGGGCCACGCGGACCCGTTCTCGGGCCAGCAACAGGGCCAGCGTGCGGCCGACGATGCCTGCGCCGCGAATGCAAACCTCGGGGGGAAGAGCCATCGAAACATTGTAGGGAGCGCCCCTGGGCACACGCCGCAACCCCGACAATGCCGCCGGCCGCCGACGGCGGCCCGCTTCCTGCTGATGACGCCCGTGGCGTGCCGCGCCGCACCGTCCCCTCGTCCACCGACCGGGCCTGACCGTCCCACCCCTTTGCCGTGACCGCTACCACCGCCCCCGACCTCTCGCGCTTCGACCTCCAGGGCCGCATCGGCCGGCTGATCGTCTACCCCGTCAAGTCCTGCGCCGGCGTGGAGGTGCAGGAAGCCCTGCTCACCGAGACCGGCCTCGAATTCGACCGCGCCTGGATGGTGGTGGACGAGGCGGGCCGCTTCCTCAGCCAGCGCGAGCTGCCGCGCATGGCGCTCATCCGCCCGCAGATGAAGCACTACGAAATGGTGCTGCGCGCCCCCGGCATGCTGGCCCTGCACATTGCCTACGACCGGGTTGAGGCGCCGGTGCGCGTCACGGTCTGGAAGGACGAGGTCGCCGCCTACGACATGGGCGACGTGGCGGCCCAGTGGTTCAGCGACTTCCTGGCCGAGCCCGGCCAGCCGCCGCGGCGGCTGCGGCTGGTGCGCTTCGACCCGGAACACAAGCGCCTGTCCAGCCGCCGATGGACGGGCGAGGTCGAGGCCCAGACCCAGTTCGCCGACGGCTTCGCGCTGCTGGTCATCAGCCAGGCGGCGGTGGACGAGCTGAACCAGCGCCTCGCCGCCCGGGGCCAGGCGCCCGTCGACGCGATGCGTTTCCGGCCCAACCTCGTGCTGGCCGACGTCCATGCCCACGACGAGGACCAGCTGCAGATGATCCACATCGGCACCGAGCAGGGCGAGGCGCGGCTGCAGCCCGTCAAGCCCTGCATCCGCTGCAGCATCCCCGACGTGGACCTGGCGACCGCGCAGACCGGCACCGCCGTGGCCGACGCGCTGCGGGACTACCGCGCCGATGCGCGAATGCAGGGGGCGGTCACCTTCGGCATGAACACGATCGTGCGCGAAGGGATAGACCATATTTTGAGGGTGGGCCAACCCGTCGGAGCCAGCTACAGTTTTTGATCGTTTACGCAGTGGCGAGAGGGCCCGGGTATGAAGATCACGGTGGTGGGCTCGGGTTATGTGGGGTTGGTGACGGGGGCCTGCCTCGCAGAAATGGGCAACCACGTGATCTGTCTGGACCTGGACGACGCCAAGATCCGGGTCCTGCGCGACGGCCAGCTGCCGATCCATGAACCGGGGCTGCTGGAGGTCGTCCGCCGCAACGTCGAGGCGAGTCGCCTGGAGTTCACGGCCGACACCGACGCAGCGATCCGCCACGGCACCTTCCAGTTCATCGCCGTCGGCACCCCCCAGGGCGAAGACGGCGCCGCCGACCTGCGCCACGTGCTCGCCGCCGCCCGCGCCATCGGCGAGCGCATGACCGACTACAAGGTCATCGTCGACAAGAGCACCGTGCCCGTCGGCACCGCCGACCAGGTGCGCGCCACCATCGACGCGGCGCTGGCCGAGCGCAGTGTGGCGCTGGACTATGCGGTGGTGTCCAACCCCGAGTTCCTGAAGGAAGGCGCGGCCGTGGACGACTTCATGCGGCCCGACCGCATCGTGGTCGGCGCCGACGACGAGCGCGCCATCCTGCTGATGCGGGCGCTGTACGCGCCCTTCATCCGCAACCACGACCGGCTGCAGCTGATGGACGTGCGCAGCGCGGAGTTCACCAAGTACGCCGCCAACGCCATGCTGGCCACGCGCATCAGCTTCATGAACGAGCTGGCGCTGCTGGCCGAGAAGGTGGGCGCCGACATCGAGCAGGTGCGCCGCGGCATCGGCAGCGATCCGCGCATCGGCACGCACTTTCTCTATGCCGGCGCGGGCTATGGCGGCTCCTGCTTTCCCAAGGACGTGAAGGCGTTGCTGCGCACCGGCCAGGCACATGGGCACGACCTGTACGTGCTCGACGCGGTGGAGCGCGCCAACGAGCGGCAGAAGCAGGTGCTGGCCGCCAAGGTGGTCGCCCGTTTCGGCGAGGACCTGCAGGGCCGCCGCTTCGCGCTCTGGGGCCTGGCCTTCAAGCCCGGCACCGACGACATGCGCGAGGCGCCCAGCCGCGTGCTGATCGCCGAGCTGCTGGCCCGTGGCGCCGAGGTGGTGGCCTACGACCCGGTGGCGATGGACGAGGCGAAGCGCCTGCTCGGCGACGCACCGCGCCTGCGCTATGCCGACAGCGCCGTGGCGGCGCTGGAGGGTGCCGATGCGCTGGTGCTGGTCACCGAATGGCGCGAGTTCAAGAGCCCCGATTTCGACGCCATCCGCACCCGCCTGCGCGCCCCCGTCGTCTTCGACGGCCGCAACCTGTTCGAGCCGGCGCTGATGCGCAGCCTGGGCATCGAGTACCACGCGATCGGGCTGGCGACGAAGTGAGGGGCCGAGGCCGCACCGGTGCTGCGGGCGGCCCCTCTCCCCAACCCCTCTCCCGCGAGGGGAAAGGGGCGATGGACGAGCGATGGGCCTTAGAAGCTCACCCCGGCGATGAGGATGATGTTGGCGTACGGCGTGCACTCGCCCGTGCGCACGATGGCGCGGGCCCTGGCGCTGCGCTGCTTGAACTCCTCGTGCGACACCGTCTGCGGCGCCATCGCCAAGGTGGCCGGATACCACGCCGGCCGGTCCTGGCCGGCGGGCAGGGCCTCGCAGGCGACCACGGCGTCCTCCACCGTCAGTTCGCTCAGCACGGCGGCCAGCACGTTGTCCAGCCGCGGCACGCCGCGCGCCACCGCCAGGTCGATGCGGCGCGGGCCGTCGGGAATGGGCAGGCCGGCATCGCCGAGGACCAGCATGTCGCCATGGCCCATGGCGGCGATGACCTGGGAGAGTTCGGCGTGCAGGAGGTGGGTGCGTTTCATGGCAGGGCGAGCGGTGCGGGCGGGACGGGGCTGGCGAGCACCTCGTCGCGCGAAGGAATGGAAGGCTGGGCGCCAGGCCGGCCGATGCACAGCGCCGCGGCGCGGATGCCCAGCTGCACGGCGGCGTCGAAGGTCTCGCCGCGCGCCAGCGACACGGCCAGCGTGCCCAGGAAGGTGTCGCCGGCGGCGGTGGTGTCCACCGCCTTCACGCGCAGTGCGGCATGGTGGCGGCAGCCGTCGGCGTCGGCCGCCACGGCGCCTTCCCCACCCAGCGTGACGACGACACGCACCGGGCCGCGCGACAGCAGCGCGCGCGCGGCCACGGCCGCATCGGCGATGCCGGCCACCGGCAGGCCGGACAGCATCTGTGCCTCCAGCTCGTTGACCACCAGCGTGTCGATGCGCGGCCAGAAGGCCTCGGGCAGTGCCTGCATGGGCGAGGGGTTCAGCAGCACCTTGCAGCCGGCCTGGGCGGCGACCTCCATGGCCAGGCCGACCTGGTCCAGCGGCGTTTCGAACTGCAGCACCAGGAAGGCGGCGCCCGCCAGTTGCGTGCGCAGCACGTCCGGCGCCACCTGCACGGCCGCGTTGGCGCCGGGGATGACGACGATGCGGTTCTGGCCGCTGTCCTCCACCATCACCAGCGCGACGCCGGTGGGCGTGGCGGGCGCGACGCGCACCCCGTCGGTGTCGATGCCGTCGCGGGCCAGCGCATCGCGCAGCGCGGTGCCGTGGGCATCGGCGCCCACGCAGCCCAGCATGCGCACCGCGCCGCCCTGGCGTGCGCAGCCCACGGCCTGGTTGCCACCCTTGCCGCCGGGCAGGTGGTCGATGGAGCGGCCATGCAGCGTCTCGCCGGCGGCCGGGGCGTGCGGCACGCGCACCACCACGTCCATGTTGAGGCTGCCGAGCACGACCAGCAGCGGGGCATCGGCGGGGGCGGAGAAACGGTTCACGGCGTCAGGCACGGGCAGTAGGGGGAATGGGAAGGCCGAAACGCGCGGTCGAGTCGCGCACCCGCAGCTCCGGCTGCAGCAGCACCTTGCGGCCGATCAGCCGCTGGCCGTCGATGCGCTCCAGCAGCATGTCCACCGCCAGTGCGCCGATGCGGGCCTTGGGCTGGGCCACGGTGGTCAGCGGCGGGCTGGCATAGGCGCTCAGTTCGATGTCGTCGAAGCCCACCAGCGACAGGTCGTCGGGCACGCGCAGCCCGCATTCGTGCGCCGCGCGCAGCGCGCCCATGGCCATCAGGTCGTTGCCCACGAACACGGCCGAGGGCCGGTCGGCGCTGCGCAGAATGGCATGCATGGCCTCGTAGCCGCCCTGTGGCGTGAAGCCGCCATGCCACAGCAGCGTGCCGCCCGCGACCGGATGCCCCGCCTCGGCGAGCGCCAGGCGCCAGCCTTCGATGCGCTGCTCGCTGGGCACCAGGCCGGCCGGCCCGCCGATGCAGGCGATGCGCCGGTGGCCCAGCGACAGCAGGTGCCGCGTGGCCAGCAGGCCGCCCTGCATGTGGGCCGTCTCGACCAGGTCGCAGGCCGGGTCTTCCACCTCGCGGTCCACCAGCACGGTGGGCATGCGCAGGCCGGCCAGCAGCGCGGGCAGCGAGGCGTCGCCGCCGCTGGAGACCACGATCAGCCCGTCGATGCGCCGCTGCGCCAAGACCTGCAGGTACACGCCCTGGCGCTGCGGCTCGTCGTCGGTGTTGCACAGCACCAGCGTGTAGCCGGCGCCGAAGCAGCGGTCCTCCACCACCCGCACGATCTCGGCGAAGTAGGGGTTGGAGCTGTTGGGAATCAGCATGCCCAGCGTGCGCGTGCTGTTGCTCTTGAGGCTGCGCGCCACGGCGCTGGGCACGTAGCCCAGGGCGCGGATGGCGTCCTCCACCCGGGCGCGGCCTTCGGCGCTGACGGTGCGTGTGCGGTTGACCACGTGCGACACGGTGGTCACCGACACACCGGCACGCAGGGCGACGTCCTTGATGGTGGGCATGAGTGGGAGAGAAGGGCCGTCAGGCCGCGCCAGCGCGGCGCTGGCGCACGGTGTCGATGATCACGGCCGCCACGATCACGGCGCCGGTGATGATGCGCTTGGCCGGCTCGCTGGCGCCCACCTGGGCCAGGCCGGCTTCCAGCACCGCGATGATCAGCACGCCGAAGAAGGTGTTGATGACCGAGCCGCGTCCGCCCATCAGGCTGGTGCCGCCGATGACCACCGCAGCGATCACCTGCAGCTCGATGCCGGCGCCGGCATTGGGGTCGGCGGCCTCCAGCCGGGCCGACTGCATCAGCCCGCCCAGGCCGGCCAGGAGGCCGGTGACGGCGAACACGGCGATGCGGATCGGCCGCGGGTCGATGCCCGCCAGGCGCATCGCTTCCTCGTTGGTGCCGATGCCCACCACGTGGCGGCCGAACACGGTGCGCGTGAGCACCAGGTGGCCCACGATCACGATGGCCACGGCCAGCACGAAGGCCGAGGACACGCCGCCGATCCACGGCGCTGCCAGGCCGGCGATGGCATCGCCCACATACTGCGTGCGCGAATCCGTCACCAGGTAGGCGCCGCCGCGCACCGCTTCGAGCATGCCCAGCGAGACGATGAAGCTGGGCAGCCGCCAGGCCACCGACACCGCGCCGGTGACGGCGCCGCACAGCAGGCCCGTGGCCAGGCCCAGCGCGGCGGCGGCGGGCACGGCCAGCTTCCACTGCAGGATGGCGGCGGCCGTGACGGCCGCGCTCAGCGCCAGCACCGAGCCCACCGACAGGT
>NZ_LDSL01000030.1 GCF_001476815.1 Pseudacidovorax intermedius | reverse complement strand
CATGAAGATGGACGGTCGCCTCGCTCGCAACCCGCTCAAGGGTGCGCTGGGCGATGCGCTGCACGCGGTGATGTGCGGCGCCGGCCATAACCTGCGCCTGATCCTGGCCGCGCTGCGGCTTTATTGCGCCCGCATCGGGTTGTCCGTGCAGGCGGTTGTGGCCGCGCTGATTGCCCATTCGCTCAACAACCGCACTGCCTACGGCTGAGAACGGAATTGTTCAGGGTGGACTATTTATCGGTGATTGAAAGATTATTAATAATATCAAATAATTATTCAAAATTGTGAGCAAATGATTTCAATTCGTCAGCGGCCTGTTCTGCGCACACCTTGATTCATAAAAAAATGGTTTACTGTGAATTTTTCCACATCTCCTTTCATATCTTTTTCCGTAAGCCTGCTAGGCTGCTGAAGCCAGCGATTCGATAGTAGTTAGGGTTATCAGGGTTTGGTCGCGTGGCAAGCATGCCCGTATATGGAAGGAGAGAAAAGTACTGCCGTGGTGTAATTCGTGAAGGTGATACCGTTGTCCCAGGAGGCGGTTTCGTAAGGCCCTCGCCGCAGGCCTATCCCGCGATGTATTTTGAAAAGTTAGCCAGTTTCGAAGGAGACCCAGTCTTCTGCAATACTTGTCAGAGCTGGGGCGTCACCAAGTGCATACCTCCATTGAGGCCTAATACAGACTCTCGCGGCCGCCAAGCCAACCTTGATGGAGATTTGTGTATCTGCAAATGCCCGACACCGCCTCGACTCAAATCGTCGCTGGCGTCCATTTGCGTTTGCTTTGACGAAAAAGAATTAGAGGCTATCGCTGGCGCTATTCCCTGGAGAATTTATGCCGGCCATAGTGTGGACGAGCATGAAATTATCTATGAAATAGTAGACGCCGTAACCGGCAAAGCCCTAGAAGGGATGACTTACAAGCTGACGAGCGCTGGAAGAACACTGGTTGACTCCCAGCTTCTTAATGGTGGGAAAACCGAGGCACGCTCTTTGAACAACCATTTGGATCTGGCTTTTATCGCATGGATACGACGAGCATGCAAATGACAGAAGCACTGATTGAAGGTGATACTCGTCTGCTTGCGGCTCTGGCCTATGGCGAATCGTCAACCGCCAACGACTCCAGCGAAATCGGCGGCATTGCATACTCGGTTGTAAATCGATGCCGAGCTTGGGGTGGAAAAACGATTTCTGCCCTCAAATCATCTGACCCTAACTACGCCTACGCGTGGGACGGAAGTAACGCGCGATTCAACAGGCTAATAAACGCGAGCAATGCCACCATCAAAGCGGACGTCGGCATGTCATTAGCTGTTTCCTGGGCAATAGCTGCTCTCAACGGTAAGGGTCAGGATCCCTCAAACGGGGGATTATGGTGGGATGGGCTGGATTTCAAGACAAACTACAATAATCATCCTAAAGTTAGGGACGGCTTCAAGTTTGGAAATCCGGCGCATAACATATTCAACGTTCAAGAAAAAAAGCGACTTGTGATCGTCCGTTGAAAAATAAAGAACAAGAGAACTGGTCAGACGGTTGACGGCGCCGAACGAGGGCGGTAAGACTCGGTGTGGGTTTCAACCGCCGCTCATGGTAGTACTATTTTTTGGAAGCATCCCGCAGATTATCTTGCTGCGACCGCCGGCAAAGAATACAGATGAAGATAATAAATTTCCTTCGAGTGCTGACAATTTCTGTCTTTATTGCATTGACGTGTGCGACTTCGTTTGCTTCCAGCGGTAACGGAGTCGTGCAACTCCAATGGGTCCCTCGAACGGAAGTTCTCAACTATCGGTCGTGTGGAGCTGCTGACACCTGTTGGGTAGCACAGCTTACGCGAAGAAAAAATAAGAAAACAATTGCTACGATTCGTTGTGACGGTGAGAAATTTTTTTCGAGCATAGGTGACGGCCCAGAAACGCTTGCTGCGGATAACTGTGCCATTTTTGAAAAAGATGACAAATTTCAAGAGATTCGAAACACCCTCAACTTAATATTAAAGCGTTGAACAGACTTTAGTTTCTGCCGGTCGGGGAATTTCCGTGCAGTTCCAGTTTTTATAGCAAAGGGTACATTGCACTAGATTTCTTGGCCCGGAATTCGAATGTCGCCTCTCCAATGGCGCGTCGCCCCCGCCGTCCTCACTACTGCCGACAACAACGACCGAAACCACACATGCCCCGCCGCCAGCTGCGTGCGCCCGTGCCACAGCTGGTAGAAGCGCATCGGCGGAAAGTCCACCGGGGCGGGGACGATGGCCAGCGGCAGCAGGCCGGCGTAGTACTGCGCGAAATGCCGGCTGGTGGTGAAGATCAGGTCGGTGCCGGGCAGCAGGTGCGGCGCCAGGCCGAAGTAGGGCACGGTGACCGTGCCGGTGCGGCTCATGCGCTGGGCGGCGAGGGCGGTCTCCACGACGCCGCGCTGGGTCACGCTGTAGAGCAGCGGCACCACGTGGGAGCCCTGCAGGTAGTCGGCCAGCGTCATGCGCGCCGCGAAGGGGTGGCGTTCGTCGACCAGGCAGACGATCTCGTCCTCCAGCAGCAGCGTCGTGCGCAGGTGTTCCGGCGGCTGGGGCCAGTTGCCGATGACCACGTCCAGCTCGCCTTCGGCCAGGGCGGCTTCGAAGTCGTAGTCGGGGCCCAGCGGTTGCAGCACCAGCCGGGCGGCGGGGGCGGTCTCGCGCATGTACTGCGCCACGGCGGCCATGAGCGGGGGCGCCAGGTAGTCGGGCGTGCCGATGCGGAAGACCTGCCGCGTGGTGGCGGGCTCGAAGCCGGCCTCGGGCGTGAGCAGCGCGTCCAGCTCGCCCAGCACCAGCCGCACCGACGCATGCAGCTGCACGGCACGCTCGGTGGGCACCATGCGCTGCTTGTCCTTGATGAGCAGCGGGTCGCCGAACACCTCGCGCAGGCGCTTCAGGGCGCTGCTGATGGCGGGCTGGGACTGGTTCATGCGCGCCGCGGTGCGCGAGACGCTGCATTCCGCCATCAGGGTGTGGAAGACGCGCAGCAGGTAGGTGTCGAAGGGATCGTCGGGTCGGGACATGCGGTGGTGGCTCGCACCGCCTTGGTGCCTCGCCGTCGGACTGGCGGGCCGCCGGCGCCTTGCGGCTGATACGGTGCATTCGGTCTTGGCAATTGGCGTGCCGGACGGGGGCCCGAACAATGCGGGCATTCCCGTTGCTTCCGGCGCCTGCCATGTCCGAAAACTTTCTTCCTACGCCTTCGTCTTCCCTGCCGCGCCTCAGCCGCCGCGGCGTGCTGCGCCTGATGACGGCGGGTGCCGCGGCGGGGGCGCTGCCGGCCTTCGCGCAATGGCCGGAGCGGCCGGTCAAGATCGTCGTCACCTTCGCGCCCGGCGGCGCCAGCGACATCCTGGCGCGCGTGGTGGCCGAGCAGCTGGGCCGCAAGCTGGGCCAGCCGGTGGTGGTGGACAACCGCCCCGGCGCGGGCGGCACCATCGGCGGCCAGGTGGTGGCCACGGCGGCGCCGGACGGCTACACGCTGATGCTGTCCAACACCACGCCCATCGCGCTGGGCCCGTTCACGCTCGACAAGCAGCCCTACGACCCGGTGGCCGCCTTCAGCCACGTGGCTTACCTGGGCTCGGCGCCGCTGGTGGTCATGGCGAGCAAGGAGTCGGGCATCAAGACCTGGGCCGACCTGGAGGCGCGCGCGAAGAAGGAAGGCCGGCTGGACTTCGGCTCCGGCGGCCCGGGCTCGGTCGGCCATATCCATGGCGAGCTGATCAAGCGGGTGACGGGCGCCAACATGGTGCACGTGCCCTACCGCGGCGGCGCTCCCATGACCACCGACCTGCTGGCCAACATCGTGCCCGTGGGCATCGACGTGATCACCGCCTATGTGCAGTACTTCAAGACCGGCCAGCTGGTGCCGCTGGCCGTCACCGGCACCACCCGCTCGCCGCTGATGCCCGAGGTGCCGACCATGGTCGAACTGGGCCAGCCCAAGCTGGTGCTGGAGAACTTCTTCGGCATCTCGGGCCCGGCGAAGCTGCCGGCCGAGACGGTCGCCCGGCTGCACGACGCCGCCAATGCGGTGCTCGCCATGCCCGAGGTGCAGAAGAAGATGGTCGACCTGGGCATCGTGGCCCAGCCCGAGAGCACGGCCCGCTTCGAAGGCTTCGTGCGCGACCAGGTGGCGGTGCTGGGGCCGACGGTGAAGGGCGCGGGCATCAAGCTCTGAGCCTGTAGCTCGACGGCGCACAGGCACCGCTGGCACCGTGGGAGCCCGGCGGGTCGGCGCCGGCCGCCAGCCACCTGGACGACAGCGGCCCGGCGCAGCGGCGCCCACAATGCGCAGCTTTGCCCCAGGAGCTGCGATGACCGATTCCGCCCCGCCCGTGCTCGGGCTGATCGTGCCGCCCGCCGCCGGCGAGGTGCCGCCTGAAGGGCCGGCGCTGTATGCGGGCCGGGTGCGCTTCATGGCGCGCGGCCTCGCGCTCGCCGGCATCCATCCCGAAGGCTTCGACGCGGTGGAGGGGCGCATCGTCGACCTGGCGCGCGAACTGCGGGACGCCGGTGCGCAGGCCATTTCGCTGATGGGCACCTCGCTCAGCTTCTACCGCGGCGCCGCCTTCACCGAAGACCTGCGCGCGCGCATGGCGGCAGCGACCGGCCTGCCGTGCACGACCATGAGCCATGCCATCGTGCGAAGCCTGCGCGACCTGGGCGTGCGGCGCGTGGCGGTCGCCACCGCCTACATCGACACGCTCAACGACCGGCTGGCGGCCTACCTCGACGGCGAGGGCTTCGAGGTGACCGCCATCCGCGGCCTGGCGATGACCGGCGTGGAGGCGGTCGGCGATGTCGATGCCCACACGTTGGCCGAACTGGCGCACGGCGTCGTCGCCGATGGCCGGCCGGACGGCCTGCTCATCTCCTGCGGCGGCCTGCGCACGCTGGACCTGCATCCGCGGCTGGAGCGTGAACTGGGCCTGCCCGTCACCTCCAGCTCGCCGGCCGGCTTCTGGGACCTGCTGCGCACCGCCGGCCTGGATGCCGCCTCGCCCGGCCACGGCCGCCTCTTCGATGCCTGAGGGCCTACATCTGGACCTGGCCACGCTGCGCGTCGTGGTCACGGCCGCCGAACTGGGCTCCATCAGCGCCGCCAGCGACCGGCTGAACCTGGCCATCGCCGCCGCCAGTGCCCGCATCAGCGCGCTGGAGGAGTCCGTGGGCCTGCGCATCTTCGAGCGCTCCTCGCGCGGCGTACGACTCACGCCCGCCGGGCAGATGCTGGTGCGCCGCGGGCGCGAGCTGCTGGCGGATGCCGACCGCCTGTCGCTCGACCTGCACGACCATGCCCGCGGCCTGCAGGGCCATGTCCGGCTGGCGGCCAACACCTCGGCGCTGGTGGAGGTGATGCCAGCCCATCTGCAGCACATGGCGCGCGCTCATCCGCTGATCCGCATCGACGTGGAGGAGCACGGCAGCCTGGACATTCCGATGCTGCTCCTCGAAGGCCGGGCCGACCTGGGCATCGTGCACATGGCGCATGCGCCGCACGGCATCGCGCTGACCGACTGCTTCGTCGACACGCTGGTGCTGGTGGTGCCGCAGGGACATGCGCTGGCGGCGCGCGACTCGGCCGCGCTGGCCGATGCGCTGGACGAGGACTTCATCTCCCTGGGCGACGGCACGGCGCTCTCCAGCCGGCTGGCGGCGGCGGCGTCGGTGGCGGGCCGCCTGCTCAAGATCCGCATGCAGATGCGCAGCTTCGACGTGGTCTGCCGCATGGTGGCCGGCGGCCTGGGCGTGGCCGTGCTGCCGCGCGAGGCCGTGGCGCCGCAGCTGGCCAGCCTGCCGATCCGCGCCGTGCCGCTGACCGATGCGTGGGCGGTGCGCAGCCACCGCATCGCCGTGCGCGAAGGCGTGGAGCTGGCGCCACCGGCCCGCACGCTCTTCGACGTGCTGGCGGGCCACGCGCCGCGCCTCGCGTAAACCCTCGTCTTCGCGGATGGCGAAAGCGGCCTTCGCGCCGCGGCGTTGTGGCGCCCGGAGGCGCTTCCTAGACTGGGCCGAAACGCCGAGCCACGAAGCAGGAGACACCGTCCCATGAAGATCGCCCGCGTCCACGCCACGCCGCTGAACCTGCCGGTCAGCGTCGGCCATGGCGGCCGCACCAAGACCACCTCGCTGTCGCTGTGCCTGGTCGACATCGAGACCGACGACGGCCGCATCGGTACCGGCATGACCGCCATCACCGAGGAAGAGGCCGTCGCGGCCATCGTCAACGAGGTGGCGGCCCATCACCTCGAAGGGCTGGACCCGCTCAACCATGAGCAGGTGTGGGAGCGGCTGTACTGGCTGCTCACGCCGCGCGGCCAGTCAGGCTATGCCAGCCATGCCATCGCCGCCATCGACCTCGCGCTGTGGGACCTCAAGGGCCAGGCGCTGGGCCAGCCCTGCTGGAAGCTGCTGGGCGGCGCGCGTGCCCAGGTGCCGGTGTATGCCACCTTCGGCTTCGCCTTCTACGACCGCGACGAGCTGGCTCAGGCCGCGCGCGACTGGGTGGGCCGCGGCTTCACCCGCCTGAAGATGACCGTGGGCCACCACGGCCTGGCCCGCCGCGACGAGCCGCGTCCGCTGGACACGCTGATCGCCGAGGACGTGCAGCGCATCCGCGCCGTGCGCGAGGCGGTGGGGCCCGACGTGCAGATCTACATCGACGCCAACTGCAGCCTGGACTACTTCCACGCGCTGTCGCTGGCGCGCCGGGTGGAGGCGTACGACATCGCCTTCTTCGAGGAGCCGGTGACGCAGAACGACATTCCCAACCTGGCCAAGCTGCGCGCCAAGACCTCGATCCCGCTCGCAGCGGGCCAGAACGAGGGCCATGCCAGCCGCTTCCGCGACATGCTGGTGGCGCAGGCGGTGGACGTGGTGCAGCCCAATGCCTGCATCACCGGCGGCTTCACGCAGTGCGCCCGCATCGCCGGCATGGCCGCGGCCTTCAACACCCGCTTCGCCAACGGCGGTGCCTGGCCGCACCACAACATGCACCTGCATGCCGGCCTGGCCAACGGCTCGCTGGTCGAGTACCACTCGGTGGCGGTCGAATGCTGCAAGCAGGTCTTCGACGGTCTGCCCGAGCCGCAGGCCGGCGTGCTCGACCTGCCGCAGACGCCGGGCCTGGGCTTCGCGCCCAACCGCGAGCGGCTGCGCGAGCTGGCCAAGCGTCCGGGCTCGCGCGGCGCCGGCAAGGCATGACGGGCTTCACCCCCTCTCCCCTTGTGGGAGAGGGCCGGGGAGAGGGGACGCCAGCGCTCCATGCATCGCGGCATTGGCATTGGGGCGGCCCCCTCTCCCCAGCCCTCTCCCGCGAGGGGAGAGGGAGAAATTCCCGGAAGCGGGCGGCCCCTGGCGCCCCTGGAGACAACGGCGCGCAGCGCCAGTCCGCTCCCCAACAAGAAAAGGAGACAACGATGACGCCCCCCAACTTCACCCGCCGCCACGCATTCGCCCTGGCCGCTGTAATGCTCGCCGCCGCGCCGGTCGTGCAGGCGCAGTCCGGCACGTATCCCGAGCGCCCCATCCGCCTCCTGGTCGGCTATTCGGCCGGCGGCGGCGTGGACGCCATGGCCCGCCTGCTCACACCGCGCCTGTCCACGCTGCTGGGCCAGCAGGTGGTGGTGGAGAACCGCGCCGGCGCCGCCGGGCTGATCGCCGGCGACCTGGCGGCCAAGGCGCCGCCCGACGGCTACACGCTGCTGCTGGGCGACAGCTCGACCCTGATCGCGCAGCACATGCAGCCCAGGATGTCCTTCGACCCGATCAAGAGCTTCGTGCCGGTGGCGGGCCTGTTCACGCTGCCGCTGATCATCGTGGCGGGCAACGGCTTTCCGGCGAAGACACCGCAGGAGCTGGTGGCCGCCCTCAAGGCCAAGCCGGGCCACTATTCCTTCGCCACCTCCGGTGTGGGCACGGTGCAGCACCTGGGCTTCGAGCTGTTCAAGGGCAAGACCGGCACCTTCGCCACCCACATCCCCTACCGCGGCGCGGCGCAGATCGTGCCGGACGTGATCAGCGGCCAGGTGCCGCTGGGCGTGGTCAGCGCCACGTCGGCACTGGCGCAGGCCAAGGGCGGGCGACTGAAGGCGCTGGCGGTGATGAGCCCCGTCAAGCTGGCCGGCGCCGAGGATGTCGCACCGCTGGCCGCGGCCGTGCCGGGCTTCGATGCGGCGCCGCGCGTGTTCCTGCTCGCCCCCGCGGGCACGCCCGATGCCGTGGTCGAGCGGCTCGGCAGTGCAGTGCGCACCGCGATGGCCGCGCCCGACATGGCGCAGGTGGCTGCGCAGCAGGGCGCCGTGCCCGCCTTCGAGCCGCCGGCCGAACTCGGCCGCAGCATCGTGCAGGAGTCGCAGCGCTGGGGCCAGCTGATCCGCGCGCAGAACATCGTCGCCGAATGAGCGCCCGTCCGTCCTCGCGGCCGGTTGCTGCGTCGAAGGCGCGGCCGTGAGCGCGCCGGCCGCGCTCGCGCGCATGACCTGCGTGGAAGACCTGCGCCGCGTCGCCCGCGCGCGGGTGCCGCGCATGTTCTACGAGTACGTCGATTCGGGTTCGTGGAGCGAATCGACCTACCGCGCCAACGAGCGCGACTTTCAGCAACTGCTGCTTCGCCAGAGCGTGGCGCGGGACATCTCGCGGCGCACGGTCGCGACCACGATGCTCGGCCAGCCGGTCGCCATGCCGGTGGCGCTGGCGCCGACGGGCCTCACGGGCATGCAGCATGCCGACGGCGAGATCCTGGCCGCGCGGGCGGCGCGCGACTTCGGCGTGCCCTTCACGCTGTCGACCATGAGCATCTGCGCGCTGGAGGACGTCGCCGCGCACACGGGGCGGCATCCCTTCTGGTTCCAGCTCTACGTGATGCGCGACCGCGCCTTCATCGAGTCGCTGATCGAGCGCGCCAAAGCCGCCAACTGCAGCGCGCTCCAGCTCACGCTCGACCTGCCGGTGATGGGCCAGCGCCATGCTGACATCCGCAACGGCCTGTCGGTGCCCCCGCGGCCCACGCTGCGCAACCTGCTGGACCTGGCGCTGCGCACCCGCTGGTGCCTGGGCATGCTGGGCACGCGCCGGCGCAGCTTCGGCAACATCGTGGGCCATGTGAAAGGCGTGGACGACATGGCCTCGCTGGCGGCCTGGACCAACGCGCAGTTCGACCCCTCGCTGTCGTGGGCGGACGTCGAATGGATCAAGCGCCGCTGGGGTGGGCCGCTGGTGCTCAAGGGCATCCTGGATGCGGAGGATGCGCGCCGGGCGGTGGACTGCGGCGCGGACGCGCTCGTCGTCTCCAACCATGGCGGCCGGCAACTGGACGGCGCGCCGTCCGCCATCCGCGCACTGCCCGCCGTCGCCCAGGCGGTGGGGCGCGGGATCGAGGTGTGGATGGACAGCGGCGTGCGCAGCGGCCAGGACGTGCTCAAGGCCCGCGCGCTGGGCGCACGCGGCACGATGATCGGCCGCGCCTTCCTCTACGGACTGGGCGCCTTCGGCGAGGCCGGGGTGACGCGTGTGCTGCAGATCATCCAGCGCGAGCTGGACCTGACCATGGCCTTCTGCGGCCGCACGCACATCGACGACGTGGACGCGTCGGTGCTGCTCGCGCCGCCGGCCGGCGGCGCGGCGAACTGAGCGGCGCTGCGCAGAGCCGCCCGCGTCGACTTATAGACCGAGCGTGTCGAACTGCCCGTAGACCTGCACCAGCCAGCCCTTGACGCGCTGGCGCTCCAGCAGGCCCAGCGCCTCGGGGCCGGTCTTGTCGTTGACGGCCTTCCAGAAGGAGGTGTTGTGGGCGTCGATCTTGCGCATCGTCGCCTCCTGCAGCCGGGGCAGGGTGATGAACTGGGCGCCGTGCTCGCGGGCCTTGACCTGGGCGGGCGAGCCGTCGAAGGTGGAGAAGTCGCTGCCGCGGCCCTGGTTCTGCACCACCACGTAGCGCGCGCGGGTGCCGTAGGTGTCGACCAGGCGGCCGAGCATGTCGGTGGAGTCGCGGCCGTCGTCCATGACGTGCCAGAACACGACCGGGATCTCCAGTTCGTCGAACACGTCGAAGAGCTGCGACTCGGCGATCCAGCGGGCCAGCGGCGCCTGGGTCTGCGCGGCCAGGTCGACGATCACGCTGCGCTCGGGATGCTCTTCGAAGCCGTTCACCACGGTGTCCAGGCCCTCGAAGCTGTCCACCGCCACGGGTGAGGCGAAGCCTTCGTAGAAGCGGGTGAAGGAGTTGTGCGAACGGTCGGTGTCGAAGCCGATGAAGGGACGGCCGCGGTCGATGAAGTACTGGGCCAGCAGGCGCGAGGTGACGGACTTGCCGACACCGCCTTTTTCGCCACCGATGAAGTTCAGGGTGCTCATGTGCAGGAGGGGAGAGGGGAAGAGGACGCGGCCCGTGGATGCGGCCCGCGGCATGGCGGGCAGGGTTTGCACGGGTTGTGCGGGCGCATTCTAGAAACGGCTCGGTGACGGCGGCGATGCGGCGGTGCCCGTTCGCCGTCTTCGCCCGATTCTGCCGGCGGCGGCGCGGCCGTTCAGCGCGGCACCATCGCCAGCAGCGGCCCCAGGTTGCCCATGAGCCAGTTCTGGCCGAAGTCCAGCGCGGCGCGCCGGTACTTCTCGTCGGCCTGGGCGGCCAGCAGGTCCAGCCGCGCCACCACCTTGGAGAGCTCGCGGTCCACCAGCAGGTTGCGGCCGCGCTCGCTGATCTCGGTGGACAGCAGCAGCGGCTGGCCGTCGGCGCCGGTGCGCGAGGTCAGCAGCCACAGCGAGATCTCGAAATTGCGCGCGGCGCGGAAGGCGTTCTCGGCGCTGATGCCGTCGATCATGGTCTGCCGCCAGGTGTCGCCGTTGGCCTGCTTGAGCAGGGCGGCCCAGCCGGTCACGAGTGCGGCGACGCGGTCGCCGGCGTAGGTCTCGGGCGGCGCGAAGGCCAGGCGCACGGCCTCGATGCCGCTGGCGCCGCGCAGCCAGGGCAGGGGCAGGCCCGGGTCGATGGCCTGCCAGGTGCGGGCCACGGCATCGTCGGCGCTCGCGGCCCACTTGCGCCATTCGCGCGGATTGCGCCGGTACAGCGACAGCTGGACACGGCGCACCGATTCCAGGTTGTCGCGCAGCGCCAGGTTGGCCACACGGTTGGCGCCGGATTCCATCCATTCGCCCTGGGTGTAGGGTTCGGCGCGCTTGGTGTCGTGGAACATGCCGCAGCCGGCGAGCACGGTGCAGAGGGCGACGAGCGCGGCGGCGAGCAGCAGGCGGGGCGGGTGCATCGGCGCAGGGGAAGCGGGCAGGGGAAGGCGCATGGGCGCACGTTATCATCCTGCCCTTGCGCGGCAAGGCACGGCCTGCGCACTTTCTCCTTGTATATCAACATCTTGGCCTTGCTGCCCGTCTGCGGTGCGTCTCAACTCCATCAAGCTTTCCGGGTTCAAGTCCTTCGCTGAGCCGACCAACTTCATGCTGCCCGGCCAGCTGGTGGGCGTGGTGGGCCCCAACGGCTGCGGCAAGTCCAACATCATGGACGCGGTGCGCTGGGTGCTGGGCGAGTCGCGCGCCTCCGAGCTGCGCGGCGAGTCCATGCAGGACGTGATCTTCAACGGCACCACCAGCCGCAAGCAGGCCAGCCGCGCCAGCGTGGAGCTGGTGTTCGACAACGCCGACCACCGCGCCGGCGGCCAGTGGAGCCAGTTCACCGAGATCGCGGTCAAGCGCGTGCTCACGCGCGACGGCAACAGCAGCTACTTCATCAACAACCAGCCGGTGCGCCGCCGTGACGTGCAGGACGTGTTCCTGGGCACCGGCCTGGGCCCGCGGGCCTACGCCATCATCGGCCAGGGCACGATCAGCCGGATCATCGAATCCAAGCCCGAGGAGCTGCGGCTGTTCCTGGAAGAGGCCGCCGGCGTCTCCAAGTACAAGGAGCGCCGCCGCGAGACCGAGAACCGCCTGTCCGACACGCGCGAGAACCTGACCCGGGTCGAGGACATCCTGCGCGAGCTCAACGCCAACCTCGAGAAGCTGGAGAAGCAGGCCGAGGTGGCCGCGCGCTACAACCAGCTGCAGGCCGAGGCCACGCGCAAGCAGCACCAGCTGTGGTTCCTCAAACGCGCCGATGCCGAGGCCGACCAGCAGCGCGTGCAGGCCGAAGGCCGCCAGGCGGTCAACGACCTCGAATCGCGCATGGCCGACCTGCGTCACATCGAGGCCGAGCTGGAGACCATCCGCCAGGCCCACTACGGCGCCGGCGACCAGGTCAACCAGGCCCAGGGCAAGCTCTACGAGGCCAGCGCCGAGGTCGGCCGGCTGGAGGGCGAGATCCGCTACGTGGTCGAAGGCCGCCAGCGCGTGCAGCAGCGCCTGGCCCAGCTGGTCGAGCAGATCCAACAGTGGGACACCCGCCGCGCCGACGCCGAAGCCGAACTGGAGAACCTGGCCGGCGCCGGCATCGATGCCGAGGAGCAGGCCGCCATCCTGGCCGCGCAACTCGAAGAACAGGAAGCCCGCCTGCCCGAGCTGGAGGACGCCCGCCAGCGCGCGCAGGAAACCGCCAACGGCCAGCGCGGCGCCGTGGTGCAGGTGCAGCAGCAGATCCAGGTGCTGGCCGCCGACCAGCGCAACATCGACGACCAGGTGCGCCAGTTGGCGCAGCGCAGCGACCGCCTGCGCGCCGACCGCCAGGCCCTGAATGCGCCCGACGAGGCCAAGCTGGAAGCCTTGCGCGAGGAATTCGCCATGGCCGAGGAAGCCGCCAGCGAATCCGAGGCGCGCCTGATGGACCTGCAGGAGCGCGTGCCGCAGCTCGACGACGACCGCCGCGCCCGCCAGCAGGCCGTCAACACCGAGGGCGCCCGCCAGGCCGAACTGTCCGCCCGGCTGGAAGCCCTGCGCGCCCTGCAGGAGAAGGTCAAGACGGACGGCAAGCTGCGTCCCTGGCTCGCCAAGCACGGCCTGGACGGCCTGCAGGGCCTGTGGAGCCGCCTGCATGTGGAGCCCGGCTGGGAGGCCGCGCTAGAAGCCGCGCTGCGCGATCGCATGGGCGCCCTCGAAATTTCCCGCCTCGAAATGGCCCGCGCCTTCGCCAGCGACGCGCCGCCCGCCAAGCTCAGCTTCTACACGCCGCCCGCCGCGCCGGTGGCCGCCGCCCCCGGCGCCATGCCCCGCCTGGCCGACCTGCTGCGCCTGCACGATGCCGGCCTGCAGTCGCTGATGGCCGACTGGCTGCATGGCTGCTTCACCGCCGCCAGCCTGGACGAGGCCCTGGCCGCCCGCGAGCGGCTGCAGCCCGGCGAGGCCATCTACGTGGCGGCCGGCCATGTGGTCACGCGCCACAGCGTGGGCTTCTATGCCCAGGATTCCGAACAGGCCGGCCTGCTGGCCCGCCAGCAGGAAATGGAGAGCCTGGAGCGCGAGCTGCGCGCCCAGGGCCTGATCGCCGAAGAGGCGCGCACCGCGCTCGTGCGCGCCGAGGCCGCCTATGCCGACGCCGCCGGCCGGCTGGTCGGCGCCCGCCGCGAGGCCGACCAGACCCGCGCCCGTGCCCACGAACTGCAGGTCGAGACGCTGCGCCTGTCGCAGCAGGCCGAGCAGGCGCGCGCCCGCAGCGAGCAGCTGAACGCGGACCTGGGCGAGGTCGAAGCGCAACTTGAAGAACTGCAGGAGCGCCGCGTCGCCGCCGAGGCCCGCTTCGAGGAACTGGACCTGCAACTGGCCGACAGCCAGGAGCGCCATGCAGAACTCGAAGAGCGCGTCATCGAGGCCAGCCGCAAGCTGGACGCCGCCCGCGAGCAGCACCGCAGCCTGGAGCGGCAGGTGCAGGAATCCACCTTCTCGCAGCGCACGCTGGAGGCGCGCCGCGCCGAACTCGGTCGCGCCATCGACACCGCCCGCCAGCAGACCGTGGCCCTGGCCGACGAGCGCGAGCGGGCCGAGGGCGAACTGGCCCGCCTGTCCGACGCCGCGGCGCAGGCCGGCCTGCAGGATGCCCTGAACCTCAAGGCCGAGCGCGAGGCCGCGCTGGGCGCCATGCGCAGCCAGTACGACGACCTGACGCAGAAGCTGCGCGCCAGCGACGAGCGGCGGCTGCAGATCGAGCGCGCGCTCGACCCGCTGCGCCAGCGCATCACCGAGATGCAGCTCAAGGAGCAGGCGGCGCGCCTGGGCCTGGAGCAGTACGAGCAGTTGCTGGCCGACGCGCAGGCCGACCGCGAGGCCATCGCCGCCTCCATCGAGGCCGACAAGGTGCGCCTCGCCGGCCTGCAGGGCGAAATCGACCGCCTGCACCGCGAGGTGGCCGGCCTGGGCGCCGTCAACCTGGCGGCGCTGGACGAACTCACCAGCGCCCGCGAGCGCAAGACCTTCCTCGACGCCCAGTCGGCCGACCTGAACGAGGCCATCACCACGCTCGAAGACGCCATCCGCAAGATCGACGGCGAGACCCGCGAGCTGCTGGGCGGCACCTTCAACACCGTCAACGAGCATTTCAGCCGCATGTTCCCGGAGCTGTTCGGCGGCGGCAATGCGCGGCTGATCATGACCGGCGACGAGATCCTGGACGCCGGCGTGCAGGTCATGGCCCAGCCGCCGGGCAAGAAGAACCAGACCATCCACCTGCTCTCGGGCGGCGAGAAGGCGCTGACGGCCATCGCGCTGGTGTTCGCCATCTTCCAGCTCAACCCGGCGCCCTTCTGCCTGCTGGACGAGGTGGACGCGCCGCTGGACGACGCCAACACCGAGCGCTATGCGCGGCTGGTGTCGGCCATGAGCCGGGGCACCCAGTTCCTCTTCATCAGCCACAACAAGATCGCCATGGAGATGGCGCAGCAGCTGATCGGCGTGACCATGCAGGAGCAGGGCGTTTCGCGCATCGTGGCCGTGGACATGGAATCCGCCGCCGGCATGGCCGAAGTCGGCTGACGCGCGGCCACGCCCGCGCGCCTTACAACAAGAACACGGAAGAGCAATCCCAATGAGCAATCTCACGATCGCCGTGGCCATCGCCGGCGGCCTGGTGCTGGCGGCCCTGATCGCCTACAACACCTGGACGCTGCGCCGCAACGCCCCGCGCCAGCCCGAAGGCGACGGCCCGCATTCCGGCTTGGCGCCGCTCGACGGGGGGCAGGGCGGCCCGGACGAGCCGGTGCTCCATGCCGACCCCAACGACGTGCATTCGGCCGACCGGCACGAGCCGCTGTTCGACCCCGACCTGCCGCCGCCCACCGGCCAGCCGGGCGCCGCCGCGCTGCTGGGCATCCGCCGCGGCGGGCTGGATCCGCTGATCGACGTGATCGCGCCCGTGGCCCTCGAAGGATTGGTCTCCGGCGCAGCCGTGCTCGCCGCCATGCCGGCCACGCGCCGGGCCGGCAGCAAGCCCATCGCCGTCGAGGGCCTGCGTGATGGCGCGTCGGAATGGGAGGCGCCCGTCTCCAGCGCCCGCTACCGCGCGCTGCAGATCGGCGTGCAGCTGGCCAACCGCACCGGCGCGCTCAACGAGATCGAGTACTCGGAATTCGTGGTCAAGGCCCAGGCCTTCGCCGATGCGCTCAACGGCGCCCCCGAGTTCCCGGAGATGCTGGACGAGGTCGCCCGCGCCCGCGAGCTGGACCAGTTCGCCAGCGCGCACGATGCGCAGCTGGCCTTCGTGCTGCGCGCCCGCCACGCCGCCTGGAGCCCCGGCTACGTGCAGCAGAACGCCGCGCGCCTGGGCTTCGTGCCCGGCATGCTGCCCGGGCGCATGGTGCTGCCCAACACCGATGCCGGTGCGCCGCCGGTGCTCGGCCTGGTGTTCGACACCCAGGCCGCGCTGGCCGACGACCCGGCCCAGTCCGCCATCCGCGAGCTCATGCTGAGCCTGGACGTGCCGCAGGTCGACCGCGCGCTGGAGCCCTTCGCCCGCATGCGCGAGATCGCCGAGGCGCTGGCCCGCGAGATGGACGGCGTGGTCACCGACAGCGACGGCCAGCCCCTGCGCACCGAGACGCTGGACGCCATCGGCCAGGACCTGGAGCAGCTCTACGACACGCTGGATGGCCGCGAGCTGTCCGCCGGCTCGGCGCTGGCGCGCCGCCTGTTCTCCTGACCGCCAGCCCCGCCATGACCGACACCGTGCCCGCAGCGGTGGCCCAGGAGGCCGCCGAGCTGCGCAGTTCGCTCAACCACCATGCGCACCAGTACTACGTGCTGGACGCGCCGCAGATCCCGGACGCCGAATACGACCGGCTGTTCCGCCGCCTGTCCGAGCTGGAAGAGGCGCATCCCGCGCTGCGCACGCCCGATTCGCCCACCCAGCGTGTGGGCGGCGCCGTGCTGCCCTTCTTCGCCAAGGTGCGCCACCGCGTGCCCATGCTGTCGATCCGCACCGAGACCGACATCGAAGCCACCGGCGCCGAGGCCTTCGACGTCCGCGTGCGGCGCGAGCTGGGCCTGGCCGCCGACGCGCCGCCCGTCGAATACGTGGCCGAACTCAAGTTCGACGGCCTGGCCATCAACCTGCGCTACGAGGACGGCACGCTGGTGCAGGCCGCCACCCGCGGCGACGGCGAGGTGGGCGAGGACGTGACGCAGAACATCCGCACCATCGGCCAGATTCCCCTGACGCTGCCGAAGGACGCGCCGCCGGTGCTGGAGGTGCGCGGCGAGGTCTACATGAAGCGGGCCGACTTCGACCGCCTCAACGAGCGCCAGCGCCAGAAGATCGAGGCCGGCCAGAAGAACGAGAAGACCTACGTCAACCCCCGCAACGCGGCGGCCGGCGCGGTGCGCCAGCTCGATCCCGCCATCGCGCGGCAGCGGCCGCTGTCCTTCTTCGCCTACGGCTGGGGTGAGGTCACGCCGGTCGAGCAGGGCGGCCCGGACTTCGGCACGCAGTACCAGGCGCTGCTGACGCTGCGCTCCTGGGGCTTTCCGGTGTCGGACCGCACGCAGGTCTGCAGCGGCCCGCAGGAGCTGGCCGAGTTCCACCGCCAGGTGGGCGCGCTGCGCGACCAGCTGCCCTTCGACATCGACGGCGTGGTCTACAAGGTCAACAGCCTGACGCTGCAGCGGCAGATGGGCTTCGTCTCGCGCGAGCCGCGCTGGGCCGTGGCCCACAAGTACCCGGCCCAGGAGCAGATGACCCGCATGCTGGGCATCGACGTGCAGGTGGGCCGCACCGGCAAGCTGACGCCGGTGGCGCGGCTGGACCCGGTGTTCGTGGGCGGCACGACCGTCTCCAACGCCACGCTGCACAACCTGTTCGAGCTGCGCCGCAAGGAACTGCGCGTGGGCGACATGGTGGTCATCCGCCGCGCGGGCGACGTGATTCCCGAGGTGGTGGGCCGCGTGCCGCCGGCCGGTGTGGCGGTGGCGCGGGCCGAGGGCGCCGACAGCGAGGCCGCCATCGACCAGGCGGTGGGCGAGGGCGACAGCCGGCGCCTGCCGCCGCGCGATCCCTACGTGCCCAACTTCCGCATGCCGCGCCAGTGCCCCATCTGCGGCAGCGCCGTCGTGCGGGAGAAGGGCGAGGTCAACCACCGCTGCTCGGGCGGGCTGTTCTGTGGCGCGCAGCGCAAGCAGGCGATCCTGCATTACGCGCAGCGCCGGGCCGTGGACATCGAGGGCCTCGGCGAGAAGCTGGTGGACCAGCTGGTGGACGCCGGCATCGTCAAGACGCTGCCCGACCTCTACCGCATCGGCCTGACCGCGCTGGCGGCCCTGGACCGCATGGCCGACAAGTCCGCGCAGAACGTGCTGGAGGGACTGGAAGCGTCGAAGACGACGACGCTGCCGCGCTTTCTGTACGGCCTGGGCATCCGCCACGTGGGCGAGACCACGGCGAAGGATCTGGCGCGTCACTTCGGACGGCTCGACGCGATCATGGGGGAGACCCCCGAATCGGCGGCGACCGTCGATCAGCTACTGGAGGTCAACGACGTCGGCCCCATCGTGGCGGAAGCCATCCACACCTTCTTCGCGCAGCCCCACAACCGCGAGGTGATCGAGCAGTTGCGCGCCTGCGGCGTGCACTGGCCGGAAGGCGACCCGGCGCCCCGCGCCGCGCTGCCGCTGGCGGGCAAGACTTTCGTCATCACGGGCACGCTGCCTACGCTGTCGCGCGAGGATGCCAAGGAGCGGCTGGAGGCCGCCGGTGCCAAGGTGGCCGGGTCGGTCAGCAAGAAGACGCACTACGTGGTGGCCGGCGAGGCGGCAGGCAGCAAGCTCGACAAGGCCCGCGAACTCGGCGTCGAGGTGTTGGACGAGGCCGGCATGCTGGCCTTGCTGCCGGCCGGCTGAGGGCGCAGGTCCACCGCCTACGTGACCGGCGGCAGGCCGACTCTTACCGCGTGTTACGCGGCACCGAGGACCTGCGGGTCGGCAGCGGCGCTCCAACCACGTTGTGTGTCCATGGCCCCTGGCCAGGAGAAAGAACGATGACGATCCTCAAGCGTGGTGCGGGAAGCGCAATGGTGCTCGGTGCGGCTTTGCTGATGGGCGGCTGCGCCGTCTACGACCAGCCGGGCGTGGCGACCTATCCCACTTATCAGAGCTATCCCAGCTATCCGGCGTACTCCAGCTACCCGGCCTATCCCTACTATGGCGAGCCTGCCGTGGTGCCGGGCGGCTACGTGGGCGTGGACGTCTACCGCGAGCGGGGTCCGCGTTACTGGGGCGGGCCGCCGCCGCGCGCCTACCCTGCGCCGGGCTATGGCCGTCCGGGCTGGAACGACCGGGACAACGACCGTGGCCGCTGGCGGGGGGCGCCCCCGCCGCAGGCCCAGTTGCCGGGCGTCGTGCCGGGCGTCCCCGCGGTGCCGCCGCGCGGCCCGGGCGGCGGTGGCCGGCCCGGCGTCGGCGGTGTGCCCTTCGGCGATCCCCGGGTGGGCACGGGCACCATCAATCCCGCACCGCGGCAAGACTCCGGCAACACGCCTTGACCTGGTCACGGCGTCGAGCCGGGACGACCCGCAACGTCCTGGCGCCGGAGGCCGTTGAGGTCGGATTCCGCGGCAGCGCGCCCGGCGCCACAATCGGCCTATGGCGATCCGAGAAATCCTGAAGATGGGCGATGCCCGGCTGCTGCGCGTCGCGCAGCCGGTGCAGGCCTTCGACACCGACGAACTGCACCTGCTGGTGCGGGACATGTTCGAGACCATGCATGCGGTCAACGGCGCCGGCTTGGCCGCGCCGCAGATCGGTGTGGATCTGCAACTGGTGATCTTCGGCACCAACGCACCCAATCCCCGATATCCGGAGGCACCGCTCGTGCCGCGCACGGTGCTCCTCAACCCGGTCATCGTGCCGCAGGGTGACGAGGAAGAAGAGGGTTGGGAAGGCTGCCTGTCGGTGCCTGGCCTGAGGGGCGTGGTGCCGCGCTGGAAGCGCATCCACTACAGCGGCTTCGATCCCTATGGGGACCCCATCGACCGTGAGGTGGAAGGCTTCCATGCCCGCGTCGTGCAGCATGAATGCGATCACCTGATCGGCAAGCTCTATCCCATGCGGGTGCGCGACTTCACCCGATTCGGCTTCAACGAGGTGCTGTTTCCGGGATTGGATGCATCCGACGACGATTGATGCGGACGAGCCTGGCCGACGCCTGATGGCGTGACCGGCGCCGATGGTCGGGCGGCCCGTGCCGCCGCCTTCAGTTGAAGCGCCCGCCCGCGCCGATGCGGCCGCCGCCGATCATGGCGATGGCGAGGGCCGCCGCCAGGAACATGCCCTGCAGTTCCAGCGCCCAGCCGCCGTTGGCGCTGAACTTCGCCAGGTCGCCCATGTGCACCAGCCAGATGGCGACCAGCATGTTGATGGCGATCACCAGCGCCGCCGGCCGTGTGAAGAAGCCGACGATCAGCAGCGCCGGCGCCACGATCTCGCCCACGTAGACCAGGTTGGCCAGCACCGCGGGCACGCCGTGGGAGGTCAGCATGTGGCCGATGCCATCCACGCCCTTGGGCAGCTTGGCGATGCCGTGCAGCAGGATCAGTACGCCCAGGGTGGCGCGCAGGAGGAACTTGCCGATGTCGTCGGTACGGTTCATGGGATGGGTTGAAAAGAAGTGGGTAAAGAAGGGGCCGTGGGCCGCGAGCGCGGCATGTTAGCCGGGCCGAACCACCTCGAGCAGCCTGTCCAGCCCGCCCTGTTCGATGGCCACCATGGCCTGCTCGCGCACCTTGGGCTTGGCATGGAAGGCGACCGACAGGCCGGCCGCGACCATCATCGGCAGGTCGTTGGCGCCGTCGCCCACGGCGATGGTCTGCGAAGGCGCGAGGCGCAGCAGCGAGGCCACCTCCAGCAGCGTGCGGCGCTTCTCGGCGCCATCGCAGATGTCGCCCCAGTCCTGCGCCCGTACCCGGCCGGTGAGCCGGCCGCCTTCTTCCTCCAGCAGGTTGGAGCGCGCGAAGTCGATGCCAAGCCGGGTCTTCACCCGGTCGGCGAAGAAGGTGAAACCGCCCGAAACCAGCAGCACCTTGAGGCCCGCCGCGCGGCAGGCGCCCACCAGTTCGTCCGCGCCGGGCGACAGGTGCAGCCGCTGGTCGTACACCTCCTGCAGCGCGCCCACGGGCACGCCTTCGAGCAGGGCGACGCGCCGTCGCAGGCTTTCCTTGAAGTCCTTGATCTCGCCGCGCATCGTGGCGTCGGTGATCGCCGCCACCTCGGCCTTCTTGCCCACCGCGTCGGCGATTTCGTCGATGCATTCGATGGTGATCAGCGTCGAATCCATGTCGAAGGCGATCAGGCCGAAGTCGGCCAGGCGCAGGGGCGGCGTGACGCCGCGCAGGACGAGGCCGGGAACGTGTTCTGTGGCAGGAGCGGTCATGTCAAACAACAGCAGGGTCGAAAAAGGCGGCGGATTGTAGGAAGGGCAGGGGCCGCACAAGGCACTCAGGCCGCCACCGCCTCCGTCTTCGGCTGTCCCAGCGAGCGCAGCACGTCCCGCACCATCTGCGCCCGGTCCTTCGGGTCCTTGAGCTCGCGCTCGATGCGCAGCTTGTCGTTGCCGGCCAGCTTGATGTGCTTGTTCTTCTGGATCAGGCCGATGATGGCCATCGGGTCGATGGGCGGGTTGGGCTTGAAGCTGATGTGGATCACGCCCGGCGCCGCGTCCACCTTGGTCACGCCGTAGGGCCGCGCCAGCACGCGCAGGCGGTGCACGTCGATCAGCGTCTGCGTCTGCGGCGGCAGCTTGCCGAAGCGGTCCACCAGTTCTTCGAGCAGGGTGTCGATCTGGTCCGTCGTCCTGGCCGTGGCCAGCTTCTTGTAGAAGGACAGGCGCAGGTGCACGTCGCCGCAGTAGTCGTCTGGCAGCAGCGCGGGCGCGTGCAGGTTGATCTCGGTGGTGGCCGACAGCGGCGCCAGCAGGTCGGGCTCCTTGCCGGCCTTGAGCGAGGCGACGGCCTCGGCCAGCATCTCGTTGTAGAGCTGGAAGCCGATCTCCATCATGTTGCCGCTCTGGTGCTCGCCCAGCACCTCGCCGGCGCCACGGATCTCCAGGTCGTGCATGGCCAGGTAGAAGCCGGAACCCAGCTCTTCCATGGCCTGTATGGCGTCCAGCCGCTGCGCCGCCTGCTTGGTCAGGCCCTCGATGTCCGGGACCATCAGGTAGGCATAGGCCTGGTGGTGGCTGCGGCCCACCCGGCCGCGCAGCTGGTGCAGCTGCGCCAGGCCGAACTTGTCGGCCCGGCTGATGACGATGGTGTTGGCGCTGGGCACGTCGATGCCGGTCTCGATGATGGTCGAGCACAGCAGCAGGTTGAAGCGCTGGGCGACGAAGTCGCGCATCACCCGCTCCAGCTCGCGCTCGGGCATCTGGCCGTGGGCCACGGCGATGCGCGCCTCGGGCAGGATCTCCTGCAGCTTCTGGCGCCGGTTCTCGATGGTCTCGACCTCGTTGTGCAGGAAGTAGACCTGACCGCCGCGCTTCAACTCGCGCAGCACGGCCTCGCGGATCACGCCGGTGCCCTCGTTGCGCACGAAGGTCTTGATGGCCAGGCGCCGCTGCGGCGCGGTGGCGATGACCGACAGGTCGCGCAGGCCTTCCAGCGCCATGCCCAGCGTCCGCGGAATGGGCGTGGCAGTGAGCGTGAGCACGTCCACCTCGGCACGCATGGCCTTCATGGCCTCCTTGTGGCGCACGCCGAAGCGGTGCTCCTCGTCGATGATGAGCAGGCCCAGGTTCTTGAACTTGACGCTTTCGCTGAGCAGCTTGTGCGTGCCGACCACGATGTCCACGCTGCCGTCGGCCAGGCCCTTGGCGGCGGCGGTGATCTCCTTGGCGGACCGGAAGCGGCTCATCTCGGCCACCTTGACCGGCCACTTGGAGAAGCGGTCCACCAGCGTCTGGTAGTGCTGTTCGGCCAGCAGCGTGGTCGGCGCCAGGAAGGCCACCTGCTTGCCGCCGGTGACGGCCACGAAGGCCGCGCGCAGCGCCACCTCGGTCTTGCCGAAGCCCACGTCGCCACAGACCAGCCGGTCCATGGGCTGGGGCGAGATCATGTCCTGGATGACGGCGTGGATCGCCGCCTTCTGGTCGGCCGTTTCCTCGAAGCCGAAGTCGTTGGCGAAGACCTCGTAGTCCGGCGCCTGGAAGCGGAAGGCATGCCCTTCCCGCGCGGCGCGGCGGGCATAGATGTTGAGCAGCTCGGCCGCCGCATCGCGCACCTGCTCGGCCGCCTTGCGCTTGGCCTTGTCCCACTGGCCGCTGCCCAGCTTGTGCAGCGGCGCCTCGTCGGCGCTGACGCCGGTGTAGCGGCTGATGAGGTGCAGCTGGCTCACCGGCACATAGAGCGTGGCCTTGTCGGCGTACTCCAGGTGCAGGAATTCCTGCAGCAGCGGCTTGCCGTCCGGCCCCGTGCCCTGGCCCAGGTCCATGTTGACCAGGCCCTTGTAGCGGCCGATGCCGTGGGCGCTGTGGACGACCGGGTCGCCCAGGTTCAGCTCGGACAGGTCCTTGATCAGCGCATCGACGTCGCTGGTGGCCTCCTGCCGCTTGTTGCGGCGGCGGCCGCTGCCGGTGCCGGTGGCGAAGAGCTCGGTCTCGGTGACGAAGTCGATGCCGGCCTCGTTCCAGGCGAAGCCGGCGGCCAGCGCGGCGGTGGCGATGCCGATCTTCTCGGTGGCCTCGGCCTCGAATTCGGCCAGGGTGTCGAAGGCCGGCGGGCCGACGCCGCTGGCGCGCAGGAAGTCCAGCAGGCTTTCGCGCCGGCCAGCGGTCTCGGCCAGCAGCAGCACGCGGTGGCGGGTGGCCTGGATGTGTTCCTTCAGGCGGGCCAGCGGATCGTCAGCGCCGCGGGCGGCGGCCAGCGAGGGCAGCAGCGCGAACTCGGGGAAGGCGTCGACCGGCTCAGCCTGAGCGGATGCAGGCCGCAGCGACAGTTGGCGATGCGGCTTGGTCTGGCCGTAGAACTGCTCGGCGTTGAGGAACAGCGCCTCCGGCGGCAGCACCGGCCGTTCGGGGTCGCCGTGGGCCAGGCGGTAGCGCTCGCGCGTGTCCTGCCAGAAATGCTGGAAGGCGGCCTCCAGGTCGCCGTGCAGCACCAGCGTGACGGAGGAGGGCGCGTCGCCGTCGCGGCCTTCCTTGCTGGCGCCGGCCAGGTAGTCGAACACCGTCGCCGTCTGGTCGAAGAACAGGGGCAGGTAGTACTCGATGCCGGCGGTGGCGACGCCGTTGCCCATGTCCTTGTAGATGCGGCTCTTGGTCGGATCGCCCTCGAGCAGTTCGCGCCAGCGGCTGCGGAAATGCGCCCGGGCGTCGTCGTCCATCGGGAACTCGCGGCCGGGCAGCAGGCGCACGTCGGGCACGGGGTAGAGGCTGCGCTGGCTGTCGGGGTCGAAGGTGCGGATGGAGTCGATCTCGTCGTCGAACAGATCGACGCGGAAGGGCTGCGGCGAGCCCATCGGGAACAGGTCGATCAGGCCGCCGCGCACCGCGTATTCGCCGGGGCTCACCACCTGCGTCACATGGCTGTAGCCGGCCAGCGTGAGCTGGGCCTTCAGCCGCGCCTCGTCCAGCTTCTGCCGGGTGCGGAAGTGGAAGGTGTAGCCGGCCATGAAGCCGGGCGGCGCCAGGCGGTAGAGCGCGGTGGTGGCGGGCACCAGCACCACGTCCACCTCCTTCTGCAGGATGCGCCACAGCGTTGCCAGGCGCTCGCTGATCAGGTCCTGGTGCGGCGAGAAGCTGTCGTAGGGCAGCGTTTCCCAGTCGGGGAAGACGGCGCAGCGCAGCTCGGGCGCGAAGAAGGCCAGCTCGTCCGTCAGCCGCTGGGTGTCGGTGGCATCGGCCGTGAAGATGGCGGTCGTGCGGCCGGCCGCGCGTTCGCGCTGCGCCAGCCTGGCCAGCAGCAGCGCGTCGCTGGAGGAGGGCGGACGGGGAAGGGTGAAGCGTTTGCCGGGGGAGAGGGCGGGCAGGTCCATGCAGTGCGGCACCAAAAGACAGGCCCTCCCGGCCGGTGCGGCGGGGAGGGTGAAGCGGTCAATTTTAGAATGCGGGGCTTGTCCCTGGCCGGGGCGGGACTGGCCGACCGGGCGTCGGATGAGGCGTCGTGCCCGCTGTCCTGTGCCGTCGATGGCGGGCGGTTCGATGCGTCCGCAGAACCGCTCGCGCCGAGCCTGTCGAAGCGCCGCCCCGCATCCGCCCATCCACGCACGTCCGACGCTTCCTCCTGCCGATGTCCCAGCCCCCTCCGCCGCGCCTGTTCGTACTCATCCCCTGTGCCGGCACTGGCTCCCGCGCCGGCGCCCCCGGCCCCAAGCAGTACGAGCCGCTGGCCGGCCGGCCGCTGGTGGCGCACACGCTGGACGTCTTCCGCGCCCTCGGTCCGCGACTCGCGGGCATCGCGCTGGTCGTGGCGCCGGACGACCAGCGCCTCGCCGAGGTGCTGCCCGGCTTTCCTGCCCCCGGCGAATGGCTGCTGCGCGCTGGCGGCGCCACCCGCGCCCAGTCGGTGGCGCAGGGCCTGGCCGCGCTGCGCGAAGAGGCTGGCGCCCTGCCGACCGACTGGGTGCTGGTGCACGATGCGGCCCGCTGCCTGTTGCTGCCCTCGCAGGTCGACGCGTTGATCGGCGCCTGTGTGCACGATCCTGTGGGCGGGCTGCTGGCGCTGCCGCTGCCCGACACGCTCAAGGCCGCGACGCCGGATGGCCGCGTCGCCGCCACGGTGGCGCGCGCTGACAAATGGCTGGCCCAGACGCCGCAGATGTTCCGCATCGGCCTGCTGCAGGAGGCCCTGGCCCGCATGGGCGATGCCGTGACCGACGAGGCCAGCGCCATCGAGGGCCTGGGCCTGGCGCCGCGGCTGGTGCCCGGCACTGCCAGCAACTTCAAGGTGACCTTTCCCGACGACTTCGCCCTGGCGGCGGCGGTGCTCCAGGCCCGCCACGCCGCGGCCGACCGATGACCATGACGACGACCATGAACCACGCCGCCGACTTCGACTTCCCCTTCCGCATCGGCGAGGGCTGGGACGTGCACCAGCTGGCCGCAGGCCGCAAGCTCATCCTGGGCGGCGTGGACGTGCCGCACACCGTGGGCCTGCTCGGCCATTCCGATGCCGACGTGCTGCTGCACGCCATCACCGACGCGCTGCTGGGCGCCGCCGCGCTGGGCGACATCGGCCGGCATTTCCCGGACACGGACGCGCAGTTCCGCGGCGCCGATTCCGCCGTGCTGCTGGCCGAGGCGGCGCGCCGCGTGCAGGCGCAGGGCTGGGCCATCGGCAACGTGGACAGCACCATCGTCGCGCAGGCCCCCAAGCTGGCACCGCACATCCCGGCCATGTGCGCGCGCATCGCCGAGGTGCTGGCGCTGGCACCGGGCCAGGTCAACGTGAAGGCCAAGACGGCCGAGAAGCTGGGCCCCGTGGGCGAGGGCCGGGCCATGGAGGCGCGGGCGGCGGTGATGCTCTACCGCGCGCCCGCCAAGCCTGCGCCTAGCGGCAACTGAAGTTGGCCGCGTCCTCGATGCTGCCGCTGCCGTTGTAGCGCGCCTGCTTCGGATAGGCACACAGCGGACGCGTGCGGCCGGGCCAGGGCACGTCGGCGTTCTCGGGCCGGGCACGGGCCACGACGCGCTCGGGCGCCTGACCCTGCTCGACCCAGTTCACCAGTTCCGTCAGGCCGTCGTACTGGTCGGTGGCCGGGCCGCCGCTGCAATGGGCCATGTTCGGCACCGTGAACAGCCGGGCCATGCCGTCAGTGGCGGCGCCGTAGCGCTGGCGCAGCTGCTCCAGGTAGCGCACGGTGTCGGTCACCGAGAACACCGGGTCGCTCACGCCGTGGAAGAACAGGATCTTGCCGCCGTGGCGGGCGTAGGCGTCCACGTCGGGCGAGTCGGCCGCCACCATGCGCATCGCCGACTCGCGGAAGGCGCCCTCGGTGGCATAGACCTTGGCCGTGTCGCGCTGCGGGTCGAAGCCCATCGCATAGGCCCAGAAGTCGTTCGTCACGGTGGGCGGCGTGGTGAAGAACATCGCGAGCCCACCGGTCATCAGCGTGAGGTTGCGGGCGTTGGCAGGGCCGCTGGCCGCGTCGCCGAACTTCCAGCGCGTCCAGTCCACCGAATGCAGGCCGGCGTCGAACACCCAGTCCGAATAGATCGGCTTGCCCTGCGCATCGCGGGCCCCGGCGAAGGAGCGCTGCAGCGCATCGACCTGCGCTGGGCCCAGGCAGGCGTCCGTCTTGGCGCCGGTGCAGCGCAGCACCTCGGGCTTGAAGTGGCACGCCGGCCAGTTGTTCACCATCCCGTCGGCCAGGCCGTCCAGCGCATCGCACTGGCGCAGCACCTCGCGGGTGAGCAGCTTCATGTCGCCGGGCGAGAAGGCCTTCGAGAGCACCGGCCGGCCGTCGGGACCGGGCGGCGCCTGCTCGGCCGCGGCACGGGCATAGAGCTGGGTGTCGTACACCGCCTGAACCGAAGCCAGCGGCACGCGGTAGGCCGGCGCCGAGGCGATGACGCCGTCGAACATCTCCGGATAGCGCTGCGTCATCATCATGGCCTGCCGCCCGCCGTTGGAGCAGCCGACGAAGTACGAGCGCTGGGGCGCCTGGCCATAGTGCGCGCGGATCAGCGTCTTGGCCACGCGCGCGGTCTGCGCCATGGAGTTGTAGCCGTTGTCGGCCCGTGCCTGCGGATCCAGCCCGAACTGGTAGGGGCCATTGGGGCCAGGCTCATTCAGATGGCCGGTGTCGGTGAAGACCACCGCATAGCCCTGCATCAGCGCATTGCTGGTGTTGCCGCCGCCGGTGAGCACGCCGATGGCATCGCGCAGCACGCCGTCCGTGCCGCCGCCGCCCTGGAAGAAGAAGCGGCCGTTCCATTGCGCGGGCAGGCGCAGGTCGAAGCCGATGGCGTAGGGCTTGCCGTCCAGGCCGGTGCGCTCGGCGATCTTCCCTTGAACATGGCAATGAGCGGGTACCGGCGCGGTGGCGCCCGGTGCGCCGGGCTGGATCCCGGTGAGGTTGATGGTGCCGGCGGCGACTTCCTCGGCCAGCGTGAGCCGCGTGCCGTGCGGCACGGCCCGTGCGAGCTGGGCGCAGGCCAAGGGCGTGGACGCGGCCTGGGCCGCGGGCGGTGCGTCGCCGGGGCTGGTGCACGCCGCCAGCAACGCGGCGGCGCCCGCCGCGGCCGCGCCGAGTCCGAAGGTGGGGCGCATGGCTCAGTCCGCCTTGAAGCCGGTGGCTTGCACGGCCTTGCCCCAGGTCACAGTATCGGCCGCGATGATGTTGCCGAACTCCTTGGCGGTGGTCCCGGTCACGCTGAAGCCGGCGTCTTCCATGCGCTGCTTGCCGTCGGCCGACTGCATGGCGCGGCGGATGTCCGCTTCGAGCTTGGCCAGCACCTCGGGCGGCGTGCGGCTGGGCGCCACGATGCCGAACCACGACTGGAACACGACCTGGCCGTAGCCCTGCTCCTTGAAGGTGGGGACGTCGGGCAGCAGGGCGGCGCGGGTGTCGCCACTGGCCGCCAGGGCCACGAGCTTGCCGGCCTTGACGTTGGGCGCGGCCAGGCCGACGCTGGCGAAGGCACCGGCCACATCGCCGCTCATCAGGCCGGCGAGCGCATCACCCGTGTTGCGGTAGTGCACGGCCTCGGGCTTCATGCCGATGGCCTCGCCGAAGATGTAGGCGCCGAAGTGACCCGGCGTTCCGGCGCCGAAGGTGCCCATGAACAGGCCCTTCTGCTGGCGGCTCCAGTCCACGAACTGCTTGACGTCGCGCGCCGGCACCTTCTGCGGATTGACCACCAGCATGAAGTTGCTGGTGACCACCTGGCTCACCGGCGCGAAGTCCTTCTTCGGGTCGTAGGGCAGCTTGGTGTAGCTGCTGGGGGCGATGGACAGCTGGCCGGTCTCGCCGAGCATCAGCGTGTAGCCGTCGGGCTGGGCCCGCGCGGCCTCGCTGGCGGCGATGGTGCCGCCGGCGCCGGGCTTGTTGTCCACCACCACGCCGACGCCGTTCCAGCCTTCGGAGAGCTTCTGTGCCAGCAGGCGCGCCACGATGTCCGGCCCGGTGCCGGCCGGAAAGCCGACGATCAGCCGCACGGGCCGGCTCGGATAGGCGGGCGTCTGGGCCTGCGCGCCGGACCAGGCGGCGGTCAGGGCCGCGGTGGCGGCGAGCAGTCGGAAGGACGTGCGGAATCGGGTCATGGGGAGTCTCCTTGGAAGTGTTCTGCGGCGGGATGGGAAAGGGGGCGAGGGCGGGGCGCAGCCCGGTCTCACGCCAGCACGAAGAAGCGCATGACGACCTGCGACGGATGCCGCACGCCGCAGCCGACGAACAGCCGTTCGGTGATCCAGCGCAGCGCGGGCGAATCGGTTTCGAAGCTGGGCGTGCAGCGGAAGTACACCTCCGACGGCTGCACCGGTTCGCCGCGCATCAGCCGGGCCATCACCTCGGGCGCGGCAGCGCGCACGGCATGGTTCTGCACGTAGATCAGATCGCCGGCGTCCGTCTCCAGGCCGTAGCGGGCGTCGAGCACCGAGCAGCCCTCGGTGGCGAAGCGCTGGAAGTCGGCGCCGCCGGGCAGCACGCGCGCCGTCCAGCCCTCGCCGCGCGCCGTGCCGCCCAGGATGGGCACCACCCGCCGCAGGCCCTGGGGGCCGCGGCCGAGCACGAGCGGCTGGCCCACGTCCACCGCCACTTCGGCGAAGTGCGACAGGGTGGGGGGCGCCAGCGGATCGTTGTCGGACATCATCATCCGGCTAGCGTAAGTCCGGTGGCGCGGGCACCCGGTCATCCCTGAGGATGACGGACTTCCCCCAATGACCCGGCCGCCCGTCCCGCGCCTGCCATGAGAACCTGGAGCCCCTCCCTGCCCGCCGGCGCCAGCGCCCATGCGCTGCTGGCCGCGCGCATGCCCGAGGTGGTGCCGGCGCTGGGCGAGACCGATTTCGGCCCGCGCCTGCTGCGCGCCGTGGCGGCGACGCTGCCGGTGGCCTCCTTTTCCATCTACCGCACGGGCGCCCGCCCGGCCATCTTCACCAGCGGCAGCCTGGGCGTGCCCGACACCACGCGCGACTGCTGGCGGGCCTACCTGTCGGGCCCCGTGCAGCACGACCGCACCTTCCGCGACGGCGAGACGGCGCCCCTGCGCCTGTGCCACATCACGGCCGGCGAGGTGCCGCCGGAACACCGCGCCAAGGTCTACGACGCGCACGGCGTGCGCGAGCGGGTGTCGGTGGTGGAGCGCGAAGCGTCGGCGGACGGCGCGCTGTTCGCCGTCAACTTCTACCGCCACGACGGGCAGCGCCCGCTGGCCGATGGACAGCTGGCCGACTTCGGCGAGGCTGGGGCGCTGCTGATGGCGCTGGCGCGCAAGCACGTGGCGCTGGCCGGGCCGGCGGCGGCGCCCGCCTCACCGGCCCAGCGCCTGCTGGCGCGCTGCCCGGCGCTGACGCCGCGCGAACTGGCGGTCTGCGAACGGCTGCTGCGCGGCATGACGCAGGAGGGCATCGCTGCGGACCTCGGACTGGCGGTGCCCACCGTCAAGACCTACCGCAACCGCGCCTTCGGACGCCTGCGCATCCACTTCAGGAGCGAACTGTTCGCGCTGGTGCTGGCGCCGGAGGAGGGCGCGAGCGCGCAGGGCTAGGCGGCGCTGGCCCGGGCTTCGACAGGCTCAGCCCGGACGGGTGTGGGTCATCCGCCGCGCGTCGAACGGCTGGCGAGGCTCGACGCGCCCGTCCTGGGCGGCAAGGGCATCAAACCTGCTCGGCGCTCGCCTCGTCCAGCCGTTTGATCTGCTCGGGAGCCAGCTTCAACTGTGCCGCCGCCACCAGCTCCTGCAGTTGCGCCAGCGAGGTCGCCGAGGCGATGGGGGCGGTGATCGACGGCCGGGCGATCTGCCACGCCAGCGCGACCTGGCCCGGTTTGGCACCGGTCTCGGCCGCCACGTCGTCCAGCGCCGCCAGGATCCGCCGGCCTCGGTCGTTGAGGTAGGCCGCCACGGCACGCTCGCCGCGCGTGCTGCGCGCGGCGTCCGCGGCGCTGCGGTACTTGCCCGTCAGGAAGCCCATGGCCAGCGCGAAGAAGTTGATCACGCCCAGCTGCTGCGCCTGGCACAGCGGCTCCAGCTCGGCCTCGTACACCGCGCGGTCGTACAGGTTGTAGAGCGGCTGCAGGCTTTCGTAGCGCGGCAGACCCAGGCGTTCGGACACGGCCAGTGCCTCGGCCAGCCGCGGCGCCGTGTGGTTCGACGCACCGATGGCCCGCACCTTGCCGGCCCGGATCAGCTCGGCATAGGCGCCCAGCGTGTCCGCCAGCGGCGTGTCGGCATCGTCGTCGTGCGACTGGTACAGGTCGATGCAGTCGCACTGCAGCCGGCGCAAGGAGGCGTCGACCGCCTCGCGGATGTAGCGCGGCGACAGCCCCTTTTTGCCTTCGCCCATCGGCTTGCCGACCTTGGTGGCCAGCACGATGCGGTCGCGCTTGCCGGAGGCCCGCAGCCACTTGCCGATGATGGTCTCCGACTCGCCGCCGGTGTGGCCCGGCGCCCAGATCGAGTACACGTCGGCCGTGTCGATGAAGTTGAAGCCGGCATCGACCCAGGCGTCGAGCAGGCGGAACGAGGTCGCCTCGTCCACGGTCCAGCCGAAGACGTTGCCGCCGAAGGCCAGCGGCGAGACCTGCAGGCCGGAGCGGCCGAGTGGACGGAAGTTCATGTCAGTGGCGTGGGCGAGGAGGGCGTGGGCCGCCGCTCGGGGGGGGCCGCATTGGCGCTGTGCGCGCGCTGCAGGCGGATGTGGGCCGCGAAGCCGCGGCCCGGCGTGCTTGTGAGCGCGAAGGTGCCGCCCATGCGCTCGATGTTCTTGGCCACGATCGACAGCCCCAGGCCGGCGCCCGCGGCCGAGGTGCGGGCCGCATCGCCGCGGAAGAAGGGCTTGGTCAGCTGCGCCAGCATCACCGGCGCCACGCCAGGGCCGTGGTCGCGCACCTTGATCAGCACCGCCGTCGGTTGCGTCTGCGCCTGGATGTCGATCTGCGTCACGTTCATGCCGGGCGTGCGGCCGTAGCGCCGCGCGTTCTCCAGCAGGTTGGACAGCACGCGCTTGAGCTCCACCTCGTCGGCCAGCACCATGGCGTCCGGGGGCACGTTGATCTGGAACTCCAGGTCGTCCTGGTCGCGCAGCGGGAACACGCTGTCGTCCACCATGTCGCGCAGCCGCAGCGGCTGCAGCCGCACGTGGTCGGGCCGGGCGTAGTCGAGGAACTTGTCGATGATGCCGTCCAGCTGCGCGATGTCGGCCGCCATGTGGGCCCGCGCATCCTCGTCGGCCACGCTCATCTCGGTCTCCAGCCGCAGGCGGGCGAGCGGCGTGCGCAGGTCGTGCGAGATGCCGGCCAGCATCACCGCCCGGTCCTGCTCGATCTTGGCGAGCTGGTCGGCCATGCGGTTGAAGCCGATGTTGACGGCGCGGATCTCGTTGGTGCGCGCATGCTCGTCCAGGCGGTGGGCCTCGTACTCGCCCTCGCGCACCTGCGTGGTGGCACGCGAGAGCTGCTTGAGCGGCCGGTTGATCAGCCGCGTGATCAGCGCCGAGCCGGCCAGCGACATCATGCCGGCGGTGATGAACCATGCGAGCCAGGTGCGGCCGCCCACGCGCGTGAAGCGGGTGGGATCGAGCAGCAGCCAGTACTGGTCGCCGTCGATCGTGAAGCCGATCCACAGGCCCGCTTCGCCGTTGACTTCGCTGGCGATGGTGGTGCCTTCGCCCAGGCGGCGGATCAGCTCGTCGCGCACGCGGCGGTCGAGCGCGCGGTCGGTATAGCCCTCGTACCTGTCGCGCGGCTCGCGCGGCACGATGCGCACGCCCTCCTGGTCGGCCAGCGTCTTGATGAGCGACACGCGCGTGATGGCATCCGAATACACCAGCGCCGCGCGGGTCAGGTTGACCAGCGACGCGATCTGGTGCGCCGTCTGCACGGTGCGCGGTTCGTCCTCGAAGGCGCGGAAGGTCTGCAGCCAGCCGTAGATGCAGCCCAGCAGCAGCAGCGTCAGCAGGAAGAAGGTGCGCCAGAACAGGCTGAAGCCGAGCCTGAACCGGCTCTTGCCCCGCGCGCGCTCGGACATCTCCAGCGGCGACGGAAGGGTGCCCTGGGTCGAATCGATGGGGGGTGGTCGCCCGGCGGACGGGCTGGCGGGGGCCGCAGGCGGCACGGTCAGGCGTTGCCGTCCGGCACGAAGACGTAGCCCACGCCCCACACGGTCTGGATGTAGCGCGGGGCGGCGGCGTCGGACTCGATCAGCTTGCGCAGGCGCGAGATCTGCACGTCCAGGCTGCGGTCGAAGGGCTCGAACTCACGGCCGCGGGCCAGCTGCGCCAGCTTCTCGCGCGACAGCGGCTGGCGCGGATGACGCACCAGGGCCTTGAGCATGGCGAATTCGCCGGTGGTCAGCGACAGTTCCTCGCCGTCCTTGCGCAGCGTGCGCGACCCGAGGTCGAACTCGAAGGGCCCGAAGGTCACCATCTCGTTCTCGGAGGACGGCGCGCCCGGCGCCTCCTGTGGCGGGCGGCGGCGCAGCACCGCATGCACGCGGGCCAGCAGCTCGCGCGGGTTGAAGGGCTTGCCCAGGTAGTCGTCGGCGCCGACTTCCAGGCCGACGATGCGGTCCACGTCCTCGCCCTTGGCCGTCAGCATGATGATCGGCGTGCGGTCGTTGGCGGCGCGCAGGCGGCGGCATACCGACAGTCCATCCTCGCCCGGCATCATCAGGTCCAGCACGATGAGGTCGACCGTGTCGCGCAGCAGGATGCGGTTGAGCGCCTTGCTGTCCTCGGCCACGATCACCTCGAAGCCCTCCTGCGTCAGGTAGCGCCGAAGCAGGTCGCGGATGCGGGCGTCGTCGTCGACGATCACGATCTTGTCGGTACGGGTCTGGTTTTGAGTCATAGGCACGACAGTTCTGGATGCAGATTTGTAACAGAGCCGATTGTGTCGGTCGAGTTCGCCGATTCGGCTGGATCAGGGCGAGGCCTGACACGACGTTACACAACTTGCGCGTTCTCGCGTGACAGCAAAGTTCGCGCATTGAAGCGGTGGCAGAGTGTGGACTCATGACGAATGCGATGTTCCCCCTGCGAGCTGCCGGCGGCCTGGGCATGGCGGTCATGCTGGCGGTTGCCGGCCTGTCGGCGGCCCAGGACGCGCGGGCCGCCGATGGTTCGCGCTGGCCGGCGCGTGCCGCCCAGAACGAGCGGCAGATGATGGACGAGCAGGCCGCCGAGGCCGCCATGCGCCAGCTCTCGCCGGCGCAGCGTGCCGAGTTGCGCGAGCAGTTGCGCAGTGAGTGGAACGCACGCCATCCCGGGGACGGCATGGGGCCCGACGCCAGTTCCGCGCGGGCCGACAACAGCCCGCCGCGCCGCGGCTGGCAACTGCCTTCGCTGCCCTGGCGGGAACCGCGGCCCTGACGGGCGCTCCCACCTGTCGTCTTTCTTCCAGTTTCTTTCCATGAGGATCTTCTTGACCCCCTTCCGCATTGCCGCCCGCACCCTCGGTGCCGCCACCCTCGTCGCCCTGTCCCTCAACGCCGCCGCGCAGGAGTCGCCCCTGCCCGGCGGCTGGGCGCCACCGCAGAACGTGCTGCAGCTGTCGGCCAGCGGCACGGTCGAGGTGCAGCAGGACACGCTGACGATGACGCTGGGCACCACGCGCGACGGCACCACGGCAGCGGCGGTGCAGACCCAGCTCAAGACCGCCATCGACGGCGCGCTGGCCGAGGCGAAACGCCAGGCCCAGCCGAGCGACATGGAGGTGCGCACGGGCGACTTCAGCCTGTCGCCGCGCTACGACCGCAACGGCAAGATCAACGGCTGGCAGGGCAGCGCACAGATCGTGCTGGAGGGCCGCGACTTCGCGCGCATCGCCCAGGTGGCCGGCCGCATCGACAGCCTGAGCGTGATGAACGTCGGCTTCAGCCTGAGCCGCGAACAGACGCGCAAGCTGGAGGCCGAGGCGCAGGCCCAGGCCATCGACAACTTCCGCCGCAAGGCGGACGAACTGGCCCGGGGCTTCGGCTTCTCGGGCTACACGCTGCGCCAGGTGTCGGTGAGCGGCAACCAGGGCATGCCGGTGCGGCCGCGCATGATGGCGGCCGAGGCGATGGCCTTCAAGGCCGATGCGGCAGCGCCGGTGCCGGTCGAGGCCGGCAAGGCGGCGGTGACGGTGAACGTCTCGGGTTCGGTGCAGCTCAAGTAAGGCAGGCGGCGACGCGTCTGATGCGTTCGGGCGCCGTCGCCCGCATCGCGCCGGGGGCAGGGTAGGGCCGCCGGACTTACTGCGCCGTCCAGCCGCCGTCCATCTGCCATGCCACGCCGCGCACCTGCTCGGCGGCCGGCGAGCACAGGAAGACGGCGAGCCCGCCCAGCTGGTCCACAGTGGTGAACTGCAGCGAGGGCTGCTTTTCGCCCAGCAGGTCCTTCTTGGCCTGCGCCACCGGGATGCCTTCGCGGGCGGCGCGGTCGTCGATCTGCTTCTGCACCAGCGGCGTCAGCACCCAGCCGGGGCAGATGGCATTGCAGGTCACGCCGGTGGTGGCGGTCTCCAGCGCCACGGCCTTGGTCAGGCCCACGATGCCGTGCTTGGCGGCCACGTAGGCGGACTTCTGCGCCGAGGCCACCAGGCCGTGGGTGGAAGCGATGTTGATCACGCGGCCCCAGTTGGCCTCGCGCATGGCCGGGATGGCCAGCCGCGTGGTGTGAAAGGCGCTGGTGAGGTTGATCGCGATGATCGCGTCCCACTTGTCGGCGGGAAAGTCCTCGACCTTGGCCACGTGCTGGATGCCGGCGTTGTTGACCAGCACGTCCACCCGGCCGAAGCTGGCGGCGGCGAAGGCCATCAGGTCCTCGATCTGCGCCGGCTTGCTCATGTCGGCGTCGTGGTACTCGGCCTTCACGCCCAGCGCACGGATCTCCGCCAGTGGCCCGGCCGCATCGCCGAAGCCGTTGAGGACGAGGTTGGCGCCTTGCTGCGCCAGCGCCTTCGCAATGCCGAGACCGATGCCGCTGGTCGAACCCGTCACCAGCGCTGTTTTGCCTTGAAGCATGGGGCCTGTACTCCGCGATCAATTAGGATGACGCGAGCATTATCCCCAGCGCCCCGGAGACGACCGCATGACCCAGCCCAACCTCGACTTCGTGGACTGCGCGGACCCGTCGGGCGGCCATCGCATGGCCTACTGGCAGTGGGGCGACCCGCAGGCCGGCCACGTTGTGTTGTGCGTGCACGGTCTCACGCGGCAGGGGCGTGACTTCGATGCGCTGGCCCAGGCGCTGCTGGCGCGGGCGCGCGGCCCCGTGCGCATCGTGTGCCCCGACGTGGTGGGCCGCGGCCGCAGCGATTGGCTGGCGGACCCTGCGGGCTACACCTTTGCGCAATATCTCGGCGACATGATCGCGCTGTTGGCGCGGCTGCACGCGCGCGCGCCCATCGACCGGCTGGACCACGTGGGCACGAGCATGGGCGGGCTGATCGGCATCTTCCTGGCGTCCCAGCCCGCGTTGCAACCGGCGGCAGTGTCGCGGCTGGTTCTGAACGACGTGGGCCCGGCCGTTGAATTCGACGCCATCGCCCGCATCTCCGGCTACGTTGGCCAGGGCGGCGAGTACGCCACGGTCGACGAGGCCGCGGCGATGCTGGCCGGCATTTCGACAGGCTTCGGTCCGCACACGCCGGCGCAGTGGCGTGCGCTGACCGAGCCGATGCTCGTGCCCGCGCGACTTCGCAGCCCGGACGGCAGCCGCCGTCTTGCGCCGCAAGGGGAGGACGTGGAACTGGGTGCAGGCCCCTTCCGTCTGCACTACGACCCTGCGCTGGCCGTGGGCCTCAAGAGCTTCAGCCGCGAGGCCGCGGCGCAGGCCGAAGCCGCCGTGTGGGGCGCCTACGACCTGGTCGGCGCGCCCACGCTGCTGTTGCGCGGTGCGCAGTCTGATCTGCTGTCTCCCGCGACGGCCGAGGCCATGACGCAGCGCGGTCCACGTGCCACGCTGGTCGAATTCGAAGGCGTGGGCCATGCGCCGACGCTGGTCGATCCGGCGCAGTCCGAGGTCGTCGTGTCCTTTTTGATGGGCCCCTGAGCCGGGGCGAACAAGAATCGCAGGAGTGAGAGCGTCCGTGTCCGAGCCAGCCGTCGTTGAACATGCCTTGTCCGCCGCCACCGCGCAGGTCGCGCCCGGAATGGAGGACATGCTGGCCCGCGCGCGCGCCTTTGCCGCCCCGCTGATCGAGGGCGAGACGCTCGACACGGGCGAGAACACGCTCGCCCACGCCGATGCCGTGGCCGCCATCGTCGCCTCCATGGGCGGCTCCGAGGCCATGCAGGCGGCCAGCTATCTGGTGTATGCCTGCCCGCACCTGAACCGTCCGCACGAGGTCATCGCCAAGGTCTTCGGCGACAACTACGCCTCGTTGGCCCTGGAGACCACCAAGCTGGTCCAGGTACAGAAGCAGACCCGCGGCGTGGTGCAGATGGCCGACGGCAGCGGCGCGCAGACCGAGACGGTGCGCAAGATGCTGCTGGCCTTCTCGCGCGACCTGCGGGTGGTGATGCTGCGCCTGGCCTCGCGCCTGCAGACGTTGCGGCATGCGGCGGCGGTCAAGCAACCGGTGTCCGAGAGCATGGCGCGGGAGTCGCTGCAGGTGTTCGCGCCGCTGGCCAACCGGCTGGGCATCTGGCAGGTGAAGTGGGAGCTGGAAGACCTGTCCTTCCGCTTCCTGGAGCCCGACACCTACAAGCTCATCGCGCAGCTGCTCGACGAGAAGCGCGCCGAGCGCGAGGTCTACGTGGAACAGCTGCGCGCGCGGCTGGAGCGTGACCTCGCAGCGCAGGGCATCGAGGCCAAGGTGCAGGGCCGGCCCAAGAACATCTACAGCATCGTCAAGAAGATGCGCGGCAAGTCGCTGGACTTCGGGCAGGTGTTCGACATCCTGGCGCTGCGTGTGATCGTGGGCGACGTCAAGGACTGCTATGCGGCCCTGGCCTGGGTGCATGCGCATTTCCATCCCATCGTGGAGGAGTTCGACGACTACATCGCCCGGCCCAAGCCCAACGGCTACCAGTCGCTGCACACGGTGGTGCGCGACGTGGCGGGTGGCCGGCCGGACAAGCCCATCGAGATCCAGATCCGCACGGCCGACATGCACGAGCATGCCGAGCATGGCGTCGCCGCCCACTGGGCCTACAAGGAGGCGGGCGCGAAGGGCTACGCGGGCGTGTGGGCCGGTGGCGAATACGACGCCAAGATCGCCGTGCTGCGCCAACTGCTGGCCTGGGAGCGCGACTTGTCGGGCGGCGAGCAGGGCCGCGGCCTCTTCGACGACCGCATCTACGTGCTCACGCCCGATGCCGCCATCGTCGAGCTGCCGCAGGGCTCCACGCCGGTGGACTTCGCCTACACGGTGCACACGCAGCTCGGCCACCGCTGCCGCGGTGCGCGGGTGGATGGCGCGATGGTGCCGCTCAACACGCCCTTGCAGAACGGCCAGACGGTCGAGGTGATCGCCACCAAGGACGGCGGCCCCTCGCGCGACTGGCTCAACACCGAACTGGGTTACCTGGCCAGCCACCGGGCACGCGCCAAGGTGCGTGCCTGGTTCAACGCCCAGGCCACGCACGAGACCGTCGCCCGCGGCCGCGAGGCCGTCGAGAAGCTGCTTCAGCGTGAGGGCCGTACGGCCCTCAAGCTGGACGACCTGGCCACGCAGTTGGGCTTCCGCACGGCGGACCATCTGTTCGAAGTGGTGGGCAAGGACGAGTTCTCTCTGCGCAACATCGAGAACCTCCTGCGCCCGCCCGAGCAGCAGCCCGCCGCCGACGAGGCGCCGCTGATCCGCAAGTCGCGCGCGACCGACGGCTCCGGCAAGGGTGGCGTGCTGGTGGTGGGCGTGTCGTCGCTGATGACGCAGTTGGCCAAGTGCTGCCGGCCTGCGCCCCCCGACGCCATCGGCGGCTTCGTCACGCGCGGCCACGGCGTGAGCGTGCACCGGCTGGACTGCAGCAACTTCCGCATGATGGCTGCGAGGGACTCTGCCCGCGTCATCGACGTGGAGTGGGGCAGCGCCCGCGCGGGCGGCGACGTGGTGTATGCCGTGGATGTGGCTGTCGAAGCTGCGGACCGGCAGGGCCTGCTGCGCGACATCTCGGACGTGTTCGTACGCGAGAAGATGAACGTGATCGGCGTGCAGACGCAGTCGGTGCGAGGAACGGCCTGGATGACCTTCACCATCGAGATCGGCGACACCGCGCGTCTGACGCATGTGCTGGGCATCGTGGCCGGTGTGTCGGGCGTGAGGTCGGCTCGGCGGCGTTGAGCGCCGCGCCGCGGCGGCTTGCCGGGCTTTTGCATCGAATGGGGCGAGGGGGTGGAGACCCTCGCATGCGCCGCAAGCGCGAGGCGCCGCGCATACGGCGTCGATGCGAGCAAAAAAATAGCCCCTGATGGGGCTATTTCTTGTTTTCGTGTGCCTGGTTCACACACGAGATTGGTAGGCGCGATTGGACTCGAACCAACGACCCCCACCATGTCAAGGTGGTGCTCTAACCAGCTGAGCTACGCGCCTGTGTTTGTTCGAGAGGGTAGAGTATAGCGTGGTTTTTTCGATTCGCGCAAGCAGGCGAGCACGCGCAGAGAAAAAAGCTGGCGTGTCGCGGCAGGGGGCTGCGCCTGGGCGCGCTTGCCAACTTTCGACGCTTGTCGACGATGCATTTTGTTGCAAGTTGTGATACCTTGGCTGGCTCCCTCAACCTTCTCGCCACGACAGGGGCCCACCATGAGTTCGCCGACCGCCTTGCCCGACGACAGCCTTGCGCGGCGACGCACCGCCATGCTGCTTCGCCAGGCGCCGCTGGAGTTCGCTCGGGCGGTCTATGGCATCAACGACCTTGCCAGTGGGCGTTCCGGCACCTATGCGGCGCAGGACGTGGCGCGCGCCGAAGGCATGGGCGTGCTGGTGACGCGCGAGCGGGTGCAGCAGCGCGCGCGTTCCTACCTGCCGGTGGAAGGCCGGGAGCATTGCCCGCGCTGCTGGGTGTTCGCCGGTGCGCGCAGCCCGCTGGCACTTGAATCGAGCCTCGGCGGGAACTGCGAGGTCGCCCGTTGCGGCAACTGCGGCGGCGAGTACCCCAATCCTTGAGCCTGCGCGCCTGCGCCGCCTGGTGACGGCGTCGGGCAGGGTAAACCTGTGCGTGCCCGCCGGAGCCCCTCCCTAGAATGGCTTTCGATGTTTGCGAGGTGTGTGGCTTGAAGGATTCTCCAGTGCAGAGCAAGAAGGGGGCTTCCCGGGCGTCGGAACGGGTGATCAAGAAGTACCCCAACCGACGGCTCTACGACACGGACTCTTCCACGTACATCACGCTGGCGGACGTCAAGCAGCTGGTGATGGACCAGAACCTCTTCGTGGTGCGCGATGCCAAGACCGGCGACGACATCACCCGCAGCATCCTGCTGCAGATCATTCTGGAAGAGGAGGCTGGCGGCGCGCCCATGTTCACCGAACAGGTGCTGGCCAGCATCATCCGCTTCTACGGCAATGCCATGCAGGGCTTCATGGCGCCCTACCTCGAAAAGAACATCCAGGCCATGGTCGAGGTCCAGGCCCAGATGGCCGACAAGGCCCAGACCTTCACGCCGGAGATGTGGTCGCGCTTCATGAGCATGCAGTCGCCGGTGCTGCAGGGCCTGATGGGGACCTACGTCGAGCAGTCGAAGACGGCCTTCCAGCAGATGCAGGAACAGATGCAGAAGAACGCCGAGCAGGTGCTCGGCGCGTTCGGGCTCAAGCGGCCCTGAGCGTTCTCAGCCGCCGCCGGCTCAGGCGCGCGTGGCGGCGTCTCGCGTCGGTCAGGCGGCACGTCGCCCTGCGACGCGGCGGCTGCGCAGCGTGCGCAGCCCGAGCCAGATTCCGCACGTTCCCGGGACGATCACCAGCGGTGTGGCGGGCGATGCATAGAGCATGTTGACCGACGGGATCGACGTGGCTTCCAGATAGGCCAGCAGGGCAATGCGCGTGGCCACCGCTGCCGCCGCGCCCGCCAGCAGCACCAGCAGCAGTTCGGCCGCCGGGTCGCGGCGCCGCTTCTGCCGGAGCGCCACGCCCGTTGCGATTCCGAGGGCGCCCAGGACGAGCGCCACCGGCATTGCCCGGTGGTAGGCGGCGGCGAGCAGGGCCGCCAGGCGTTGCTGCGCCTCCATGCGTCTGCCCGGCAAGGTGCGCGAGAGGTCGCGCAGGCGCTCGATGTCGATGACGCCGGTGCCGGCCGGCAACGGCAGCCGTCCAGCCGCGAGCGGGTAGCGCCGGCCATCCACTTCCAGCTGGCAGGCCTGGGGCGCGCAGCCGCTGACGATGCGCAGGCGCCAGCCCGCCGCCAAGCCGGCCGCCTGCTCCTCGGCAGAGACGCGGCGCAACTCGAGGGTCATCGGCACGCTCTCGGCCTGGGGGCCGAGCAGCGCCATCTGCGGCAACTGGTCGCGGCCGGTGATCCAGCCCGCCGCCTCGTAGCGGTGGTGTGCCGGCCGGCTGATCGTGCCGACCATCTGGGACTGGGTGTCCAGATGCTCCGTCGCGCCGACGCTGGCGGGCGTGCCCCACTGGCCGTCGCCCAGTCGCGCGAGCATGCCGGCTATGTCGCGTGCGGCGTGGAGCGTGGCGCCGAGGCGCTGCGCCTGGAAGGGCGGCGCCAGCGTCGCGCGCGGCGGGCCGCAAGGAATGCGGCTTTGGTCGCAGGCTTCATTGATCTCGCTGGCCAGGCGATCGTAGAAGGCCTGGGTTTCGGCGGCGCTGCGATGGTGCCCCGCATTCCAGGCGGCGTCGCGCAGCGCCCACATGAACCAGCCGGAAAGGATCTCCGGGCAGGGCGACTGCCCGGTCTGCTGGCATCCGGTGCGGCGCCAGAGTTCGCCGACCGGCCCATCAAGGAAAGGTTGCAGTTCACGGGCGGCGGGGCTCACGGCGTAGGCCCGTGCGCGGGCGTCGGCGGGGAACACGACGTAGGGCTGCCAGCGGTCGTGCTGGATGCGGGCGAGCGCGCCATAGGCCCTCACGAACGCACCGCTCTGGAACTCGGTGGCGAGGAAGACGCCATACATGTGCCGGTTGGCGGCCTTGACGGACAGCACCACCGTCGCACCGGCGGCACCCATCAACAGAGCCGCCATGGCGAGCGCGCGCCCGCTTCGAAGCAGTGATGGCGCGGACCAGCGCGGGCGGCGTAGCTGGATGCGCTGGCGGCGCTGCCATTGCAGCGCGATGCCGACCGCCGCCATCGTGGCCAAGGCGGGCAGGATGGCGACGCCTTCCTCGCGGGTGATCCAGAACACGCCCAGGGCCAGTCCCGCACCGGCGGCGATGGCGGCACGCCGCCGGCAGCGCGGGGCGAAGGACCAGGCGGCCAGCGCCACCACCGCCAACATGCCCGAGACATAGAAGCCTTCGCGGATCACCCGCGCCAGCGAGGGATGCCACAACGCAGGATTGAAGGCGAGCCCGACGAAAAGCAGCCATCCCGCCCACGGCGCCCTGGCACGCCGGCCGAGTGCGAAGGCCAACGCGCCGCCGACCGCCAGATAGAGCGCCTGCTCGGCCATCTTGAGCGGCAGGCCCAGCCCGGCGCTGAGCGCGATGAACAGCGGGTAGCCCGCGCCCTTGATCAGCGTGGTCCGGTTGTAGTCGCCGAGCCACTGGCCGCCGGCGAGCGCGTAGGCCTGCTTCACGAAATGCGCGTCGTCGAAGACCGCTGCGGGATCGGCCACCACGGGAAAGCCCTGGCGCAGCCAGAGGCTGGCGGCGGCGACCAGCAGGTAGGCCGCGCAGAGGCACGTGCGGGAGTGGGACGAAAGAGAAGGGCGCATGGCAAGGGCAGGCGGGCGGGCGCCTGCCGCGATGCGGCGACTGACCTCCCTCGCCCGATGCTAGCCGCGAGCGCGCAGCATGCCGTCGGGCGAATTCCTGCGAATTCCGCCCACGCGGCCGTGGGCGCCGTCGGATGAGCGTCGCACCCTACATCTGTATGGAGCACATGCCATGGGCCGCAACCGAGCATCCAACGCACTGAGTCCCTCGTCGCGCAGACGGCTGCGCAATCTTTGCCTCGGTCTGGCGGCCGTCGCCATCCTGGCCGGCTGCGCGACGTCCAAGCCACCGATCCCACGCATGCAGCAGGTGGACCTGCAGCGCTTCATGGGGGACTGGTATGTGATCGGCAACATCCCGACCCTGCCGGAGCGCGATGCCTACAACGCCGTGGAGTCCTATTCGCTGGCGGCAGACGGGCGCATCGACACCCGGTTCCGGTACCGCGAGGGCGGCTTCGACGGCGCACTCAAGACCATGAATCCTGTCGGAACCGTGGTGCCAGGGACCGGCAACGCGGTGTGGGGCATGCAGTTCGTGTGGCCGATCAAGGCGGAATACGTGATCGTCGACGTCGATCCCGCGTACCAGCTCACGATCATTGGCCGCACGGCCCGCGACTATGCCTGGATCATGGCGCGGCAGCCTACGATCGCCGAATCCCGCTACGCCGCTGCCGTCGAACGGCTGAAGGCGCTGGGCTACGACACGAGCAAGCTGCGGCGCGTGCCGCAGCGATGGCCGGAGTCCTGAACACTTCTGTCGCCCGCAGCATCCCCCGCGTCCGTTCAGGTATGCGTCATCCAGTGTGCGGGGCCAATGCCACAATCGCAGCTTCGGAGGATCGAGGCTGATGAACGAAATCCAGTGGTTCGTGCGTGTCTGCGAGTTGGAAGGGCTGGCGGGCGGGCTGCGTGAGTTGAACGCCCGTGTGCCTCACCGCTACACCGGCGTGTACCGCTTCGAGGGCGAATTGATGCGCAACCTCGAATTGGTCGACAAGTCCGGTGAAGTCCGTCCGGAACACCTGGCGGTCGTGCCCTTCCGGGACAGCTTCTGCCAATACGTGCTGCGCGACGGCGAGTTCCGCACCTGCGACTCCGGCCGGGACAGACGGCTGGATGGCCACGTCTACCAGGGCGTGCTCTTGAGCTACCACGGCGTGCCCGTGCTGGACGACAAGGGCGAGTTGTACGGCTCGCTGTGCCATTTCGACTCGGAGGACAAGGAGCTCAACGACACCGAGTTCGCCATGATGCAGCGGGTGGCGCGGGTGCTGCCGGCATTCCTGCGTTCCCGTTCGGCCGGCCTGCCGCCACCGGTCTGAAGGGCCGGCCGGGGCGCGGATCAAGGCTGGAACGGCGGCGCGCGGCGCAACCGGCGCCACAATAGCGCGGGCAGCCGAAGCACGAATTCGACCATCAGCCGCGTGTGCATCCAGGTGAGCAGCACGTTGTCGCGGCCATAGCGGAAGTGGGACACGCCGCCTTCCTCCACACTGAGGTACTTCACCGGTGCGTCGAGGTTGATCGGCTTGACGCCCCCCCACGCGAGGCGCACCACCGCTTCGGTGTCGAAATCGAAACGCCGCATCCATGGCTGGCGCGCCATGATCCGCAGCAGCGGTGCAATGGGGTAGACACGGAAGCCGTAAAGCGAGTCGCCGATGCCGGCGAACAGCGTCTCCACTTGCGTCCAGCCATTGGACACCCGTCGGCCCCGCACCCGCAGCAGCGGCGCGCTGGCGTCGAACACCGGCCGGCCCAGCACCATGGTGTCGGGCCGCGCCTGGGAGGCCTGCATGAAGGCCGGGATCAGGTCCGACGGATGCTGGCCGTCCGAATCCATGGTCAGCACATGCGTGAATCCTTCGGCCAGCGCCGCGCGCAGGCCGTGCATCACTGCCGCGCCTTTGCCCTGGTTCCGCGGCAGCAGCCAGACGCGCAGGCCTGGGTCGCTGGCCGCCTGCTGCTGCAGCGCCTCGCCGGTCCCATCGGTGCTGCCGTCCACCACCACCCACACGGGGCTCCAGCGGGCGCGGGCCTCGCGCACCGTGTCGAAGAGCTTCGGGCCGGTGTTGTAGCTGGGGATCAGGACCAGGTGGGTGCGCGAGGACTCTTGCATTCGGCGGCAGGCGTGCCGGGATCCTGCCCGGCCGCCAGATGTTGCTGGAAGTAGTGTTCGAGCCGCGCCGTGAGGGCGTTGCTGTCGGCCATGGGCGCGAAGCGTTCGCCCAGCCGCAGCGTGAAGATGATGGGCAGCGGCGGCACGCGCCAGATCGGCCAGCCCTTGCCGAGATAGGGCGAATCGGTGTCGATGAACACCGTCTGGATGGGGGACTGGGCCAGCCGGGCGATCAGCGTCACGCCGGGGCGGAAGGCATTGAGCCGGCCGCCGGAGGTGCGCGTGCCCTCCGGGAACACCACCAGCTGCCCGCCGTCGCGCAGGTCGTCCACCGCCAGCCGCACCATGGTGCGCGCCGAGTCGTTGCGGATGTAGCGTGCCAGCCGGGCACCCGCACCGAGGAAGACGTTCCTCATCAGCGAGGCCTTCATGATGCAGGCACTGCGCGGCAGGTGCGCCACCAGCAGCAGCGCATCGAGCATGGTCGGGTGGTTGGCGATGATGACCAGTCCGCGCTCGTCGCGCAGGGCGGCCAGGCAGCGGGCATCGATGCGCATCATTCCGCAGGCGCTGGCGACGGTCCAGAACAGGCGGTAGCCGTGGGCGATGCCGGCGCGGCCGACCCGGCGCCCCAGCCGCGGCGGCAGCACCGGGTGCAGCAGCATGGCGAGCAGGTTCCAGGCGAGCGACATCAGGCCCAGGCCGAGCAGCAGCACGTAGAGCGGCGGGGCGAGGGCGACGGCCTTGAGGCTTCTCAGGAGCAGCTTCATCGGCGGCACCCGCGCTTCTTTTGCCCGCAGGAGAAGTCGGCGCGCGGGGTCATGCCCGTTCCTCGGCCACTGAGCCGTCCGTTGCGGTCACGCCGGGCAGACCGCTCGCATGCAGGTGCGTCTCGATCTCGACCAGCAGATCGCTGCGGCAGATGTCCGCATGCAGGTACACGGCCTGGCGCATGAACCGGCTCTGCGGCCCGAGCGCCTGGGCCAGCCGGTGGCGTACCGCGGCCGCCTGCGCGGGGTGCCGGACATAAACCACCGGCTCGCTGTCCGCGAGCGAGAAGGCGACGCCGCTGCGCCGGCTTTCGGCGAACACCGCCTCCAGGTTGCGCAGCGTTTCGTCGATCTGGGCGTCGAGGTCGCCTTCGTGCACCGTGGCATGGCCCACGATGCTGGCCGTGCCGGACACGAAGAGATGGGCGGCGTCGCTGGCCGTGCGCACCACGGCCGCGCGCGAGAAGGTGGGCGCGCGCGGCCCGTAGTCGGCGGGATAGCGCCAGGCGGGCACCTGCCGCGGGTTCTCGATGGCCACGGGCACGGTGCGGCCGGCCATGAAGCGCAGCAGCAGGCCTTCGCCATGGAAGCCGAGGGCGCAAGCGGCCGGTGCGCCCTCGAAGGCCGCCTGGCCGGCGTCAATGAAGGCCTGTTGCCGGCCGGCGTTGAACTGGCGGTAGCGCTCCAGGCCGCCGCCGTCCTCGTTGATGCGCGGCAGGTAGTTCCACAGCCGCATCAGGTGCGCGTAACCGGTGTCGGCCAGGGTGGAGAACAGGTCGCGGTAGGCGCGATGGGCCAGCACCTCGAGCCCGCGGCCGTCCTCCTCGAACTCGACGGCGCCGAAGAGGTGCTGGCCGTCATGGCGCCAGCGGATGCTGCCCGTGCGGCCTTCGCGCACCCGCCCTGCGGCGGGCCAGACATCGGCATGCGCCCGATCGTCGGACAGCAACGCAGCGGCGGGAACGGGTGCCAGCCAGTCCGGCAGCGACACATCGTCGTCCGCCACGCCGTAGGCCAGGCCACCGAGAACGCGGTCAGCCGGCAGGCGCGCGGCATCGGCCCATGTGTGGCGCGCGAAACGGCCCGGCGTTCCGACGGCATCCTGCACCTGCACCACGCTCATCGGTTCTCGAGCACGTTCTCGCCCTTGAGCGGGCCCAGGTCGCGCACGTTGCGGCGCCGCCGCAGCCAGGCCTGCCAGCTGCGACGCGGATGCGCTGCCGACACGCCGTAGTACATCGTCTTGAGCACGCGCAGCGAACGCCAGATCGGCGTGCCGTCGTGGATGTCGCCGGCCAGCAGCGACATCAGCGCCTCCTTCACGCGGAAGGGGTTCTGCGGGTACATGAAGAAGTCGCGCATCGTCGGGTTGGTGACGCGGAAGATGAACCACGAGAACTCGCGCGGGCCGCGGCGCATGTAGCGCTCGAAGGCGCGGCGGGCCGCGGGCATGCGCCGCGGTTCGTCGAGTGCGGTGGCCACCAGGTCGGCGCCCCGGAAGGCGTTGTGCATGGCCAGGTACACGCCGGAGGAGAACACCGGGTCGATGAAGGTGAAGGCATCGCCCAGCATCAGGTAGCGCTCGCCCGTGCAGTGGGTGCCGCTGTACGAATAGTTGCCGGTGGCGTAGACGGCGTCGTCGACCAGTTGGGCGTCCTTGAGGCGCTCAGCCAGTTCGGGGCTCATCGCGATGGTGTCCGCGAAGAAGTCCTTGAGCGGCTTGTCGCGCGATTTGAGGTAGTAGGGCCAGCACACCGCACCCACGCTCACCGTGCCGTCGGCCAGCGGGATGTACCAGAACCAGCCGTGCTTGAACCAGAAGATGGTGATGTAGCCCTCGTACTCGCCTTCGGCCCGCCAGGCATTGCGGAAGTGGCCGAACAGCGCCGAGCTGTTGTGGCGCGGGTTCTTGACCTTGGACTTGAGCCGATTGGCCATGAAGGTGTCGCGCCCCGAGGCGTCGACCACGAAGCGCGCCCGCCACTGGCGGGTGGCGCCGTCGTCCAGCGTGGCGGTGATCGTCGCGCCCTCGGCATCCATGGCCACGTCGCGCACGCGGCAGCCTTCGAGCGCGGTGGCGCCTTCCTGCGCGGCGTGGCGGAACAGGATCTCGTCCAGGTCGGCACGGCGCACCTGCCAGGCGTGGGTGAGCTGCTTGTTCCAGCCCTCGGCGAAGCCGAGGCGCACGCTGCGGCCGTGCTCCTGCGAGACGAACTCCGCGCCCCACTTGGCCATGCCCACGCGCTCGACCTGCTCGCGCACGCCCAGCGCGTCGAACAGCGCGACGTTGGCGGGCAACAGCGATTCGCCGATGTGGAAGCGCGGATGGTGGGCCTTCTCGGCCATCACCACCCGGCGGCCCTGGCGTGCCAGCAGCGTCGCGATGGTGGCGCCGGCCGGTCCGCCGCCGATCACGAACACGTCGCAGGCTTCGGCGTGCGGCATCGTGGGGGAGGGGGATTCGGTGCTCACGGAGTTCTTCTGTGTTTTTTTAAAACGCGGAGTATGCCGTCCGCGGGAAGCGCCGGCCGGACCGGAAGGTAAAATTGCGCACCCCGTCAACGACAGACAAAGAAACGCGAGCACCAGGTCATGGCCGGACACAGCAAGTGGGCAAACATTCAACACAGAAAGGGCCGGCAGGACGAGAAGCGCGGCAAGATCTGGACGCGCGTCATCCGCGAAATCATGGTGGCCGCGCGTACCGGCGGCGGTGACCTGGCGGCCAATCCGCGCCTGCGCCTGGCGGTGGACAAGGCCAAGGCGGCCAACATGCCCGCCGACACCATCAAACGCAACATCGACAAGGCCACCGGCAACCTCGAAGGCGTGCAGTACGAAGAAATCCGTTACGAAGGTTACGGTATTGGCGGCGCCGCCATCATCGTGGACACCATGACCGACAACCGCGTGCGCACGGTGGCCGAGGTGCGCCACATGTTCGCCAAGTACGGCGGCAACATGGGCACCGAAGGCTCGGTGGCCTTCCAGTTCAAGCACTGCGGCCAGATCCTCTTCGCGCCCGGCACGGACGAGGACAAGGTTATGGAAGTGGCCCTCGAAGCCGGCGCCGACGATGTGGTGACCGACGACGACGGCGCCATCGAGGTGCTGACGGCACCGGCCGAATTCGAGGCCGTCAAGAACGCGCTGGAAGCCGCCGGCCTCAAGCCCGAACTGGCGGAAGTGACCATGCGCGCCGAGAACATGATCGACCTGGCCGGCGAGGACGGCGTCCGCATGCAGAAGCTGCTGGACATGCTCGAAGACCTGGACGACGTCCAGGAGGTGTACCACAACGCGGCGATCGCGGAGGCCTACTGATGAAGGTTCTGGTCATCGGCGGCGGCGGGCGTGAGCATGCGCTGGCCTGGCGCCTGGCGCATTCCGAGCGCATCACCCGCGTCTACGTGGCGCCGGGCAATGGCGGCACGGCGCTGGACAAGCGCTTCGTGCAGGTGCCGCACACCGACCCCGTCGCGCTGCGCGAATGGGCGCAGCAGGAAAAGATCGCGTTGACGGTGGTCGGCCCCGAAGGTCCGCTCGCGGCCGGCGTGGTCGACGAATTCCGCGACCACGGCTTGCGCATCTTCGGCCCGACCAAGGCGGCCGCGCAGCTCGAGAGCTCCAAGGCCTTCTCCAAGGCCTTCATGAAGCGCCACAAGATTCCCACCGCGGAGTACGAGACCTTCACCGACGCCACGGCCGCCCACGCCTATGTGGACGCCAAAGGCGCGCCCATCGTCATCAAGGCCGACGGCCTGGCGGCAGGCAAGGGCGTCGTCGTGGCCACGTCGCTGGCCGAGGCGCACGAGGCCATCGACTTCATGCTGCTCGACAACAAGCTGGGCATCAGCCACAACGAGGGCGGCGCGCGCGTGGTGATCGAGGAATTCCTTGCCGGCGAGGAAGCCAGCTTCATCGTGCTGTGCGACGGCAGGAACGTCGCGGCCCTGGCCACCAGCCAGGACCACAAGCGCCTGCTCGACGGCGACAACGGCCCCAACACCGGCGGCATGGGCGCCTATTCGCCCGCCCCGGTAGTCACGGCCGAGGTGCATGCGCGGGTGATGCGCGAGATCATCCTGCCCACCATCCGCGGCATGGAGCGCGACGGCATCCCATACACCGGCTTCCTCTACGCCGGCCTGATGATCGACGCCGCCGGCCATCCCAAGACGCTCGAATTCAACTGCCGCATGGGCGACCCCGAGACGCAACCGATCATGATGCGCCTCAAGTCCGACCTGTTCGACCTGCTCTGGCATGCCACCGACGGCACGCTGGACCAGGTGGAGCTGGAGTGGGACCGCCGCACCGCCCTCGGCGTGGTGCTGGCCGCCCATGGCTATCCGCTGGATCCGCGCAAGGGCGACGCCATCAGCGGCGTGCCCGCGGAGGCGCCGGACGCCGTGGTCTTCCATGCCGGCACCGCCCTGCAGGACGGCAAGCTCGTCACCAGCGGCGGCCGCGTGATGTGCGTGACCGTGCTGGCCGACAACGTCAAGCTGGCGCAACAGCGCGCCTACGAGGTGGCGGCGCAGGTGCGCTTCGACGGCGTGCAGTACCGGCGCGACATCGGCCACCGGGCCGTGCCCGCGCGCGGGCAGGGCGCCTGATGGCGCTGCGGCCGCAGGCGGTCGGCGACTGGCTGCGCGGCCTGCAGGCGCGCATCGTCGAGGCCGTCGAATCGGCCGACGGGGGCCGTGCGGTGCGCGATGCCTGGCAGAAGTCGCCGGGCGAGCCACTGCAGGGCGAGGGCCTGACCTGCATCCTCGAAGGCGGCGAGTTGTTCGAGCGGGCCGGCTGCGGCTTCTCGCAGGTGAGCGGGCCGCGCCTGCCGCCCTCGGCCACCCAGCACCGGCCCGAACTGGCGGGTGCGCCCTTCGAGGCCATGGGCGTCTCGCTGGTGTTCCACCCCCGCAATCCCTTCGTGCCGACCGTGCACATGAACGTGCGCATGATTGCCGCGCTGCCGGCCGGTGCCGAGCCGGTGTGCTGGTTCGGCGGCGGCATGGACCTGACGCCGTACTACGGCTTCGAGGAGGACGCGGTGCATTTCCACCGCAGCTGCCGCGACGCGCTCGCACCGTTCGGCGACGACAAGTACCCGCGCTTCAAGGCCTGGTGCGACGACTACTTCTGCCTGAAACACCGCGGTGAGCAGCGCGGCATCGGCGGCATCTTCTTCGACGACTTCTCCGAACTCGGCGTCGAGCGCAGCTTCGGCATGTTGCAGGCGGTGGGCGATGCCTTTCTGCCGGCCTACCTGCCCATCGTGGCGCGCCGGCGCGCCCTGCCGTGGGGCTCGCGCGAGCGCGACTTCCAGCTCTACCGCCGGGGGCGCTACGTCGAGTTCAACCTGGTGTGGGACCGGGGCACGCATTTCGGCCTGCAATCGGGCGGTCGCACGGAGTCCATCCTGCTGTCCATGCCGCCGCAGGCCAGCTGGGCCTACCGTCGCGAGGAGGCGCCGGGCACGCCCGAGGCACGGCTCTACACCGACTTCCTGCCGCGCCGCGAATGGCTGTGACACCCCGCGTGGGCCTGTTCGGCGGCGCCTTCGATCCGCCGCACAACACGCATGTGGCGCTGGTGCGCGCCGCCCTGGCCCAGCTGCGCCTGCGCGAACTGCGGGTGCTGCCGACCGGCCACGCCTGGCACAAGGCCCGTACGTTGAGCGATGCCGTTCACCGCGTGGCCATGGCCCGGCTGGCGTTCGAGTCCCTGGGTCCGGTCGTGGTCGACGCGCGCGAGACCTTGCGCAGCGGCCCGACCTACACCCTCGACACCCTGCGAGAATTGCGGGCCGAGCAGCCTGGCACCGAATTCGTGCTGATGCTCGGCACCGACCAGGCGGCGGCTTTGCCCACCTGGCACGGCTGGCGGCAGATCCTGCAGCTGGCCGTGGTGGCGGTGGCCGAACGTCTGGACGACGCCGGCCATGCCATCGCCTTCGACCCGAACAGCCTGCCGGACCTGCCGGCGGGGGCGCGCTTCGAATCCCTGCGCCTCGCGCCGGCAGACACCAGTGCCACCGACATCCGCCAGCGCGCCGCGCAGCGGCAGGATGTGGCGGCGCTGGTTCCCCCTGCCGTCGCGCGCTATATTGACCAACACCACCTCTACCGCCAGCCTGATGAGCACTGACGCCTCCGCCAAGAAAGACATCCAGAAACTCCAGCGGGCCATCGTCGATGGCCTCGAGGACGTCAAGGCCCAGGACATCCAGGTCTTCAACACGGAGCACCTGTCACCGCTGTTCGAGCGGGTGATCGTGGCCTCCGGCTCCTCGAACCGCCAGACCAAGGCCCTTGCCGCCAGCGTGCGCGAGGCCGTCAAGGAAGCCGGCTTCGGCAAGCCGCGCATCGAGGGCGAGGACAACGGCGAATGGATCATCGTGGACTGCGGCCCCGCCGTGGCCCACATCATGCAGCCCAACATCCGCGCCTACTACCACCTGGAAGAAATCTGGGGCGACAAGCCGGTGCGGGTGAAGTTCGGCGCTCCCAAGCCCTCGGCCCGCACCGCGTCCGAGCCGGATGCACCGGCCGCCAGGAAGGCGCCGCGCAAGCGTGCCGCCGGCGGCAGCGCCGAGGCCGCGGCACCGGCCGCCCGCAAGCCGGCGGCGAAGAAGTCTTCGTCCAGGCCGGCGGCACCCAAGGCGCCGGCACGCAAGACCGCGGGCGGCGCCGCCGCCAAGACCGCCCGCAAGCCCGCCACCAAGAAGGCCGCACCCAAGAAGGTGGTCGTGAACGCCCCGGCCCGCAAGGCGGCGGCCAAGAAGGCACCGGCCCGCAAGAAGGCATGAGGCTGCTGGTGGTCGCCGTCGGGCAGCGCATGCCCGACTGGGCGCAGACCGCCTGGGACGATTACGCCAAGCGCTTCCCGCCCGAGCTCAAGCTGGAGCTCAAGGCGGTCAAGACCGAGCCGCGCGGCTCCAAGTCGCTCGAGACCCTGTATGCCGCCGAGCGCGAGCGCATCGAGGCCGCCATTGCGCGCGGCATGCGCATCGTCGTGCTCGACGAGCGGGGCACGGCGCTCACGACCAAGGCCCTGGCCGCCCGCCTGTCCTTCTGGCAGGGGGAAGGCGACGACGTCGCGCTGGTGATCGGCGGGCCCGACGGGCTCGATCCCGCCTTCAAGGCGGCGGCCCATGAACGCATCCGCCTGTCCGACCTGACGCTGCCGCACGCCATGGCGCGCGTGCTGCTGGTCGAGCAGCTCTACCGTGCCTGGTCGGTCAACGCCGGCCATCCGTACCACCGTGAATAAGACCCGCGCCGACTTCCTCTACCTCGCCTCCCAGAGCCCGCGCCGTGCCCAGCTGCTCGACCTGCTGCAGGTGCCGCACCGGCCGCTGCTGGCCGATGCCGACGAGGATGCCGAATCGCTGGAAGCGCCACTGCCGCGCGAGGCCGCGGCGGCTTACGTGCAGCGGGTGACCGGCCTCAAGCTCGACGCGGCCGTGGCACGGCTCGAGCGCCGCGGGCTGCCGCCAGCACCGGTGCTGTGCGCCGACACGACCGTGGCACTGGGCGGTGCCATCCTGGGCAAGCCGGCCGATGCGGCCGATGCGCGGCGCATGCTGGCGGCGCTGTCGGGCCGCACCCACCGCGTGATGACGGCAGTCGCCGTGCAGGCCGGACGCCGGCGGCTGGCGGCGCTCAGCGTCTCGCGCGTGCGTTTCGCGCCGTTAGCGACCAGCCAGATCGCGGCCTACGTCGCGTCCGGCGAGCCCATGGGCAAGGCCGGCGCCTACGCGATCCAGGGGCTGGGGAGTGCGTTGGTCGCCCACATCGCCGGCAGCCACTCGGGCATCATGGGCCTGCCGACTTTCGAGACTGCGCAACTCCTGCGGCAGGCCGGTTGGCGCATCCCCTAAAGGTCGAAGCGCGAAGCCATGCAGGAAATCCTCATCAACTGGGCCCCTCAGGAGACCCGCGTCGCCGTCGTCGAGCACGGTGCCGTGCAGGAGCTGCACGTCGAACGCACGCTGGAGCGCGGCCTGGTCGGCAACATCTACCTGGGCAAGGTGTCGCGCGTGCTGCCCGGCATGCAGTCGGCCTTCATCGACATCGGGCTCGAGCGCACCGCCTTCCTGCACGTGGCGGACCTGGTGGCGCCGTACACGCCGGGCTCGCGCGCCGCGCCGGGTGCCGAAACGCGCCCCACCGCCGACGGCCGGCCGCCGCAGTCAGTCGTGCCCATCGAGCGCCAGGTGTTCGAAGGGCAGTCGCTGCTGGTGCAGGTGATCAAGGACCCGATCGGCACCAAGGGCGCGCGGCTGTCCACGCAGATCAGCATCGCCGGGCGCATGCTGGTCTTCCTGCCGCAGGACAACCACATCGGCGTCTCGCAGAAGATTCCGCCGGACCAGCGCGATGCGCTGCGCCAGCGCGTGCAGACGCTCGCCGATGCGGCGGTGAAGGCCGAGGCCGTGCCCGGCATGGCGCCGCGCGAGCACGGCGGTTACATCCTGCGCACCAATGGCGAGGACGCCAGCGACACCGAACTGGCCGAGGACATCGCCTACCTGCGCAAGACCTGGGCGCGCATCCACGAACGGTCGGGCAAGATGCCGCCCGTGTCGCTGCTGCACCAGGACCTGAGCCTGCTGCAGCGCGTGCTGCGCGACCTGGTGGACGACCACATCACGAGCATCCGCATCGACTCGCGCGAGCAATTCGACGCGCTGCTGCGCTTCGGCCGCGAATTCATGCCCAAGGCGGCCGAGAAGCTGACGCTCTACACCGGCGAGCGGCCCATCTTCGACCTCTTCAACATCGACGAGGACATCGTGCGCGCGCTGGGCCGTCGGGTGGATCTCAAGTCTGGCGGCTACCTGGTGATCGACCAGACCGAGGCGCTGACGACCATCGACGTCAACACCGGCGCCTACGTCGGCGCCCGCAATTTCGACGACACGGTCTTCAAGACCAACCTGGAGGCCGCGCTGGGCATCGCGCGGCAGCTTCGGCTGCGCAACCTAGGCGGCATTGTGATCGTCGATTTCATCGACATGGGCCGCGCCGACCACCGCGAGCAGGTGCTGGCCGAACTGCGCAAACAACTGGGCCGCGACCGCGTCAAGACCACGGCGAGCGGCTTCTCGCAGCTGGGCCTGGTGGAGATGACGCGCAAGCGCACCCGCGAATCGCTGGCCCACATGCTGTGCGAGCCCTGCGTCGCCTGTGGCGGCCAGGGCATCGTGAAGACGGCACGCACCGTCGCCTACGAAGTGCTGCGCGAGATCCTGCGCGAGGCGCGCCAGTTCACGCCGCGCGAGTTCCGCATCGTCTCGTCGCCGGCGGTGATCGAGCTGTTCCTTGACGAGGAGAGCCAGCACCTGGCCGGGCTGTCGGACTTCATCGGCAAGCCGATCTCGCTGCAGGCCGAATCGGCGATGGGGCAGGGGCAGTACGACATCGTGCTGCTCTGAGCGGGTTCGCAGGGTCGCGCAGCAGGCGATGCGCGGCCCCGCGGAGCCGGCTTCGCCGGACCACCGGGTGCGCCCCTGGAAGGAGATGGGGGTGTTTCTTCTCAGGCCTGCGGATTGAAGGCCAGGGCGTCCTTCAGGCCCAGCGGCCGGGCCAGAAAGTAGCCCTGGGCACAGTCCACGTCCAGGTTCCGAAGCATCTCCAGTTCGGCCTGCGATTCGACACCCTCGGCAATGACCAGGCTGTGGATCTCGTGGGCGAAGCTGGTCAGGCCCTTGGCCAGCGCGCGGCGCTTGCTGTCGTCGTGGATGTTGCGCGTCAGGCTCATGTCGAGCTTGATGATCTCGGGCGCGAGGTTGAGGATGTGGCGCATGCTGGCGTAGCCGGCGCCGGCGTCGTCCACCGCCAGGCAGCAGCCCAGCGCACGCAGCGGCGCCAGGGCGGTGGCCAGTGCGACGTAGTCCTGCACGATGGCGTGCTCGGTGATCTCCAGCGTGATGCGGGACGGCGTTGCCACGGCTTCCAGCAGGGGCTGCAGCTTGCCCGACAGGATGAGTGCGGGCGAGCAGTTCACGCTCAGCGAGCAGTGGCCCTGGAAGGCGTTGAGGCTCTCGAGCGCCTTTTCGATGGCCCGCAACTCCAGTTCGATGCCCACGCCCGCCTCCTCGGCGATGCGGAACCACTGGTCCGGCGGACGGTTCGGCGCGACGTCGAATCGTGAAAGGCATTCGAAGCCGCGCACGGCCCGCTCGGCGATGCTGTAGACGGGCTGGTAGACGATGCGCGGTGCACCGGCCGCGATGGCATCGCGCACCTCGCGCGCCACGTTCTGGCGCTCACGCTGCGCCGCGGTGCGCTCTTCGACGCGCAGGCCGACCACTTCCGCAAAGGCGTGCATCAGGCGCATCTCCCGCTCGCCGAGTGCGGGATTGGGCAGATAGCTGAAGCAGCACAGGGTGCCGTAGATGCGGCCGTCGGGCAGACGCACCGGCACGCTCAGATGGGAGCCGATGGGCACGCTGTCGGTCTGCGGAATGGTTCGGGCGGCTTCCACCTGGGAGGTGTCCGGGATGCATTCGGGCAGTTCGCCGCGCACCACCTTCAGGCAATAACCCTCGTTGAGCGACAGCCGCTGCTGTTGCTGGATCGGCGCCCCGGGGCCCGCATCCACGTACTCGAACACCCGGTCCTCGGTTTCGAAGCGCGAGACGAACGCCACATCCATGCCCAGATGGCGGCGTACGGCCGCCAGGACGCCATGAATGCCCGCAGGACCGGCGTCATCGTCTAGCGTGCCGCAATGATCGTCATGGGCACCGGCAGGTGCCGCTTGCGTGGACTGCATTGCCTAATCCTTCGTCGCTGACTGTCGGAAGACGTGGCGCGTTCCACCACGTCATGGTGCAGGTTAACATTCTGTTAAGTTTTTAAAACTCGTACATGACCTGACTCAAGAGGACGCGTATTGGCCTTTCCGCGCGTAGGACGTGGCTTGCGCGGCATGTCGCGTCGAGGTACGAGGGGGCCACCGGGCCCCGCTGCATTCCGTCTCGTTCAGCCCGCGGCAGCGGCGGCGGACGAGGAAGGCGCGCGTGGCGCCTGCAGGCGGGCGTAGAGCCCGTCGAGGGCCATCAGCTGGGCATGGCTGCCCTGTTCCACGATGCGGCCGCGGTCCATCACCACGATGCGGTCCGCATGCTGGATGGTGGACAGGCGGTGCGCCACGATCAGCGTGGTGCGGCCCTCCATCAGGCGCTGCAGCGCCTCCTGCACCAGGCGCTCGGATTCGGTGTCGAGCGCGGACGTGGCCTCGTCCAGCAGCAGCACGGGCGCATCGCGGTACAGCGCCCGGGCAATGGCCAGCCGCTGCCGCTGGCCGCCCGACAGCTCCGTCGCGTTGTGGCCGAGCAGGGTGTCGATGCCCTGGGGCAGGCGTGCCACGTGCGGCGCCAGGTTGGCGGCCTCCACGCAGCGCAGGACCCGGTCCCGGTCCACCGCGTCGGCGCCCAGGGCCACGTTGGCGGCCAGCGTGTCGTTGAGCATCACCACGTCCTGGCTCACCAGCGCAAACTGGCGGCGCAGGCTGTGCAGCCGCCAGTCGGCGACGTCGTGACCATCCAGCGTGACCCGGCCGGCAGTGGGCTGAACGAAGCGCGGCAGCAGGTTGACCAGCGTGGTCTTGCCCGAGCCCGAGGGCCCCACCAGCGCCACCACCTCGCCGGGCGCGATGTGCAGGTCGATGTCCTCCAGCGCCATGCCCGCGTCCTCCCGGTAGCGCACCTGCACGCCATGCAGTTCGACGCGGCCCTGCGCGCGCGCCATCTCGAAGCGGCCATCGGTTTCCACCGGCGTGCCGTCCATCAGCCCCAGTCCGCGCTCCAGCGCCGCCAGGCCGCGGGTGATGGGATTGGCCATGTCCGCCAGGCGGCGGATGGGCGCGATGATCATCAGCATGGCCGTGATGTAGGCGACGAAGCCGCCCACGGTCAGGCCCTGGTCGCCGCTCTGCCAGAGGGCGATCATCACCACCACCGACAGCGCGACGGCCGCGAAGAGCTGCGTCAGCGGCGTCATGGCGGCCGAGGCGATGGTCGACTTGACCGCCAGCCGGTTCAGGCTGTGGCTGAGCCGGTCGAAGCGGCCGGACTGGCCGGCCTGGGCACCGTGAAGCCGGACCATGCGGTGCGCGAGCACGTTCTCCTCGACCACGTAGGCCAGGTCGTCGGTGGCCTGCTGGCCCATCAGCGTCAGTCGGTAGAGCCGGCGCGAGAGCGCCTTCATGATCCACGACACGCCGGGCACCAGCACCGCCACGACCAGCGTGAGCTTCCAGTTGAGGTAGACCAGGTAGAAGAGCAGGGCGACGACGGTGAAGCCGTCGCGCGAAATGCTCAGCAGCGCCTGCACCAGCAGCATGGCGCCGGTCTGCACCTCGTAGACGATGGTGTTGGACAGGGCGCTGGCCGACTGCCGTGCGAAGAGGCCGAGCTCCGCTGCGAGCAGCCGTTCGAACAGCACGCCCCGCATGCGCTGCATGCCCTCGTTGGCAATGCGCGCCAGCGCGTACTGCGACACGAACTGCGCCACGCCGCGCACCGCGAAGAGCCCGATGATGGCCGTCGGCACCGTCCACAGTGCGAGCTGCCCGCGGGCGAAGCCGCGGTCCAGCAGCGGCTTGAGCAGGGCCGGCATGAGGGGCTCGGTGATGGCCGCCAGCACGGACATACCCACGGCCAGCACCCACCAGCGACGGGACCCGCCGAACCAGGTCATGAGCCTGGCGAGCCGGCGGGTCAGGGGGGCCCGGGCGGCCGCATCGGCGGGAGAACTCGACATGGCGGCGGATTCTACGGGCGGGGTCGCACCGCCCCGGGACATGTAGGACGTGAGCGACTTCGGCTGGCAAGCCCGGGTTTGCGCGGAGGGCCGAGGTGTAACATCGCCGGCTTCGCGCCCCGGGCGACCTGTCCTCGAACTGAAACTTTCCAGGCGTAAATTCCTCCGAGCTGCATGAATAAACCGTCGACGTCGCAGTCCTTCTTCGATCTCCCGACCCTTGGCCGCCGCACGCTGATCACGGCCTTTGCCGCGGCCCCGATGCTTCCGGCCTTTGCCCAGTTCCGCGTCGAGGTGTCCGGCGTGGGACTGACCCAGCTGCCCATCGCCCTCGTGCCCTTCCGCGGCGAGGAGAGCTCGCCGCAGAAGCTCTCCACCATCGTGCAGGCCGACCTCGAGCGCAGCGGCCAGTTCCGCGGCGTCGATCCCTCCGGCCAGTCGCTCGACGAGAGCAGCCGGCCCGACCTCGCGCTGTGGCGCCAGCGCACCGCCGATTCGCTGGTGGCCGGCAGCGTCAGCCGGCTGGCAGATGGCCGCTACGACGTGCGATTCCGCCTGTGGGACGTGGTGCGCGGTCAGGACCTCGGCGGCCAGAGCTACACGGTGCCCGAAGCCGACCTGCGCCTCGCGGCCCACCGCATCGCCGACTACGTCTACGAGAAGCTCACGGGCGAGAAGGGCGTGTTCTCCACGCGCATCGCCTACGTGACGCGGGCCAGCGGCCGCTACACCCTGTGGGTGGCCGATGCCGACGGCGAAAACGCACAGGCGGCACTCGCGAGTCCTGAGCCCATCATCTCGCCGGTGTGGTCGCCCAACGGCGGCGAACTCGCCTACGTGTCCTTCGAGTCGCGCAAGCCGGTGGTCTACGTGCACACGGTGGCTTCGGGCCAGCGCCGCCTGGTGGCCAACTTCCGTGGCTCCAACAGCGCCCCGGCCTGGGCGCCGGACGGCCGCACGCTGGCCGTCACGCTCAGCCGCGACGGTGGCTCGCAGCTCTACACCATCCCGTCGACGGGCGGCGAGCCGCGCCGCCTGACGAGCAGCAGCAGCATCGACACCGAGCCGACGTACACGGCCGACGGCAGCACCATCTATTTCGTGAGCGACCGAGGCGGCGCACCGCAGATCTACAAGATGCCCGCGAGCGGCGGTGCGCCGGTGCGGGTGACCTTCTCGGGTTCCTACAACATTTCGCCGGCCATCAGTCCCGACGGACGGTGGTTGGCCTACATCTCGCGGGTCGGCGGCGCCTTCAAGCTCCACGTGATGGAACTCGCCACCGGCAACGCCACTGCCATCACCGACACGGCAGCGGACGAGAGCCCCAGCTTCGCGCCGAATGGCAAGCTGCTCGTCTATTCCACACAGATCCAGGGTAGAGAAGCGCTGATGACGACCACGTTGGACGGCAAGATCAAGGCGCGGTTGGCGGGGAAGGCGGGGGACATCCGGGAACCGGATTGGGGCCCCTTCCAGAAGCAATGATTTTTTGTCCGCACTGAGGAGTGTTCGTATGTTGAAGAAATCGATTTTTGCCCTGGCCTTCGTCGCGTTGGTGGCGGGCTGTTCGTCGGGCACCAAGCTCAACGAGGCGCCGGTGAGCAACGCCGGCATGGGCGGCACGGGTTCCGGTGCCGGCGGCGCTGCCAGCGGCGTGGCCCCCGTGACCATCGATCCCAACGCCCAGACCCGCCAGGGTCCGGTCGGCGTGGCCCGCATCGTCTACTTCGACTTCGACAGCTACACGGTCAAGCCCGAATTCCAGCAACTGCTCGACGCGCACGCCCGCTTCCTGAAGGCCAACCCGTCGCGCCGCATCTCCATCGAAGGCCACACCGACGACCGTGGCGGCAGCGAGTACAACCTGGCCCTGGGCCAGAAGCGTTCCGAAGCCGTGCGCCGCGCGCTGACGCTGCTGGGCGTGAACGACAGCCAGATCGAGGCCGTCAGCTTCGGCAAGGAAAAGCCGGCCGTCCAGGGCACCAGCGAAGACGCACGCGCCCAGAACCGCCGCGCCGAGATCGTGTACCGCTGATGCAGCGCCTGCAGCACCTCGTCCGCCCGGCGGCCCTTGCGGCCGCTTTTCTGTGCCTGTCGGCCGGGGCGAATGCGGCGCTGTTCGAGGACGACGAGGCTCGCCGCGCCATCCTCGACCTGCGCCAGCGTGTGGAGACCATCCGCCAACAGTCGGAAAACACCACGCAGCGGCTCGCCGACGAGAACGGCCAGTTGCGCCGCAGCCTGGTCGACCTGCAGCAGCAGATCGACGCGCTGCGTGGCGACCTGGCCCGCATGACCGGACAGAACGAGCAGCTGACCCGAACGCTGAGCGACCTGCAGCAGCGCCAGACCACCATCGACGACAAGCTCAAGCAGAGCGAGCCGCAGCAGGTGTCGGTGGATGGCAAGGACTTCACGGCCGATCCGCGCGAGAAGGCGGACTTCGAGGCGGCGCTGGGTGTGTTCCGTGCCGGCCAGTTCGCGCAGGCGCAGACCGCCTTCGCCGACTTCGTCAAGCGCTACCCGCGCAGCGGCTACAACCCCTCCGCGCTGTTCTGGCTGGGCAATGCGCAGTACGCCACGCGCAACTACACCGAGGCCATCGCCAACTTCCGCTCCATGCTGTCGCTGGCGCCGGACCATGCCAAGGCGCCCGAAGCCGTGCTGTCCATCGCCAACTGCCAGATCGAGCTGAAAGACGCGCGTGCGGCACGCCGCACGCTGGAAGACCTGGTCAAGGCCTATCCGCAGTCCGAAGCGGCCACCGCGGCGCGCGAGCGACTGTCCCGCCTGCGTTGACCGCGCCATCCGTCCCGGCCGCTGCCGACGGCGGCGAAGGGGCCGCGGCCCCCGCCGTCGGCCAAGCAGACCTGGCGCGCCGCTTCGGCGGCATGGATCGCCTGTATGGCATCGGCGGTGCGGATGCCGTGCGCCGCGCGCACGTTGTCGTGGTCGGCATTGGCGGCGTCGGCTCATGGACGGCCGAGGCTCTGGCGCGCAGCGGTGTTGGAACGCTCACGCTGGTCGACCTGGACCACGTGGCCGAGTCCAACATCAACCGGCAGATCCATGCGCTGGACGCAACTGTCGGCCAGGCCAAGGTGCTGGCCATGCAGGCACGCATCGCGCAGATCAATGCGGCCTGCCGCGTGATTCCGGTGGACGACTTCGTCACGCCCGACAACTGGCTCGCCGTGCTTGCACAGGCCGAAGCCGCCGCCGGCTCCGTGAGCGCCGTCATCGATGCCTGCGACCAGATGGCGGCCAAGACGGCCATGGCGGCCTGGGCCCTGGCACGCCGGCGCTCGGTCGGGTTCGTGACCGTCGGCGCCGCGGGTGGCAAGCGGCATGCGCACAAGGTCGAGGTCGACGACGTGGCCCGTGCCACGCACGATCCGCTCATGGCGCAGCTGCGCCAGCGCCTTCGCAAGCATCACGGCGCGCCGAAGGACGGCAAGCCGATCGGGCTGAACTGCGTTTTCAGCAGGGAGCCCGTGGCGCCGCCCGATGCATCCTGCGCGATGGACGGCGACGGCTCGCTCAACTGCCACGGCTACGGGTCGATGGTGAGCGTCACGGCGACCTTCGGACTGTGCGCGGCAGGTTGGGTCATCGACCAGATTTCACAAAAATCCACGCTATAATCGCTGGCTTTGCTGCACACGGTGCGCTGGCATCGGTGTGAAGCGGGACGTTAGCTCAGTTGGTAGAGCAGCGGACTTTTAATCCGTTTGTCGTGGGTTCGACCCCCGCACGTCCCACCAGTATTCGACAAAGGCCTGCGGTGCGTTTTGCGCATCGCGGGCCTTTTGTCTTTTGGGCCGGGCCTAGCCGAATCGATTGACCAGATAAACCAGGCCCAGTGCCAGCCCGGCGAGCGAGGCGAGGAAGAGGGCGAGCTTGGCGGAAGTGGCTGCAGCGGCGGCGCGTGTGGCTTTGGCGGTCATGAATGGGGACGGGGGCACCAAAAGGGAATCGGTGCCGACCTTAACCTGTGGTGCGTCAACATTCGCCTTTGGCCCCTTCGTCTTTTTTGAGGATGTTGGGCTGCTGCCGGTGTGCTCACGGCGTCCCGAGGACGAGGCGGCCAAGAAGCACCACCACCGCCACGCCGAGGACCAGTGCTACGCCTTGCCAGAAGCGCACCGGGTCGCGCTCCGCCATCGGCACGGTGCGCTGTCGGTGGAAGGCGGCGCCGGGGGCACGCAGATCGTGCAGGAATTCGGACACCGCTTCCTGGCGCCTCCGCGGCTCCGGCGACAGGGCTTTCTGGAGCACGGCGTCCAGCCATGCGGGCAACTCGGGCCGGTGGTGGCGCAGCGGCACGTAGCGCAGGCGCCGCAGGTCCTGCGGGGTGCGCACGCGGCTGGCGTCCAGGCCGTAGGGCAGCTGGCCGCAGAGCATCTGGTAGGTGAGGGCGGCGAGGGAGAACAGTTCGGTGCGCACGCTGCCGCCCTGGCCGAGCAGGTACTCGGGCGCCGTGTACTGCAGCGTGCCGGGCACCGCTGGCAATGCCATGTCGCCCGCCTCGGCCAGGCCAGCGACGTGGGCACTGCCCAGGTCGATCAACCGCGCGTTGCCCTGGCGGTCGATCAGCACGTTGTGCGGCCGCAGGTCCTGGTGAAGCATCTCGCGGCCGTGCAGGGCCTGCAGGCCGCGGCCCACCTGCTCGACGAGGCTGCGCACGGTGTCGAGGTCGGGGCGCGGATGGTCCACCATCCATTGCGCCAGCGTCTGGCCTTCGATGTACGCCAGGGCCACGAACAGGTGCCGCCGCGGCCGCTCACCGCGCCAGGCCTGGACCACGTGTGCGCTGTCGACGCGCCGCGCGATCCATTCCTCGCGGGCGAAGCGGTCCAGGGCGTCCGCATCGTCGCGCAGGTCCACCGCCGGCACCTTGAGGACCCAGGGCAGGCCGGTGGCGTCGTCGGTGGCCAGGTAGACGTGGCTGCGGGCGCTGAACTGCAGCTCGCGCACCAGCGTGAAGCCTTCGAAGGCCATGCCGGGCGCCAGGGGCGGCGGCAGTGCCAGGCCGTCGCGGCTGAGCGATGGCAGCGGGGCGTCGGCATCGGGCAGGGCGTCGATGCGCAGCAGCAGCACGGTGGCGTCGTCGTTGCTGCCGCGTGCGTGGGCATCGGCGGTGAGGGCGGCGGCCGCGGCGTCGAGGTCGTCGCCAGCCTGCGCCAGGTGGCGGTGCACCGCGTCCGCATCCAGATGGCCATAGGCGCCGTCGGTGGCCAGCAGGTAGAGCTCGCCAGGCTCGGCCTCCCAGTGGCGGTAGTCGATCTCCACCTGCGCGCCGGCACCCAGTGCGCGCGACAGGTAGGACTCGCCGGCGCAGACGTGCAGCCGGTGGTCCTCGCTCAACGGCTCGAGTGCGTGCGGATGCACGCGGTAGAGCCGGGCATCGCCCACGTGCAGCAGGTGCAGCGTGCGTCCCTTGAGCACCAGCGCGCTGAAGGTGCAGACATGGCCGCGGTCCTTGTCGAAGCGGGCATCGCCGCGCAGGGTCTGCGCATGCAGCCACGCGTTGGTGGCGCCGATGACGCGCTGGCCGGCGCGGCGCACCGACCAGGCTTCGGAGGTGGCGTAATAGTCGCTGAGGAAGGCGCCGACGGCCGTCTGCGCCGCCTCCTGGCTGACCGGGCTGCTGCTGATGCCGTCGGCGATGGCCACCGCGATGCCCTTGCTGGCCAGGAGGTGGCCCGTGGGCAGCATGGCGCCATGGAAGTCCTGGTTGGCGCCGCCGCCCGGCGCGGCGCGCGAATGCTGGCCGAGCGTGACGGCCAGGGCGGGCGCAGGCGGGCGGGTCACGAAGGCGGCGTGCGCGTCGGCCGGCCGTCGGTCAGGCGCGGGCGCGCTTGGGCGCCGTCTTGTAGTGCGTCGAGTAGAGGGTGGCGCCGACGAAGGTCAGGCCGCCCACCAGGTTGCCCAGCACGGTGGGGATCTCGTTCCAGATCAGGTAGTCCATGATCGTGAAGTTGCCGCCCAGCAGCAGGCCGGAGGGGAACAGGAACATGTTCACGATGCTGTGTTCGAAGCCCATGTAGAAGAACACCATCACCGGCATCCACATGCCGATGGCCTTGCCGGACACGGTGGTGGACATCATGGCCGCCACCACACCGGTGGAGACCATCCAGTTGCACATCACGCCGCGGATGAACAGCGTCAGCATGCCGGCGGCGCCGTGGGCCGCATAGCCCACCGTGCGGCCTTCGCCGATGTGGCCGATCTTCTGGCCGACGGCGTTGGGCGCTTCGGACCAGCCGAAGGTGAAGATGATGGCCATGAACACGGCCACCGTGAGGGCGCCGGCGAAGTTGCCGACGAAGACCAGCGACCAGTTGCGCAGGACGGCGCGCCAGGTCGCGCCGGGGCGCTTGTCGAAAACGGCGAGCGGCGCCAGCGTGAACACGCCGGTCAGCAGATCAAAGCCCAGCAGGTACAGCATGATGAAGCCGACCGGGAACAGCATGGCGCCCACCAGCGCGTTGCCGGTGTTGACGGTGACCGTGACGGCGAAGGCAGCGGCCAGCGCAAGGATGGCGCCGGCCATGTACGAGCGGATCAGCGTGTCGCGGGTGGACATCAGCAGCTTGGATTCGCCGGCGTCCACCATCTTGGTGACGAATTCGGCGGGGGCGAGATAGGCCATGGGATTCCTTGGAAGAGTCTTGGAGTTCGAGAAGGGGGCGCGGCGTTCAGCCGAGGGCGACCAGCACGCGGCCGCCGTCCACCCGCACCGCATGGGCGCGCACCGAGTGCTGCGGCGCCTCCAGGCATTCGCCCGTCACCAGGTCGAAGTGGTTCTTGTAGAGCGGCGAGGCGACGACGGTGCGGCCGCCCAGGCTGCCGGTGAGCCCGCGCGACAGCACGCTGGCGCCGGACCGCGGGTCGACGTTGTCGATGGCATAGAAGCGGTCGTCGCCGATGCGGAAGATGGCGATGTGCCGGCCACCCACGCGGGCGCAGACGCCGGTGTCGGGCAGGATGTCGTCGACCGCACAGGCGGCGGTCCATTCGGGGGCGAGGGTCGAGGTCATGCGGGTTCTCCTCAGGCGGGCGTGGCTTCGGACTGCTCGGCTTGGGTCTGTGCGTCGGCGGCGCCCGGCGCAGCAGGGCGTTCTTCAGCGCGGGCGGGGCGGATCTGGCCGCGCTCCTTGACGAACATGATGCGCTCGTCCGGCGCATCGCTGTTGACGAAGCTGCGGAAGCGGCTGCGCACGGCGGGGTTGGTCACGGCGGTCTTCCATTCGCACTGGTAGGTGTCGACCACGGCCTGCATCTGCGTCTCGAGTTCGGCGGCCAGGCCCAGGCTGTCGTCGATCAACACCTTCTTGAGGTAGTCGAGGCCGCCTTCGAGGTTGTCGCGCCAGGTGCTGGTGCGCTGCAGCCGGTCGGCGGTGCGCACGTAGAACATCAGGAAGCGGTCGATCAGCTGGATCAGCTGCGCCTTGGTGAGGTCGCTGGCGATCAGCTCGGCATGGCGCGGCTTCATGCCGCCGTTGCCGCAGACGTAGAGGTTCCAGCCCTTTTCGGTGGCGATCACGCCCACGTCCTTGCCCTGGGCCTCGGCACATTCGCGGGTGCAGCCCGAGACGCCGAACTTGATCTTGTGCGGCGCGCGCAGGCCCTTGTAGCGGTTCTCCAGCTCGACGGCCAGGCCCACCGAGTCCTGCACGCCGTAGCGACACCAGGTGCTGCCCACGCAGCTCTTCACGGTGCGCAGCGACTTGCCATAGGCATGGCCGCTCTCGAAGCCGGCGGCGATCAGTTCTTCCCAGATCAGCGGCAGCTGCTCCAGCCGCGCACCGAACATGTCCACCCGCGCGCCACCCGTCACCTTGGTGTACAGGCCGTATTTCTTCGCGACCTGGCCGACCGCGATCAGGCCGTCGGGCGTGACCTCGCCGCCGGGCATGCGCGGCACCACCGAGTAGGTGCCGTCCTTCTGGATGTTGCCGAGGAAGTAGTCGTTGCTGTCCTGCAGCTTGGCAAGTTCGGGCTTGAGCACGAAGTCGTTCCAGCAGGAGGCCAGGATGCTGGCCGCCGTGGGCTTGCAGATGTCGCAGCCCAGGCCCTGGCCGTGCCTGGCCAGCAACTCGTCGAAGGTCTTGATGCCGCCCACGCGCACCAGGTGATACAGCTCCTGCCGCGAATGCGGGAAGTGCTCGCACAGGTGGTTGTTGACGGCCAGGCCGCGGCGGGCCATCTCGACCTTCATCACCTGCGTGACCAGCGGCACGCAGCCGCCGCAGGTGGCGCCGGCCTTGGTGCAGGCCTTGAGCTGGCCGATGGTGCAGGCGCCGTCGCCCACGGCGGCGCAGATCTGGCCCTTGCTGACGTTGTTGCAGGAGCAGATCTGCGCTGTGTCCGGCAGCGCGTCCACGCCCAGGCCGGGCTTGGCCTGCCCGTCGCTGGCGGGCAGGATCAGGAATTCGGGCGACGCGGGCAGGGCGATGCCGTTGAGCGCCATCTGCAGCAGCGTGCCGTACTCGTCGGCGTTGCCGACCAGCACGGCGCCCAGCAGCTTGGTGCCGTCAGCGCTGACCACGATCTTCTTGTAGACCTGCTTGATCTCGTCCACGTACTGGAAGCTGCGGCTGCCGGGCGTGCGGCCGTGGGCGTCGCCGATGCTGGCCACGTCCACGCCCATCAGCTTGAGCTTGGTGCTCATGTCGGCGCCCGCGAAGGCGGCTTCGGCATCGCCGGCCAAGTGCCGGGCCGCCACGCGGGCCATCTCGTAGCCGGGCGCGACCAGGCCGTAGAGCTGCTCGCTCCACGAGGCGCATTCGCCGATGGCGTAGATGTCGCGGTCGGCGCTGCGGCAGTGGTCGTCCACCGCCACGCCGCCGCGCGGGCCAACGGCCAGCGCGCTCTGGCGGGCCAGGGCGTCCTGTGGCCGGATGCCGGCGGAAAAGACGATCATGTCGCATTCCAGCCAGGTGCCGTCGGCGAACACCATGCGGTGGCGCGCCGTGGCGCCATCGGTGATCTCCAGCGTGTTGCGGCCGGTGTGCACCTGCACGCCCAGCGCCTCGATCTTGCTGCGCAGCACGCGGCCGCCGCCTTCGTCCACCTGCACCGCCATCAGGCGCGGCGCAAATTCGACGACGTGCGTCTCCAGGCCCAGGTCGCGCAGCGCCTTGGCGCATTCCAGGCCCAGCAGGCCGCCGCCCACCACCACGCCGCTCTTCGACTTGGCGCCCGAGGCCTTCATGCCCTCCAGGTCCTCGATGGTGCGGTAGACGTGGCAATGCGGGCGGTCGCGGCCCGGCACCGGCGGCACGAAGGGCACGGAACCCGTGGCCAGCACGAGCTTGTCGTAGGGCAGCACCTCGCCGTCGGCCGTGGTGACGGTGTTGTTGCGCCGTTCGATGGCGACGACGCGGGTGCCCAGGCGCAGCGAGAAGCCGCTGCGCTCGAAGAAGCCGGCCTCCACCAGCGACAGCTGCTCGGCCGTCTTGCCGCTGAAGAATTCGGACAGGTGCACGCGGTCGTAGGCCGGCCGCGGCTCTTCGCACAGCACGGTGACCTCGGCCGAAGCCAGGGAGGAGACGGCGAGTTCTTCCAGGAACTTGTGGCCGACCATGCCGTGACCGATGACGATGATTTTCATGGGGAGTCCTGCGCACCCGTGCCAGGGGGCCAGGATCGCGGCCAGTGTCTGTTGAAGACCTGTCGCGAGCGCCGCCGCCGGAGCGTGGGATGCAAATCGAGTTGGAACAACCGCGCAGGAGGCTCAGCGAACTGGGCCGGGCGCGCGGGGTTCCGCCGACATTGGCGGGGCGCCGAAGTCCGGTCGGCGACGCTGCCGGGGACTTCTGTGATCAGTTAAGCAAACGGCGTGCCTGGTCATTTAGGCGCTATGCCGGGGTGTCTGCACCTTGTGATGGCGGGCGGCGACCGGGTATGCACCAAAGCAGGGCTCGGTCAGTTGTGCGCGCAGCGCTGTCGGGTCAGTGAATGTGGTTGTGCTGCCCAAGCACTGGCGCATCGTCGTGGGGAGCCAGGCTCAGTACGTCTGGGCCCTTCGAGCGAACAAAAAAGGCGCCGAGGCACCTTGTTCTGCGGCGTTGCTGACTCAGCTCCCGGACTTTGCCTTCTCGGCGCAACCCGCCTGTCCCGGGCGAATGCCGCGGGTTTCGTCGCAAATCGTTCCTTCTGTGGTCCACACCATATTTGCGGCGCCTTCCGCCTGGGTCGGCGTCAGCTTGATGTCGAGATTTTTGCCTGCGGCGTCCGTGACGCCCGTGGTGGCCTTGATGACGCCGTCTTTGACCTCGTAGCCGCCGGTAATGTTTTTCGTAGAGGTAAAACTGTTTGGAATGCCCATTTCTCCCTTATCACAGCCTGCGAACTTTCCAAGCTCCGCTGCGCAATTCACAACGGCGCTCTTTATGGGCGACAACTCGGTCAACGCAGCTGCTGCCCGCGCGCGCGAGGAGTAGTTCGTGTACTGCGGCAACGCTACCGCCGCCAAGATGCCGAGGATCGCGATGACGATCATCAATTCGATCAATGTGAATCCGCGCTGCTGCGTGCGTGCACGACGGAACTGCATGGTCAGAACTCCCTTTGGAAAAGATGGCCGGCCGCCCGGCCTGGGGAATTAGCGTAGCAGCGGAGTTCCTAAGGCTGATCTCGACCTGACGTGAATTTTTCACGCATCCGCTAAAAATCTTCGTGAACAACAGAAAACATTCGATCAGTATAAATTTTGGTTCGTCAATTAATATTTAATTTCCGGGAAAGAATGAAGCGACGAATGGCACCTCTGTGCGCGAGGCAGCCGGTGGCGCGGCCCTGCGATGCGTGGCAGCATCGGCCACGATGTGGCTGGCTCAGCGCTTGCCCCCGACCCTTTACGCTTAGCGCCCCCAGGACCCCACGCTCCGTCGGCACATACTGCACCCAACCCACTTCTTCCCGCACACCATGTCCCTCATCCAGATCCGCAAACGCAGCCTTACCATTGAGACCACCTACCACGAAGGCGGCCCCGCACCCGCGCAACCGTTGAAGCTGGCGGCCGCTTGCGCCGTGATCCAGAACCCCTACGCCGGCCGCTACGAGCCCGACCTGATGCCCTTCATGGCCGAGTTGCGCGCGCTGGGCACCGAGTTGGCCACCGAGCTGGTGCAGGCGCTGGGCGGCAAGGACAGCATCGAGGTCTACAGCAAGGCCGCGATCGTGGGCGTCGATGGCGAGATGGAGCACGGCGCCGTCTGGCACGAGGCCGGTGGCTGGGCCATGCGCGAGGTGCTGGGCCAGCCCAAGTCGATGGTGCCGGCCAACAAGGCGGTGGCGGTGGCGGGCTACCGCCTGATGGTGCCGGTGCACTACGTCCACGCGTCGTACGTCCGCAGCCACTTCAACAGCATCGAGGTCGGCATCCAGGATGCGCCGCGGCCGCGCGAGATCCTGTTCGCGCTGGTGATGGGCACCGGCGGCCGCGTGCACTCGCGCCTGGGCGGCCTGCTCAAGGAGAACGTGTCGGTGCACGACGGCCAGCGCTGAGCAGGCGTGGGTGATGCGCCCCACGGCTGGCGTCGTCAAGGTAAGGATGCGCGCGTACCTCGGCCAGCACCGAGAAAGCGGGGCAGCGTCTGAGCGAAGGCGGCGCAAAAGGCGGCGGGCGCGCCCGCCGCGCGTTCAGCCCCGCGCCGGCATGAAGGCGATGCTTGCCGGCCGACCTTCGACGAACAGCTGCGACGTGGCCGCAGGCGACCTGGCCATCAGCCGTCCCTTCCGGTAGACCGCCAGGCGCGCCGCCCGCAGGCGAATGGCCTCCACCGCATCGCGCGCCTGCAGCAGCACGAAGCTCGCGTCGCAGCCCGGCGCGATGCCGTAGCCGGGCAGGTGCATCAGCCGCGCCGCATTCGTGGTCACGGCCTCGAAGGACTGCCGGATGCCCGCCTGGCTGGTCATCTGCGCCACGTGCAGGCCCATGTGGGCCACTTCGAGCATGTCGCCCGAGCCCATGCCGTACCACGGGTCCATCACGCAGTCGTGGCCGAAGCCGACGTTGACGCCCGCGGCCATCAGCTCGGGCACGCGCGTCATGCCGCGTCGCTTGGGGTAGCTGTCGTGGCGGCCCTGAAGGGTGATGTTGATCAGCGGATTGGCGATGACGCTCACGCCCGCCTCGGCGATCAGCGGCAGCAGCTTGCTGACGTAGTAGTTGTCCATGCTGTGCATCGACGTGCAGTGCGAGCCGGTGACGCGGCCCTGCAGGCCCAGGCGCTGGGTGTGGAAGGCGAGGGTTTCGATGTGGCGCGACAGCGGATCGTCCGATTCGTCGCAGTGCATGTCGACCAGCTTGCCTTCCTCTGCCGCGATCTCGCACAGCAGGCGCACGCTCTCGGCCCCATCGGCCATGGTGCGCTCGAAGTGCGGAATGCCACCCACGATGTTCACGCCCTTGCGCAGCGCGCGGCGCAGGCTGTCCACGCCGCCGGCGGTGCGCAGCACGCCATCCTGCGGAAAGGCCACCAGCTGCAAGTCGAGGTACGGCGCCACGCGGCGCTTGACTTCCAGCAGCGCGTCGACCGCCAGCAGGCTGGGGTCGCTGGTGTCGACGTGGCTGCGGATGGCCAGCAGGCCCTTGGCCACGGCCCAGTCGCAGTAGGCGAGGGCGCGCTCGATCAGCGCCTCGGGCGTCAGCAGCGGCTTGAGTTCGCCCCACAGGGCGATGCCTTCGAGCAGCGTGCCGCTCTGGTTGACGCGCGGCAGGCCGTAGCTGAGCGTGGCGTCCATGTGGAAATGCGGGTCGCAGAAGGGCGGCGCGACCAGCAGGCCGCCGGCGTCGATGGTCTCGTGCGCCGGTGCGGCCAGGGCGGTCGCGACTTCGACGATGCGGCCATCCTGGACGGCGATGGACTGGCCAGTGCGTCCGTCCGGCAGGCTGGCGTGGGTGATGAGCAGGTCGAGCATGGCAGGCGTGAGGAGATGGCGTGGCGCTCGCAAGGGGCTTGCCAGCGTCATGGCAGTGTAGGGGTGGGCCTCGGGCACGGCGCCCCGGGCGTCTGCAATCCTGCCGTCTTCCAGTCCTCCCGTCGGCTTCGTTCAAGAGCACGCGGCCGCCCTGGCCTAAGCTTCCACGCCAGTCCCTCTTTCGACGACTCCAGGAGCATCCCTCATGCAATTCGCCTACGCCATCTTCTATGTCGACGACGTGCCAGCCACGCTCGATTTCTACGAACGCGCGTTCGGCCAGCGGCGCCGTTTCGTGAGTCCGCAGGGCGACTATGGCGAGCTCGAGACCGGCGGCACCGCGCTGGCTTTCGCCTCGCTGGCCTTGATGCGCAGCCTGGGCAAATCGCCCCGCCGCGCCGATCCGGCGGCGCCCAGTGGCGAAATCGCCTTCACCACGACGGATGTGGCGGCGGCCGTCGGGCGCGCCGTGGCGGCCGGCGCGACGCTGGTGCGAGCGCCCGAGGCCATGCCCTGGGGCCAGACCATCGCCTATGTGCACGACGCCGACGGGGTGCTGGTCGAGCTGTGCACGCCCGTGGCGCCGCCTGCGGCGGATCAGCCGTAGCCGGACGCTGTCGCCGTCCGCAGCGCCTGGACGTCGCGCCGCAGCCGGGCCGGTGGCTGTCCCATCCATCGCCGGCATTCGCGGCTGAAATGCGCCTGGTCCGCGAAACCATGATCGGCTGCGATCGCTGACAGCGGCGCCGGCCCGGCCAACGCCCGCACGGCGCCACGGATGCGTGCCAGCGAACGCCAGAAGGCAGGCGGGTGGCCCGTGGCGGGCGTGATCAGGCGCTGCAGGCTGCGCTCGCTCACGCCAAGCGCGCGGCCGGCGGCAGCGACGTGGGTGGCGCCCGCCACGGCCGCGAGCGCTTCGTCGACCCGCGGATCGGTGCGGCAGAAGTCGGCCAGTCTCGACGCAACCTGACCTTGCAGCGCGTTGGCATCGATGGGCAGATCGCGCCCGAGCTGGGCCACCGACTGCAGCAGCAGCGGCTGCATCACGCGCGTGCCGGGGCGCAGCCGCCAGCCGAACCAGCGGCCTGTGCCTGGGCTGTCCACGCGGCGGGCGGCGTCGTCCAGGGGCGAGACCTGCCAACTGGCCGCGTCGGGGCCGTCGCCCAGATGCAGGATCAGGTCGTGGCAGCCATCGGGCAGCACCAGAAAGCGCCGCGGCCCGGCGGCCGCTGCCGTCCAGGCTTCCAGCACCACGTCGGGGTGTGTCGCCTGATTCATCGTTGCGGCCGGGCCCCGCGAGGCGCGGCAAGCCGGTAGAGCACGTGCCGCTGGAGCGGATGGCCGTCAGGAAGCGCGGGATGGTCGAAGTCGTCGTCCGGGTCGTGCCGCATGCCCAGCCGCACCATCAGCGCGCGGCTGCGCTGGTTGGCCGCCGTGGTGAAGGCGACGATCTCGTCCAGCGCCAATGGGCCGAAGCCGACGGCCAGCGCCAGTCCGGCCGCTTCGCGGGCGAGGCCCCGGCCCCACCAGGGCCGGGCCAGCCGCCAGCTGATCTCGATGCACGGCGCGAAAGGCAGGGACCAGGCCGGCCGGTGAAGCCCGCACAGGCCGATGAAAGGACCGTCGGCACCGGGGCTGGCCAGCTCCATGGCCCAAAGGCCCCAGCCCTGCGTCTCGATCAGGGCTTGGCAGCGCTGCACCATGGCCTCGCTGGCGGCGGTGTCCAGGGTCGAGAGGAAGTAGGCCATCGTCTGCGCATCGGCGCTCATCGCGGCGAAGGGCGCCAGGTCGGCGGGCCGCCAGGGGCGCAGGCGCACCCGCGGGCCCTGGAGCCATGCGGGATCGACGAGGGCGAAGGGCGGCTCGGTCGCGGGCATGGCACGAGCTTATCGTGCGCCGACGCGGCGCTTCAGCGCTCGCCCTTGCGGTAGGGCTTCATCAGCGCCTGCGGATAGCTGGCCTTGCGGGCCACCAGCACCAGCGCCAGGATCGACAGCACGTACGGCAGCATCAAGTAGACCTGATACGGCAGGGCGGCGTCGCCGGCCTGTTGCAGCCGCAGCTGAAGCGCGTCGAAGAAGGCAAACAGCAGCGCGCCCAGCAGCGCCTTGCCCGGCCGCCAGGACGCGAAGACCACCAGCGCCACGCAGATCCAGCCGCGGCCATTGACCATGTTGAAGAAGAAGGCGTTGAAGGCCGAGAGCGTGAGGAAGCTGCCCGCCACGCCCATCAGCGCCGAGCCCGCCACGATGGCCGCCGTGCGGGTGGCCGCCACCGACACGCCCTGGCTCTCGGCGGCCTGCGGGTTCTCGCCCACCATGCGCAGCGCCAGGCCGGCGGGGGTGCGGTAGAGCAGCCAGCCGATCAGCGGCACCAGCAGCAGGGCCAGCAGCGTCATCGGCGTCTGGGCGTCGAGCACGGGCACCGGCAGCCAGTCCATGGGCGCGAAGGGCGTCACCGTGGGCGGCGTGCTGACCTTGGGAAAGCTCACCCGGTAGCCGTAGTACGACAGCGAGGTCGCCAGCAGCGTGATGCCCAAGCCGCAGACGTGCTGCGACAGGGCCAGGCCGACCGTGAGCCAGGCATGCAGCAGGCCGAACGCCGCGCCCACCAGCGCCGCAGCCGCCACGCCCCACCACAGCGGTGCGCCGGCATACACGGCCAGCCAGCCGCCGAAGGCGCCGGCCACCATGATCCCCTCGATGCCGAGGTTGAGCACGCCCGCGCGCTCGCACATCAGCACGCCCAGCGTGCCCAGGATCAGCGGCGTGGCGATGCGCAGCAGGGCCACCCAGAAGGCGGCGTGGGAGACGATGTCGAACACGTCGCTCATGGGCACGTCCTTCCCAGCGCCGAGGCCTTATCGGCACGAAGATGCGGCACCGCGCTCATGACCGCCTCACCCGGTACTGCGTGAACAGCGCCGCCACCAGCACCGACAGCAGCGAGGCGGCAACGATCACGTCGGCGATGTAGGTCGGCACGCCCACGGCGCGGCTCATCGAATCGGCGCCGACCAGGACGCCGGCCACGAACACGGCAGCCGCCACCACGCCCAGCGGATGCAGGCCCGCGAGCATGGCGATCACGATGCCGGTGTAGCCATAGCCGGGCGACATGTCGAGCGTGACGTAGCTGGTGCGGCCCGACACTTCGACCGCACCAGCGAGTCCAGCGAGCGCACCCGACAGCAGCGCGGTCACTACGACGGTGCGTGTGACCGGTACGCCGGCGAAGGCGGCGGCACGCGGGTTGGCGCCCAGCGCGCGGATGTCGAAGCCCAGCACCGTGTGCTTGAACAGCAGCCACACGCCCACCGCCAGCACCAGCGCACCGAGCAGGCCGCTGTGCACCCGCGTCTGGGGAATGAGCTTGGACAGTTCGAGGTCCGGCTGCAGCGCCACGCTCTGCGGCCAGCCCATGGCCGCCGGGTCCTTCATCGGGCCGTCGAGCAGCGCGCCGACGGCCAGCAGCACGATGAAGTTGAGCAGCAGCGTCGTCACGACCTCGTCCACGCCCAGGCGGCTCTTCATCAGCGCCGGGCCGAGCAACAGCACCGCGCCTGCGAGCGCGGCGGCCAGGAACATCAGCGGCAGCAGCACCGCCACCGGCCATTCCAGCCCCGTGCCGTCGTGCATGCCGCCGATGGCCACCGCCGCCAGCGCGCCGGCGTAGAGCTGGCCCTCGGCGCCGATGTTGAACAGCCGCGCCCTGAAGGCCACGGCCGCCGACAGCCCGGTGAGGATCAGCGGAATGGCCCGCGTCAGCGTCTCGCTCAGCGCGAAGACCGAGCCGAAGCCGCCTGACAGCAGCAGTCCGTAGGTGCGGCCCACGGGCGCGCCGGCCCACAGCACCAGCAGGGCGCTGACCAGCAGCGTGAAGGCGACCGCGCCCACCGGGGCCAGCACCAGCGCCGCGCGCGAGGGCTGCGTGCGTCGTTCGAGCCGCATCGTCATGCCGGCGTCCTTTCCGCTTCGCCCGCCATGGCCAGGCCGATGGCCTCGCGGGTCCAGGCCTCGGCCGGCCGGGTGGGCGTGAGATGGCCACCATGCATGACGGCGACCTGATCGCCCAGGGCCAGCACTTCGTCGAGGTCGTCCGAGATCAGCAGCACCGCCGCGCCCGCGTCGCGCGCCGCGATCAGCTGCCGCTGCACATAGGCCACGGCGCCGATGTCCAGGCCCCAGGTGGGCTGGTGCGCGACGATGAGCCGGGGGACTTCGGTCGTTGACGCATCGGGCGCCATCAGCGCCCGGCCGAGGATGAGCTTCTGCATGTTGCCGCCCGACAGCGAACGGGCCGGCACGTCGGGCCCGCCACCGCGCACGTCGAAGGCCTGCTGGATGCGCGCCGCATGCGCACGGGCCGCGGCGCGGCGCACCCAGCGCAGGCCCGGCAGCCAAGGCCGCGAGAAGGCGGGCGTGCGCAGGCGTTCGGCCACGGCGTTCTCCCACACCGGCAGGTCGCCCACCACGCCGACGGCATGGCGGTCTTCGGGGATGCGCGCCACGCCCTGCGCAACGAGCCGCGCCGGCTGCGCGGCCAGCGGGGCATCCAGCAACTGCACCTGGCCGGATCGCGCCTTGCGCGTGCCGCAGAGCAGTTCGGCCAGCGCGACCTGCCCGTTGCCGGAGACACCCGCGATGGCCGTGATCTGCCCGGCACGCAGCCTGAGCGACACCGCGCGCAGCGCGCCTGCGCCGCCGTCGGTGCTCACGCCGTCGAGCACGCACACCGCGGCGCCGGCACGCGGGGCCGGCTGCCGCACCGGCGCCTCCACCGCATGCCCGACCATGCACTGCGCGAGCTGGGCCTGCGTGACGTCGCCGGCCCGGGCCTCGGCCACCAGCCGGCCCTGGCGCAGCACCGCCACGCGGTGCGACACACGCAGCACCTCGCCCAGCTTGTGGCTGATGAAGATGATCGACAGCCCCTGCGCCACCATCTGGCCCAGGGTGTCGAACAGGGCCTCGCTCTCCTGCGGCGTCAGCACGGCGGTGGGCTCGTCCAGGATCAGGATGCGGGCGCCGCGGTAGAGCGCCTTGAGGATCTCGACCCGCTGGCGCTCGCCCACGGACAGCGTGGCCACGCGCGCATCGGGCGACACCGGCAGGCCGAAACGCCGGGCCACGGCCGCCAATCGCTCGCGCGCCGCGGTCCGGCGGCTGAAGGGCTGCCACAGCGGCTCGCTGCCCATCACGACGTTGTCGAGCACGCTGAGGTTGTCGGCCAGCGTGAAATGCTGGTGGACCATGCCGATGCCCGCGGCCAGCGCGGCCTGCGGCTGGCCGGGCGGCAGGGGCTGGCCGAAGGCCTCGATGCGGCCCTCGTCCGCCACGTAGTGGCCGAACAGGATGGACATCAGCGTCGACTTGCCGGCGCCGTTCTCGCCCAGCAGCGCCAGCACTTCGCCGGCATGCAGCGTGAGCGAGATGGCGTCGTTGGCCACCAGCGGGCCGAAGCGCTTGGTGATGCCCGAGAGCCGCAGCACCGGCGCGCGGCCGGCCGCGTCGCCCGCCGGGCTCAGGGCTTCCATTGCGCCAGGAAGGCCAGCAGCACCTGTGCCGAGTTGTCGGCCGCCAGCCGCATGAAGGTGCCCATCTCGTTGGCACCGTCGCCGCCGCCCGCCAGGTCGCTCAGCGAGCGGAAGGCGATGTAGGGCACGCCGTTGGCATGGGCCACCATGCCGACCGCCGCCGTCTCCATGTCCAGCACGTTGGCCTGGAAAGTGGCGTAGGTGTATTCGCGGAAGGCCTTGTTGTCCATGAAGGCCTGGCCCGACACCCCGTTGCCGCCGACGACGAGGCGCGGCGCATGCCTGAGGCAAGTGCCGGCGGCGCAGGCCGCCAGGTCCACCTTCATGCTGCGCGCGGCGGCCAGCATGCCTGGATCGGCCTCGAACCAGAAGCGCCGCGTGATCTGCGGCTGCGCGGCCGAGCGGAATTCCACCGGTCGCGGGAACATCATGCCGAAGTTGGGCAGTGTTGCATCCTGGATGAAGGGCGGCTTTTCGTAGCGGCCGGGCGCCACCTCCTTGGCCATCAGCACTTCGAGGTACTGGCCCCACTGGGCCGGCACCGTGACGTCGCCGATGGACAGCTGGGGATTGACACCGCCCGCGATGCCGCTGAACACCACGTGGCTGACCTTGAAGCGGTCCAGCGCCAACTGCGTGTTCATGGTCGCGTTGGTCATGCTGATGCCCGACAGGAACAGCAGCACCGGCCGGCCCTGCAGGGTGCCGGTGTGGAACTCGACGCCGTTGATGCGCGTGGTGCGCGCGTCCTGCAGCTTCTGGCGCAGCAGGACCAGTTCGGGCTCAAAGGCCGACATCACGGCGATGCGCGGCGTGGTGTCGGCCTGGGGCGCGGCGGCCATGCCGGCACAGCCGGCAAGGGCGGCGCTGGCTGCCAGGGCCAGGAGCAATCGGCGGAGGCGGATCATGCGCGCGCGGGCCTCACTTGGACGACTTGGGCTGGCGGTCGTCGATCTTGACGCTGTATTTGCCCGACAGGATCTCCGCCTCGCGCGCCTTGACCTTGGCCACCAGGTCGGCCGGCACCTTCTTCTCGAAGGTGCCCAGGGGCGACAGCTCCGAGCCCTTGTGCTGCATCTGCGAGTAGGGGCCGTAGTCCTCGGCCTTGAACTGGCCGTCCTTGGCCAGCTTGATGGCGCGGTCGATGGAAGGCTCCATGTTCCACAGGGCCGACACCACCACCGTGTCCGGGTACTGCGGCTGGGTGTTGATCACGTTGCCGATCGCCAGCACCTTGCGCTCCTTGGCCGCGTCGCTCACGCCGAAGCGTTCGGCGTAGAGGATGTCCGCGCCCTTGTCGACCATGGCGAAGGCGGCCTCCTTGGCCTTGGGCGGATCGAACCAGCTGTTGATGAAGCTGACGCTGAATTCGACCTTGGGATTCACTTCCTTGGCGCCCGCCATGAAGGCGTTCATCAGCCGGTTGACCTCCGGAATCGGGAAGCCGCCGACCATGCCGATCTTGTTGGACTTGGTCATGCCGCCGGCGATCATGCCGGTGAGGTAGGCAGGCTCCTGGATGTAGTTGTCGAAGACGCTGAAGTTGGGCGCCTGCGGCTTGCCGGAGGAGCCCATCAGGAACATGGTCTTGGGGAAGTCCTTGGCCACCTTGCGCGCCGCCGCCTCGACCGCGAAGGCCTCGCCCACGATCAGCTGGTTGCCGGCCGTGGCGTACTCGCGCAGCACGCGCTCGTAGTCGGCATTGGCCACGTTCTCGGTGGCCTTGTATTCGATCTCGCCACGGGCCTCGGCCGCCTTGAGCGCCTTGTGGATGCGGCCCACCCATTGCTGCTCGAAGGGCACGGTGTAGACCGCTGCCACCTTCAGCTTGGATTGGGCGAATGCGAACTGCGGCAACCCGACCGCGACAAGCCCCGCCAGGGCGGCGGCACTCAGGATCAGGGGACGGCGCTGGATCATCTTTCTCACTCCTCGTTGATGGTGTTGGACAAGCAGGATTGGTGCCGGGGCTCGAAGGACGCACCGGCGTCCGGTCCGAGTGTGCCGCCGTTCGGGCTGAGGCCACCGACGTAGCGGCTGGGCGCACAACCGTCCGGGCCGAGCCTGTCGAAGCCTTGAACCGCGCTTCGACAGGCTCAGCGTGAACGGACAGGGGCAGGCGCGGGTGCAAGGCAGAGGGCGATCCCGGCACCCCCCAGCGCAACCTCCCCCTTCAGAAGGCCGCGGAGCAGGCCAAGCCAGCAACACGCGCGGAACCGGCTTCGCCGGGCCGCTGCGTGTGCCCCCGGAGGGGGTTGGCGGAGCGGGCCCCAGCCCGCGCAGCCTGGGGGCGAGCCTTATTTAGTGCCGAAGATCCGGTCGCCCGCATCGCCCAGCCCGGGCAGGATGTAGCCGTGCTCGTTGAGCTGCCGGTCGATGGCCGCCGTGTACACCGGCACATCTGGATGCGCCTCGTACATGGTCTTCAGGCCCTCGGGGCAGGTCAGCAGGCAGACGAACTTGATCGACTTGGGCGACAGCTCCTTGAGCCGCTCCACGGCCGCCACGGCCGAGTTGCCGGTAGCGAGCATCGGGTCCACCACCACGATGTCGCGCTCCTGCATGTCGCTGGGCATCTTGAAGTAGTACTCGACGGCCGTGAGCGTCTTGGGGTCGCGGTACAGGCCGATGTGGCCCACGCGCGCCCCGGGCACGACGCTGAGCATGCCGTCCAGGATGCCCGTGCCGGCGCGCAGGATGGACACGAACACCAGCTTCTTGCCGTCGATCACCTGGCCGCGGGTCATCTCCAGCGGCGTCTCGATCTCGATCTCCGAGGTCGGGATGTCGCGGGTCACCTCGTAGGCCATCAGCGAGGCCAGCTCGTTGAGCAGCCGCCGGAAGCTGTTGGTGGAGGCATCCTTGCGCCGCATCAGCGTGAGCTTGTGCTGAACCAGGGGGTGCGAAACCAGGTGCGCGTTGGGAGTCATGAGTTCTTGTTCAGGCAGAAAACGAAGGCGGCGATGGTAGAGCAGGGCGGCGCGGCCGTCAGAACACGGTGCCGTCGCTGTCGATGCGCAGCGGTGGCAGTCCGCCGCGCAGCCGCTCGGCCGTGGCGCGGCCGGCGGCCCAGGTGCCGCCTTCGAGCACGCAGGCCAGCGGCATCGCGTCCGCGTCGCGGCCGAGGTGCTTGCGCACCAAGGGCGCCAGCTCGTCCAGCAATGCCACGGTCAGGGCGCGCCATTCGACGATGAATTCGTCGGCCACTTGCCAGCTGCGCGCGAGCAGCGCCGCATCGCGCGGCACGATCACGCCGGCATCCAGCAGCAGGCCGCCGTTGCGGTACTCGGGCAGACCGGTCAGGGCGTCGAGGCCCTCGACCTTCACGCCGGCCCATTCGAAGGGCTCGATGAGCGAATAGGTGAGCCACTGGGACAGCTTGTGGAAGGGCACCCAGCCCTTGGTATGGCCGTCGCCGCCCACGCCGCTGTGCTGCCAGCAGTCGCCCAGGGCGAGGCCGGACTCGCCGGGGCCGGGCAGGGCGGTGGGCTCGCGGTGGAGGTAGTTGCCGGTCGGCCAGATGGCAGACAGGGATTCGAGCAGCAGCGTCAGGATGTCGTGTACCTGCACGGTCGCCGTGGGCGGCACTTCCACGCCTTCGGGCGCGATCAGCATGTCGAAGAGGCCGCCCGGCCGCTGTACCTCGGTGCCGAAGACCTGCGGCTGCTCCGCCAGCACCTCGCCCAGGCGGCGCAACAGGGTGACGCGGCCGTCCAGGCCGACGAGCGGGTTGTCGGCACGGACCTGGAAGGCCTGTGCCAGCCGGTCCGCCACCAAGCCGCGCAGGCCGGCGGCATCGGCCTGCAACGGATGGTCGGGGTCGGACGAGAACAGGCCGGCGGTGAAGGCATGGAAGCTGGCCACCGCCAGCCCTTCGGAGCGGGAAAAGCGCTGGTCCGACGCCGATTCGTGGTACGCCCAGTCGGCGCCGGCGCCGGCATCGAGCAGCACACTCACCACTGCGAGGTCGATGCGCGCCTGGGCGCGCATGCGCGGCGTGGCATGGTCGCCGAGCAGGCGGTCCAGCTCGGCCGAGCGGTCGACCCCGCCGGCCTCGAAATGGCGCCAGCGGCTGTGGTACGGAATGGGCCGCCAGGCATAGCGCGCCTGGGTGGCCTGCACGACCTCGCGGGCCGCGTCGTCCAGCGTGCTGCCGTCGCCGATGGTGAAAAACCCGGAGTCGCCGCGGCGGGCGCGTGCCAGCAGTTCGGCGGCGCGCTCCCGCACCGCGGTGGTGGTGCGCAGCCAAGCGGCGGCGGCCTCCGGCTGGCGCATGTCAGAGTCAGAAAGGGGGTGGGCGCCTTGTCCGGCCGTCATTCGTTCAGTCCTCTGCCGCGGGTGTTCTTCAGGTCTTCAGCGCCGGGCACCTTGCCCGGGGTGAAATAGCCGGCCGCCATCTTGGCGTCGATCTCGACGCGGGCATCGGCCGGGATCAGGTCGTCGGGGATGTTGACGCGCTCGCCCACCTCGATGCCCGAGCCGGTGATGGCGTCGTACTTCATGTTGCTCATGGAGACGAGGCGGTGGATCTTGCGGATGCCCAGCCAGTGCAGCACGTCGGGCATCAGCTCCTGGAAGCGCATGTCCTGCACCCCGGCCACGCATTCGGTGCGGGCGAAATACTGGTCGGCCGTGTCGCCGCCGACCTGCCGCTTGCGGGCGTTGTAGACCAGGAACTTGGTCACCTCGCCCAGTGCCCGGCCTTCCTTGCGCGCATAGGAGATGAGGCCCACGCCGCCGCGCTGCGCGCCCTGGATGCATTCCTCGATGGCATGCGTGAGGTAGGGCCGGCAGGTGCAGATGTCGGAGCCGAACACGTCGGAGCCGTTGCATTCGTCGTGCACGCGGGCGGTGAGCTCGACCTCCGGGTTCGTCAGGTCGCGCGGGTTGCCGAAGATGTAGATCGTCTGGCCGCCGATGGGGGGCAGGAAGACTTCGAGGTCGGATCGCGTGACCAGCTCGGGGTACATGCCGCCCGTCTCTTCGAACAGCACGCGGCGCAGGTCGGTCTCGGAGCAGCCGAAGCGCCTGGCCACGCCGGGCAGCCACCACACGGGCTCGATGGCGGCCTTGGTGACCAGGGCCGCACCGCCGGCCGTGAGGAACTTGCCGTCGGCCTTCAGCCGGCCTTTTTGCAGCGCGTCGATGACCTCGGGCAGGATCACATGCGCCTTGGTCACGGCGATGGTCGGGCGGATGTCGTAGCCGGCGGCGATCTCCTGCGCATACACATCGGACACCACCGCGCCCCAGGGATCGAGGGAGACGATCTTGCCCGGCTCGCCCCACTGCGGATAGGGGCCGATGGCATCCGTGGGCGAGGTGTTGGTCAGGTCCGCACGGTGCTCCCGCTTGAGCGCGCCGGCCGCCACGGCGAGGGCGCGGTAGACGCTGTAGCTGCCGCTGTGGGTGCCGATGACGTTGCGGTGCGCCCGCCGCGTGGTGGTGCCCACCACGGGCCCGCGCTCGGCCGGCGTGGCGGCATCCCAATGGATGGGCAGCGAACCCAGTCCGCCGGCATGGGAGGTCAGGCGGATGTGGTGGCGCTGCGAAGACGGGGCCGATGGGATGGCGGGAGACGAGGCAGGCGCGGCGGCCGGGGGAGACGTTGTGCTGTCAACAGGCGACATGACTGGCCCTCAAAAATGTCAATGTAGCGAGGGGTGTGCGGGCTGGCAAGCCGAGCGACAGGGGCCTGGCGCGTCCTGCGGCGCTTGGCGCTCGCCGGCATGTCGCGCGCATTCCGTCGGCACTGATGGTCTGGTTACGCTTTGCAATATAGTGAACCGGCCATGTCGTCGTCCAACCCTGCCAGCTTCGACACCGCGCACCTGCTCTGGCAGCTCCATGCGCCGGGCCTGGCCGCGCTGGCCGCCGTCGTGGCCTTGGCGGCCTGCGTGCTGGCGGTCCACCTGTCGTCCATCGGCTGGCGCACGGCGAGCCCCACCATCCGCCATGCCAGTGCCGCCGGCGGCGCCCTGGCCATGGGCGCCGGCATCTGGGCGATGCACGGCATCAGCATGCTGGCCTTCGCGCCCACGGCCAAGGCCGCGATCGGCCTGGGCCTCACCAGCCTGGCGCTGGCGCCGGCCATCGGCGCCTGCTGGCTGGTGATGCTGCTGCTGACCAGCCCGAATCTGGGCCGCGCCGCCATCGTGGCCGGCGGACTGGCGCTGGGGACCGGCATCGGTGCGACGCACTACGTCGGCATGGCGGCCTCGGCGGCCATGGCGTGGATGTACCACGAAGAATGGATCGTGCTGCTGTCGCTGGCCGCGGCTGCCGCCCTGGCCAGCACGGCGCTGTGGTTGTGCGTGCGTCTGCGGGCGCACCCCGGCATTCCGCGCTGGCAGGTGACGGCGTCGGCCGGCCTGATGTTCGGAATGGCCATCGTGGCGCTGCACGGCCTGGGCATGGCGGCGCTTCGTTTCGAGGCCGATCCGAGCCTTTGCACCAGCGCGGAAGAACACTCGCTGCTCGCGGCCAGCATCGGCGGACTGAGCGCCTTTGTCGCCCTCATCGCCGCCGGGCTGCATGTCGGGCTGGGCCAGCGGCAGTTGCTGGAGCAGCTGCGGCGCAGCGAATCGCGCCTGCGGGCCGTCGTGGACACGGCACGCGACGCGATCATCATGATCGACGATCAGGGCGTCATTCAGTCCTTCAGCGCCGCGGCCGAGCGGCTGCTGGGCTGGCAGCCGGCCGAGGTGGTCGGCCGGCACATCGGCATGCTGATGCCCGAGCCGCACCGCTCCGGCCACGACGCCTACGTCCGCCACTTCATGAAGGCGGGCCCAATGCCCGGCGGCGCCTCGGTGCGCGAAGTGGAGGCGCTGTGCAAGGACGGCCGGCGGATACCGACCCGCCTGTCGGTCGGCCGGGTCCAGCTGCACGACGAGGCGCTGTTTGTCGGCTTCCTGACCGACATCAGCGAGCGGCGGGACATGGAGCGATCGCTGCGCCACAGCGAGGAGCAGTTCCGCTCGCTGATCGCGAACATTCCCGGCACCACCTTCCGTTGCCGCCATGCGCGCGACTGGCCGATTATCTTCGTGAGCGATGCCATCGAGCGCCTGTCGGGCTATCCGGCTGCAGACCTCGTGGCCGGCCAGGTGAGGTATGCCTCGCTGATGCATCCGGACGACGTCCAGCGGGTGTGGGAGCAGGTCGGCGAGGCCCTCGCGGACGACCGGTCCTACCACATCGAATACCGCCTGCGGCACCGCGAGGGTCATCTGCGCTGGGTGTCCGAAACCGGCCGCGGCGTGCGCGGCACGGACGGACACATCCAGTGGATCGACGGCGTCATGGTGGACAACACCTCGCTGCGCGCCCGCAATGCCGAGTTCGAGAGCATCGTCCAGGCGATCGGCCGCGCGCTGTGCATGGTCGAGCTGGACCTCAAAGGCTGCATCCTGGACGCCAACGCGCAGTTCCTGCGCACCCTTGGCTACACGCTCGAGGAGCTGCGGCACCAGCCGCACGCGATCCTGTGCCCCGCAGCGGAGGTCGAAAGCCCCGACTATGCCGAGCGGTGGGAGCGGCTGCGGGCGGGCGAACTGCTCAGTGGCGAGTATGTGCGGCTGACCAAGGAAGGGCATGCGGTGTGGCTGCAGGTCTTCTACAACCCCATCCTGGATGCCGAAGGCCGGCCCTTCAAGGTGCTCAAGCTGGCCACGGACGTCACCGACCGCAAGCAGATGGAGCAGGCCTTGCGCGATGCGAAGGAACGCGCCGAATCGGCCGCCGCGGCGCGCAGCAGCTTCCTGGCCAACATGAGCCACGAGATCCGCACGCCGATGAACGCCATCATCGGCTTTTCCGACGTGCTGGCCGATTCGGCGCTCGATGCCACGCAGCGGCGGCACCTGGACACCATCCAGCAGGCCTCGCATTCCATGCTGCGGCTGCTCAATGAAGTGCTGGACACCGCCAAGCTCGAGAAGGGGGCCGTGACGCTGGTGGAGGAGAACTTCTCCCTGCGCCGGCTGTGCGAGCGGGCGATGGCCTCGCTGCGCATCGTGGCCGTGCGCAAGGGGCTGGATCTGGTACTGGACTATGCGCCCGAGGTGCCCTCCCATTTCCGCGGCGATGCCCTGCGCATCGAGCAGGTGCTGCTCAACCTGGTGGGCAATGCCCTGAAATTCACCCAGAAGGGCAGGGTGGTGCTGCGCGTGCGCCACCGCGGCGGTGAGCTGGTGCTGGAGGTGGAGGACACCGGCATCGGCATCGAACCCGAACTGCTCGAACGCATCTTCGATCCCTTCGCACAGGCGGACGCGTCAACCTCGCGGCGCTTCGGCGGCACCGGCCTGGGCACGACGATCTCGCGCCAGCTGACGCAATTGATGGGCGGTTCGATCTCGGTCAGCAGCGCGCCGGGACGCGGCAGCGTCTTCACCGTGCGCCTGCCGCTGCTGCCCGGCATCACCCCCGATGGCGCCGGCCCGGACGCCGCCGCGACGCCCACGCTGTTGCCACCGCTTGAGGTGCTCGCGGTGGACGACGTCCCGAGCAACCTGGAACTGCTCGGCATCGTGCTCGCGCGGGGCGGCCACCGGCTGACCGAGGCTGCTGGTGGGGAGCAAGCCGTCGATCTGGTGCGGCAGCAGCATTTCGACCTGGTGCTCATGGACCTGCAGATGCCCGGCACCGACGGACTGGCTGCCGCGCGCGCGATCCGCGCGCACGAACGGGCCACCGGCCGTGCAGCGGTTCCGATCATTGCCATGTCCGCCAGCGTGCTCGGCAGCGACCGGCGCGCGGCATTGCAGGCCGGCATGAGCGGCTTCGCCACCAAACCGCTGGATCTGCGCCAGCTGGAACGAGAAATGGGCCGCGTGCTTGGCCTGGCCGAGGCCTCCGCGTCGGCACCGGCGGCACGCGACCGTGCGGCCGCCGCGGCGGTGGACTGGGAACGGGCACTGCAACTCTGGCGTGAGCCGAAAGTGCTGCAGGAGTCGCTGGGACGCTTCCTTGTCCAGCAGCAGGACAGCCCCGACCGTCTGGCCGACGCGATCAACCGCCAGGACTGGCATGGTGCTGCGGGTTTGGCCCACCGTCTGGTGGGCGCGGCGGGCCACTTCGGGCTGACGGCGATCCAGGCGCTGGCGGAGCGGCTCCAGACAGCGGCCACCGACCAGGACGAAGCCCTTTGCCGGCTCTGCGTGGCGGAACTGCCGCATCGGCTCCACGATGCCGCCGAGGCCTTGCGCGACGCGCGTGGCGCTGCGCTGGCGGAAGCGGCTGCGGCCGTCGCTGCAACAGATGCAGGCGCGGACGACGGCTTCGCGGCAACGCGCACGGATTCCGCGCAGGCCCTGGCCTTGATCGACAGCGCCATCGCCATGCTCCGCGGCGGCGAATTGCCGGATGCGCCGCTGGCCGCATTGGCGGCGATATTGCCGGACACGATGCTGGACGACGCCAGGCTGGCCGTTGCCGACTTCGACTTCGAACGGGCCAGGGCGGCGATGGAGGCGTTGGCTGGACGGCTGCGTGCCTAGCGGCGGTTGCCGACTGGGCGCGTATTGACAGTGAGGTGCCCGACGCCTTCCCCGTCCATTTTGTCGGCAATGTGCGTTATGTCAAATGACCGTTCGGGCCTGGCCTGGGTATGGCGTTGGATGCTCACCCACCGGCGCGACGGCAAACGTCGCTCTTGACGCAGGTCCAAGCCACTCCGAGGCCGTCCTGGACCTGATCGCAGCACCCGATCTTCGGATTACCAACGAAAAAAGCGCCCGAAGGCGCTTTTCCGAACAGGCGAATCGCCCTGAGTGCCGACTGCGCGCTGCTCAGTCCTTCGACGACTCCAGCGTCTTGTTGATGTACAGCGCCACCAGCGTGCAGATCGCACCGGAGGCCAAATACACACCCAGAAATGCCAGACCGAAATGGGCCGACAGCCCCAGCGCCACCAGCGGCGCAAAGGCAGCACCCACCAGCCAGGCGAAGTCGGACGTCAAGGCCGCGCCGGTGTAGCGATAGCGGGCGCTGAAGTTCGACGTCACCGTGCCCGACGCCTGGCCGTAAGACAGGCCCAGCAGCACGAAGCCGATCAGGATGAAGATGTCCTGCCCTTCCGTGCTCTTTAGGAGCACCGGTGCCACCAGGCTGAACAGGCCGATCAGCGCGGCGAGCGTGCCGAGCGTGTTGCGGCGGCCGAAACGGTCGGCCAGCCAGCCGGAGACGATCACCGCCACTGCGGCCAGCAGGCCGCCCACGATCTGGACGCCCAGGAAGCTGGCGACCGGCTGGTCGGAATAGAGCTGGATCCAGGACAGCGGGAACACCGTCACCAGGTGGAACAGCGCGTAGCTGGCCAGCGCCGCAAATGCGCCGATGAAGATGTTGTAGCCCTGGGCGCGCAGCAGTTCCCCGGCGGGCGTCGGCTCCAGCTCGCGCTGCTCCAGCGCGCGTTCATACTCGTGGGTCACGACCAGGCGCAGACGGGCGAACAGCGCCACCACGTTGATGGCGAAGGCCACATAGAAGGGATAGCGCCAGCCCCAGCTCATGAAATCCTCGTGCGACAGGCTGCCGTACAGGTACATGAACAGCGCGCTGGCGATGACGAAGCCCAGCGGCGCGCCCAGCTGGCCCAGCATGGCGTACCAGCCACGGCGGCTCGGCGGAGCGTTCAGCGACAGCAGCGAAGGCAGCCCGTCCCAGGAGCCCCCGGTGCCCAGGCCCTGCCCGATCCGCAGCACCGCCAGAAGCACGATGGCCCAGTGACCGATCGCGTCATAGCTCGGCAGGAAGGCGATGCCGGCAGTGGACGTGCCCAGCAGGAAAAGCGCGATGGTCAGCTTGGTCGCGCGGCCGTAGCGGCGCTGGATGCCCATCGACAGCACCGTGCCGATGGGGCGGGCGATGAACGCCAGCGAAAAGATCGCGAAGGCATACAGGGTGCCCTGCAGACCATCCACAAAGGGAAAGAACAGCTGGGGAAACACCAGCGCGCACGCGATACCGAATACGAAAAAGTCAAAATACTCGGAAGATCGGCCGATCACGACGCCGACGGCAATGTCTCCGGGCGCGACGTCGTGGTCGTCCGCATTGACCTGGCGTGCGTCGCGCTCGAGGTCTCCGGAATGGATTCCGGCATGGGCCGGCGTCAGGCTGCTCATCGAAAGTCTCCCTTGTTTCGAGGAGCAACCAGATTACCACGCAAGCTTCGGGCCTCCGTCGGACAGAGCCGCTAGGACAAATTGTCCAATCGCCTACTTGGTCGTGCACCTCTAAAGTGCGCACTCTTGCCGCCGGTGCGCGAGGTGCCGGTGTGCGCGTTCCTTTCAGACTCGAGCGTATGCCTTCCATCAAGACATTCCGCGCGCCGGCGCTGCTGGCCATCACCGCCCTTCTGGCCGGCTGCAACACGGTGGTGCTCAATCCCTCCGGGGACGTGGCCCGTCAGCAGGGCCACCTGGTGATGATCGCCACCGGCCTGATGCTGCTGATCATCGTGCCGGTGATCGCCCTCACCCTCCTCTTCGCGTGGCGCTACCGCGCCGCCAACAAGGATGCGGACTACCAGCCCGACTGGCACCACTCCACCCGCCTGGAACTGGTGATCTGGTCGGCCCCACTGTTGATCATCATCGCACTCGGCGCCGTGACCTGGATCAGCACCCATACGCTCGATCCCTACCGTCCGCTCGACCGCATCGCGGCCGGCAAGCCGGTGCCGGCGGATGTCAAGCCGCTGGAGATCCAGGTCGTCGCGCTCGACTGGAAGTGGCTCTTCATCTATCCCGAGCAGGGCATCGCCTCGGTGAATGAAGTGGCGGCGCCGGTGGACCGGCCGATCCTGTTCAAGCTCACCTCGAGCACGACGATGAACGCCTTCTACGTGCCCGACCTCGCCGGCATGATCTACACCATGCCGGGCATGCAGACCGAGCTGAACGCCGTGATCAACAAGCCGGGCGTCTACCACGGCCTGTCCTCGCACTACAGCGGCGCCGGCTTCTCGGGTATGACCTTCAAGTTCCACGGCCTGACGAGCGACGACTTCGGTAAGTGGGTCGCCACCACCAAGTCGGGCGGCCAGAGCCTCACCCGTGCCGCCTACAACGACCTGGCCAAGCCGACCGAGCGCAACCCGGTGCAGCGTTTCGGCGCCGTCGATGCCGACCTGTTCTCGCGCATCATCAACATCTGCACGGTCGAGGGCCAGCGCTGCATGCACGAAGTGATGGCGCAGGACGCCCTGCGCGGCCGCAGCAAGGCGGGCGAAGCCGCTATGGCGGCCCTGCTGCCGCAGCAGGTCTGCACCCGCGAGACGCGCGTCGACCTGCTCACCAATTGAGCAACAGGAAGCCCGCCCACGAGGCCCGCCTCCCGGCATCCATTCGAAGAAACCAAGCCCTATGACTGAACCTTCTACCGCCGCGCCCCACTGGCTGCTGGGGCGGCTGACCTGGGAATCCGTTCCCATGGCGCACGAGCCGATCGTGCTGTGGACCTTCATCGCCGTCGTGCTCGGCGGCATCGCCGTGCTGGCGCTGATCACCAAGTTCCGCCTGTGGGGAACCCTGTGGCGCGACTGGTTCTGCAGCATCGACCACAAGAAGATCGGGATCATGTACATGATCCTGGGCATCGTGATGCTGCTGCGCGGCTTCGCCGACGCGGCCATGATGCGCCTGCAGCAGGCCTTCGCCTTCGGCGACAACATGGGCTACCTGCCGCCGCACCACTACGACCAGATCTTCACCGCCCACGGCGTGATCATGATCTTCTTCGTGGCCATGCCGCTGGTCACCGGCCTGATGAACTACGTGGTGCCGCTGCAGATCGGCGCGCGCGACGTGGCCTTCCCCTTCCTCAACAACTTCAGCTTCTGGATGACCACCGGCGGCGCCGTCCTGGTGATGATGTCGCTGTTCCTGGGCGAGTTCTCCACCGCCGGCTGGCTGGCGCTGTCGACGCTGGGCAACCAGAACCCCGGGGTCGGCCTCGACTACTACATATGGGCGCTGCAGGTCGCGGGGGTCGGCACCACGCTCTCAGGCATCAACCTGCTGGTGACCATCATCAAGATGCGCGCACCCGGCATGGGCATGATGAAGATGCCGATCTTCACCTGGACCTCGCTGTGCACGAACGCGCTGATCGTCGCGTCCTTCCCGGTGCTGACGGCCGCCCTGGTGCTGATGTCGCTGGACCGCTACCTGGGCACGCACTTCTTCTCCAACGTGTCGGGCGGCAACCCGATGCTGTACGTCAACCTGATCTGGATCTGGGGCCACCCCGAGGTCTACATCCTGGTGCTGCCGGTGTTCGGCGTGTTCTCCGAGGTGGTCGCCACCTTCTCGGGCAAGCGGCTCTTCGGCTACACGTCCATGGTCTATGCCACGGTCTGTATCACGATCCTGTCGTACATCGTGTGGCTGCACCACTTCTTCACGATGGGCTCGGGTGCGAGCGTGAACGCCTTCTTCGGCATCACGACGATGATCATCTCGATCCCCACGGGGGCGAAGATCTTCAACTGGCTGTTCACCATGTACCGCGGCCGCATCCGCTTCGAGCCGCCCATGCTGTGGACCGTCGGCTTCATGGTCACCTTCGCCATCGGCGGCATGACTGGCGTGCTGCTGGCCGTGCCCCCGGCCGACTTCGTGCTGCACAACAGCCTGTTCCTGATCGCGCACTTCCACAACGTGATCATCGGGGGCGTGGTGTTCGGTGCCTTCGCCGGCATCAACTACTGGTTCCCGAAGGCCTTCGGCTTCAAGCTCGATGCCTTCTGGGGCAAGTGCTCGTTCTGGTTCTGGCTGGTGGGCTTCTACGTGGCCTTCATGCCGCTGTACGTGCTCGGCCTGATGGGCGTGACGCGCCGCGTCAACCACTTCGAGGACACCTCGCTGCAGATCTGGTTCCAGATCGCCGCCTTCGGCGCGTTCCTGATCGCGCTGGGCATCGGCTGCTTCCTGATCCAGCTGGGCGTGAGCTTCCTGCGCCGCGAGCAGCTGCGCGACCACACGGGCGACCCGTGGCACGGCCGCACGCTCGAGTGGGCCACCTCCTCCCCGCCGCCGCAATACAACTTCGCGTTCACCCCCGTGGCGCATGAAGTCGATGCCTGGTGGGACATGAAACAGAACGGCTACAAGCGTCCGCTGGGCGGCTTCCAGCCGATCCACATGCCGGCCAACACGGCGGCGGGCGTGATCATCTCGGCCTTCTCGACGGTGTTCGGCTTCGCGCTGATCTGGCACATGTGGCCGCTGGCCGTGGGTTCCTTCGTGGCGACGATCGCCGCGACGATCATCCACACCTTCAACTACAAGCGCGACTACTACATCCCTGCGGAAGAAGTCTCGGCGACCGAGACCGCGCGCACCCAACTGCTGGCCCGTCATGTCTGATCTCGCGTACGCCACCGGCTCGGCCGGCGACACCCACGACCGCGCCTACCACCTGGCGCAGGACCCCCATCCGGAGAACGGCACGGCGCTGGGCTTCTGGCTCTACCTGATGAGCGACTGCCTGATCTTCGCAGCGCTCTTCGCGACCTACGGCGTTCTCGGCCGCAGCTATGCGGGCGGCCCGAGCGGTGCCGAGCTGTTCGACCTCAAGCTGGTGGCGCTCAACACGGGCTTTCTGCTGTTGTCGTCCATCACCTTCGGCTTCGCCATGCTGCAGAAGCAGCAGGGCAAGGTGAACGGCACGCTCGGCTGGCTGGTCATCACGGGCATCTTCGGCCTGTGTTTCCTGGGACTGGAGCTGTACGAGTTCCACCACCTGATCCATGAGGGTGCCACGCCGCAGAGCAGCGCCTTCCTGTCGGCCTTCTTCGCGCTGGTAGGGACCCACGGCCTGCACGTGACCTTCGGCACCGTGTGGCTGGTGACCCTGATGGTCCAGATCAAGAAGCACGGCCTGACGCAGGCGAACAACCGTCGCCTGATGTGCCTGTCGATGTTCTGGCACTTTCTGGACGTCGTCTGGATCGGCGTCTTCACCTTCGTCTACCTGATGGGAGTGCTGTGATGAGCGCCTCTGCCACCCACACCGCCAACCCTGCGCACGACGGCCACCATGCCGATCACCACGACGACCACCACGGCGACGCGGGGCCGCACAGCACCTTCTCCGGCTACATGATCGGCTTCGTGCTGTCGATCGTGCTCACGGCCATCCCCTTCTGGCTGGTGATGGCCGACGTGATCAGCAACCGCAACACCGCCGTCATCGTGCTCGGTGCCTTCGCGGTGGTGCAGATCATCGTGCACATGGTCTTCTTCCTGCACATGAACGGCAAGGTCGAGGGTGGCTGGACCATGCTGTCCACCATCTTCACCATCGTCTTCGTGGCCATCGCCATTGCCGGCACGCTGTGGGTCATGTTCCACATGAACACGAACATGATGCCGGCCCACGAGATGCAGCAGCACATCCAGCGCGCGCAATGACGCAGCGCCGCCGCGGTCTGGTCCTGGTGCCGGCCGCGGCACTTTTTTTTGTGCTGCTGATGGCGCTGGGCACGTGGCAGGTGTACCGGCTGGGCTGGAAGCGCGACCTGATCGCCCGGGTGGATGCCCGCGTGCACGCCGCGCCGATGGATGCGCCCGGACGCGCCCGGTGGCCGGCGGTCAGCGCCGAGGCCGATGAATACCGGCGGGTCCGGCTCGAAGGCCGCTTCCTCGCCGACAAGGAAGCGCTGGTCCAGGCCACCACCGATCTGGGTGCCGGCTTCTGGCTGCTGGTGCCGCTGCAGCGGGCCGATGGCAGCCTGGTGTGGGTCAACCGCGGTTTCCTGCCGCCGGAGGCCCGCGCGCCCGGCGCCCGGGGACGGCCCTCGCCTGAGGGCATCGTTCAGGTCGAAGGCCTGCTGCGGCTGACCGAGCCCGGCGGTGCCTTCCTGCGCCACAACGATCCGGCGGCGGGCCGCTGGTACTCCCGCGACGTCGCCGCCCTGAGCGCTGCGCACGGCCTGGAGGCCGCCGACACGGCGCCTTTCTTCGTCGACGCCCGGCGCGACCCGGGCCAGGCCGAGGGTTCCTGGCCGGTCGGCGGGCTGACCGTCATCCGCTTTCCCAACAACCACCTGATGTACGCCATCACCTGGTACGGCATGGCCCTCATGCTGCTGGGCGGGCTGGTGTACGCATGGCGGCGGGGCGCATTCGGCCAGGACGACAATCCGGCGCGATGAGCGCCCGTCCGACCAGCGTCCCCGCCTCCCCTGCCCTGCTCGCCGCCCGCGACCAGGTGCGCGCCCAGGCCGCGCGGGGCCTCGATGCCGCCACCGGCCGCAAGAACCTGCACCAGCTCATCCAGCTGCGCTGGATCGCCGCCTTTGGCCAGATCGTGACCATCGAGGTCGCGCACTACGGCCTGCAGCTGCCCATTCCCGTCGAACCCATGCTGGCCGTCATCGCCGGCTTGCTGGCCTTCAATCTGCTGAGCCTGCTGCGCTGGCGCAGCGGCCGGCACGTGAGCAACGGCGAGTTGTTCCTGGGCCTGATGGTGGACGTCGGCACGCTCACTGCCCAGCTGCACCTGAGCGGCGGCATCGGCAATCCCTTCATATACCTCTACCTCCTGCAGGTGGCGCTGGGCGCCGTGCTGCTGCGGGCCTGGGCCGTGTGGACGATGGTGGGCGTGGCCCTGGCCTGCGTGGTCGGGCTGGCGATCTTCAGCCGGCCGCTGCCGGTGGCACTGGACTCGCACCGCGGCCTGGGCAGTCCCTACCTGCTGGGGCTGCTCATCTGCTTCGCGCTCAACGCCGTGCTGCTGGTCGTGTTCATCACCCGCATCGGCCAGAACCTGCGTGAGCGCGACGCGCGCCTGGCGGCGCTGCGCCAGCGCGCGGCCGAAGAGGAGCACATCGTGCGCATGGGCCTGCTCGCATCGGGCGCCGCGCACGAACTGGGCACGCCGCTGGCCACGCTGGCCGTCATCCTGGGCGACTGGCAGCACCTGCCGCATTTCAATTCCGACCCCGAACTGCTGCAGGACGTGACGGAGATGCAGACGCAGGTGCTGCGCTGCAAGTCCATCGTCAGCGGCATCCTGCTGTCGGCCGGCGAGACGCGCGGCGAGTCCTCGGCCGTGACCACCGTCTGCCGCTTCCTGGACGACCTGGTGGCCGACTGGCGCTCCTCCCGCTCGGGCACCCTGCTGCTCTACAGCAACCGTTTCGGGCATGACCTGCCCATGGTCTCCGACTCGTCCATCGCGCAGATGATCTGCAACGTGCTGGACAATGCGCGGGAGGCCTCGCCGCAGCGCATCCACCTGCACGTGGGCCGCGACGACGATGCGCTGGTGCTGGAGGTCTACGACGAGGGGCCGGGCTTTCGGCCCGACATGCTCACCCGCCTGGGCACGCCATACCAGTCCACCAAGGGCCGGCCGGGAAGCGGGCTGGGCCTCTTCCTGGTGGTGAACGTGGCGCGCACCCTGGGCGGCCAGGTGGAGGCCACCAACCGGCCCGAAGGCGGCGCGGTGGTGCGCATCACGCTGCCGCTGTCCGCCGTGGCGCTCGCGCCCAAGGAAACGACCGAATGACCGACATCCTGCTGCCGGATACCGACGCCGACTTCCGCCAACTGCTGATCGTGGAGGACGACGACGCGTTCGCCCGCACCCTCGCCCGCTCTTTCGAGCGCCGTGGCTACGAGGTGCTGCGCGCGGGCAGCCTGGCCGAGGTGACCGCGCTGCTGGCGGACGAGTCGCCCACGCATGCCGTGGTCGACCTCAAGCTGCAGGGCGAGGCGTCGGGCCTGTCCTGCGTCCAGGCACTCCATGCGCATGACTCGGAAATGCTGATCGTCGTGCTCACCGGCTTCGCCAGCATCGCCACGGCGGTGGAAGCGATCAAGCTGGGCGCCAGCCACTACCTGGCCAAGCCGTCGAACACCGACGACATCGAGGAGGCCTTCGGCCGCGCCGAAGGCAGCACCGAGGTCGAGCTCACCCAGCGGGCCAGTTCCATCAAGACGCTGGAATGGGAGCGCATCCACGAGACGCTGGCCGAGACCGGCTTCAACATCTCCGAAACGGCCCGGCGGCTGGGCATGCACCGCCGCACGCTGGCGCGCAAGCTGGGCAAGCAGCAGGTGAAGTGAACGCGCGGGCGACAGCCCGGCCCCGCGGCAGCACGGCGGCGCCGCCGCTCCTAGAATCGCAGGTTGCCGTCCGGTGCGACGCAGCCGCTTATCCGGACGGGCCGCAAAAGCGCGCCGCAGGCCGCGCCGGCTCTGGCGCATAAGCTTATGCGCATAAGGCGCGAACCAGAAAATCGTTTGCATTCATAAGGACGGCCCCTAAAGTGCCGCCTTCGCGCGCGGTGTCCGTGCCGCGTGGCCGACTGCCTTCCACACACGATGTACCAATACACAGACTTCGACCGCCAGTTCGTGCGCCAGCGCGCCGCACAGTACCGCGACCAGCTCGAGCGCTGGCAGGCGGGCAGCCTCAGCGAGGACGAGTTCCGTCCGCTGCGCCTGCAGAACGGCTGGTATGTGCAACGCTACGCGCCCATGCTGCGCGTGGCCGTGCCCTACGGCGAACTCTCCAGCCGCCAGGTGCGCGTGCTGGCCCGCATCGCCCGCGAATACGACGAGCCGGAGGCGGAGGTCTACCGCCAGGCGCTGGAAACCCAGGGCGCCCTGGGCACCACCCACCTGCCCACCCACTACGCCCACTTCACCACGCGGCAGAACGTCCAGTACAACTGGATTCCGCTGGCGAAGAGCGCCGAGGTGATGGAACTGCTGGCCACGGTGGACATGCACGGCATCCAGACCAGCGGCAACTGCATCCGCAATATCACCACCGACGAGCGCGCCGGCGTGGCCGTGGACGAGGTGGCCGACCCCCGCCCCTACGCCGAGATCATGCGGCAGTGGAGCACGCTGCACCCCGAGTTCGCGTTCCTGCCGCGCAAGTTCAAGATCGCCATCACCGGTGCCACGGAAGACCGCGCCGCCACCGGCTGGCACGACGTGGGCCTCAAGCTGGTGAAGAACGACGCTGGCGAGGTCGGCTTCCAGGTGCGCGTGGGCGGCGGCATGGGCCGCACGCCCATCGTGGGCACGGTGCTGCGCGAGTTCCTGCCCTGGAACCAGATCATGAATTACCTCGAAGCGGTGATCCGGGTCTACAACCGCTACGGCCGCCGCGACAACCTGTACAAGGCGCGCATCAAGATCCTGGTCAAGTCCGAAGGCCAGGCCTACATCGACGACGTCGAGGCCGAGTACCGCGACGTGATCGAGCGCGACGGCGCCCCGCACACCATCAGCCAGGCCGAATTCGACCGCGTTGCCGCCTCCTTCGTGCCGCCGGCCCTGGCCGCCCGCGCGGGCCTGCCGGCCGAGCAGGCCGACGCCGCGCTGCGGCAGGCCGCGGCCCGCGAGCCGATGTTCGCCCGCTGGCTTCAGCGCAACGTGGCCGCGCACCAGAACCCGCAGCTGCGCGCCGTCACCCTCTCGTTCAAGCGCCGCGGCCAGGCGCCCGGCGATGCCTCGGCCGACCAGCTCGACACCGTGGCCGAGCTGGCCGACCGTTTCTCGGCCGGCGAACTGCGCGTCACCCACGACCAGAACGTGCTGCTGCCCTGGGTGCATGCCGAAGACCTGTTCGAGTTGTGGCAGGCCGCCCGCGCCGCCGGCTTCGCCAGCGCCAACGTGCACCTGCTGACCGACATGATCGCCTGCCCCGGCGGCGACTTCTGCGCGCTGGCCAATGCGCGCTCCATCCCCATCGCCGAGGCCATCACCGAGCGCTACCAGGACCTGGACGAGCTCGACGACCTCGGCGAGATCGACCTGCACATCAGCGGCTGCATCAACAGCTGCGGCCATCACCACAGCGGCCACATCGGCATCCTCGGCGTCGACAAGGACGGCAAGGAGTGGTACCAGGTCACGCTGGCCGGCTCGGACGGCTCCGACCTCAGCGGCCCGGCCCAGGCCGGCAAGGTAGTCGGCCCCTCCTTCTCGGCGGCCGAAGTGCCGGGCGTGATCGAAGCGGTGCTCGGCACCTACCGCGACACCCGCAACGCCGGCGAGACCTTCATCGACACGCTGCGTCGCGTTGGCCACGAGCCCTTCAAGGCGGCAGCCAACGGCGCCCGCTTCAAGGTCGAGGAAGCCGCCTGAGCGGACGGGAGCACAGCGCCATGAACAAGACCCTGAACATCCTCTCCGCCGGCCAGCACGAGGCCGAAGCCACCGCCGCCGCGGGCCGCGTGCTGCAGCTGCCCAACGACGCCGATCCGGCCGAAGCCGACCTGGCCGGCGTGACCCGCATCGAACTGCACTTTCCCAAGTTCACGGATGGCCGGGCCTACAGCCAGGCCTTCCTGCTGCGCCGGCGCCTGGGCTTCACCGGCGACATCCGCGCCACCGGCGACGTGCTGATCGACCAGCTGGTGCAGATGCAGCGCACCGGCTTCACCAGCGCCGTGCTCAAGGAAGGCAAGGACGTGGCCGAGGCCCAGCGCCAGTTCGACCGCTTCGCCGACTTCTACCAGGGCGACGCGGTGCAGCCAGCGCCGCATTTCGTGCGCGCCGAGGCCTGAGCCGGTCGGCGCCGGACGCCCGGCAGCGAAACCGGGCTCGTGGGCGATCGGCGTTGGCGGCCGCGTTCAGGCCGACTGCATGCGCAGCGTGACCGCGCCCGCGCCCACCATGACCGCGCCGCCCGCGTAGCCGAAGCGGCGTTGCGCGGCCGCGCTGGTCAGGCGGCGCGCCAGCAGCCTGGCCGCGAAGGCATACATGGCGGCGTTGAGCGTCGCCAGGCAGACGAAGGTCGGCAGCAGCACCAGGCTCTGCGACAGGAAGGTCTGGTCGGCCGCCATGAACTGCGGCACGAAGGCCACGAAGAAAACGATGCTCTTCGGGTTCAGGGCCGTCACCGCCCAGGCCGACAGGAAGCGGCGGCGCGCCGACTTGGGCGGCACCGGCAATTCGGCGTCCGCCGTGCCGTCGCGCAGCTTGCGTGCGCCCAGGATCGACTTCAGCCCCAGGTAGATGAGGTAGGCGCCACCCACGAGCTTGAGTACCGTGAAGGCCGTGGCCGATGCCGACAGCAGCGCGCCCGCACCGGCCAGCGACACCGCCATGGCGGTGGTGTCCCCCGTCGCCACGCCGGCGACCGTGCTCAGCGCCGAGCGCCCCCGGTTGGCCAGCGAATCGCCGATCACCAGCAGGATGGTCGGGCCGGGAATGAGAAGAATGAGGATGCTGGCGCCGACGAAGGCCAGCCAGGCGTGGAGCGTCATGGCAAAAAGGGGCTGAGTGGTTGGAACCGGCAAGTGAGCCAGCAACAGGCCCTTGCTGTCAATCGCGCAGACGTCCCCGGCCGCATGCAGCGTCAAGCCTTTATCTGGTGTCGCTGCCGAATCGCGTGCGGACCCGCATCAACAGCGGTGAATATGCTTATCCGCATAAAGCGCGAACAAAAAGATCGTTTGCTTTCATAAGGGCTCTCCCTAAAGTTCGGTCCCAGGGCGCTGCCGCCGTCGTCGCGGCAATGCCAGTCGAACCCGCGAGAGCCCCATGAACGCCATTCCTTCCCCAGCCCGGAACTCCACCGCCTTCGACCTCGCCGAGGTCAATGCCCGCCTGGGCCGCGATGCGCAGGGCCTGGTGGACTGGGCCATCGGCCTGCACCGGCCGGCCATCGTCACCACCAACTTCCGCCCCTTCGAGGCCGTGATCCTGCACATGGTGACGCGCGCCCAGCCCGACGTGCCGGTCGTGTGGATGGACAACGGCTACAACACCGAGGCCACCTACCGCTTCGCCGACGAGGTGACCCGCCAGCTCAAGCTGAACCTGAAGATCTACCTGCCGCTGCGCTCGCGCGCGCACCGAGAGGCGGTCGATGGGCCGACGCCGGCGCTGGACGATCCGCGCCACGCCGCCTTCACCGAAGAGGTCAAGCTGGAGCCCTTCGCCCGCGCCCTGCGGGAGACGGCGCCCCAGGTCTGGTTCACCGCGTTGCGCGCCACCGACACCGCCGTGCGTGCACAGATGGAGCCGGTGAGCCTCAATCCCGACGGGCTGATCAAGGTGGCGCCGCTGCTGCACTGGTCCTCCAAGGACCTGCACGAGTACTGCCAGGCCCATGGCCTGCCCAACAACTTCGACTACGTGGACCCGACCAAGGGCGAGGACAACCGCGAGTGCGGCCTGCACATTGCGCACTGATCCGAACCGTCCGCCTTCCGAATCCCTCTTGCCCTACAGACCCATGAACGCCCGCACCGACGCCGACCAGCTGCTGCCCGACGCCCTGGCTGCCTCTGCCACCGCCCGCCTGTCCAACGCCCACCTCGATGCCCTGGAGGAAGAAGCCATCTTCATCCTGCGCGAGGTGGCCGCGGCCTTCGAGCGGCCGGCGCTGCTGTTCTCCGGCGGCAAGGATTCGCTGGTGCTGCTCAAGTGCGCCGAGAAGGCGTTCGGTGCCGGGCGCCTGCCCTATCCGCTGCTGATGATCGACACCGGGCACAACTTTCCCGAGGTGACGGACTTCCGCGACAAGCGCGCCAAGGAACTGGGCGCCGAGCTGATCGTGCGCAGCGTCGAGGACTCGATGGCCCGCGGCACCGTGCGCCTGGCCCATCCGGGCGAGTCGCGCAACGTGCACCAGTCGGTCACGCTGCTGGAGGCCATCGAGGAATTCCGCTTCGACGCGCTGATCGGCGGCGCGCGCCGCGACGAGGAGAAGGCCCGCGCCAAGGAGCGCATCTTTTCGCACCGCGACGCCTTCGGCCAATGGCAGCCCAAGGACCAGCGCCCCGAGCTGTGGACGCTGTTCAACACGCGCCTGGCGCCGAGCGAGCACTTCCGCGTGTTCCCCATCAGCAACTGGACCGAGCTGGACGTGTGGCAGTACATCGAGCGCGAGCAGATCGAGCTGCCCTCGCTCTACTACACCCACAAGCGCGAGATCGTCGAGCGCCGCGGCCTGCTGGTGCCCGTGACCGAGTTGACGCCGGCACGCGACGGCGAGACCGTCGAGCTGCGCGACGTGCGCTTCCGCACCGTGGGCGACATCACCTGCACCTGCCCCGTGGCCAGCCTGGCCGCCGGCCCGGCCGACGTGGTGATCGAGACGCTGTCGGCCGAGGTCAGCGAACGCGGTGCGACGCGGATGGACGACAAGACGTCCGATGCCTCCATGGAAAAGCGAAAGAAGGACGGGTACTTTTAACCCACCCCCGTTGCTTGCTCACTTCGTGTAGCCGCCTCCCCCCTCGAGGGGGCACACCCAGCGGCCTGGCAAAGCCAGTTCCGCGGGTGTTCCCGACCTGAACCGCGCCGCCCGCTTGAACCTCTTAATGACTGTCATGACTTCCACAGACGCTCTTCACACCAACAGCGCCGACACCGGCACCGCCCTGCGCTTCATCACCTGCGGCTCGGTGGATGACGGCAAGAGCACCCTCATCGGCCGCCTGCTGGTGGACAGCCGCGCCGTGCTGGCCGACCAGCTGGCCGGCGTGCAGCGCGGCGGCGAAACCGACCTGGCGCTGCTGACCGACGGCCTGTCGGCCGAGCGCGAGCAGGGCATCACCATCGACGTCGCCTACCGCTACTTCTCGACGGCGAAGCGCAAGTTCATCATCGGCGACGCGCCCGGCCACGAGCAGTACACCCGCAACATGGTCACGGCCGCCTCCAGCGCCGATGCCGCCGTGGTGCTGGTCGACGCCACCAAGCTGCCCTGGGCGGCCGAGGTGGGCGATGGCGAGGTGGTGGTGCGCGAGCTGCTGCCGCAGACCCGCCGCCACATGCTGCTGGCCCACCTGCTGCGCGTGCAGTCCATCGTCGTCGCCGTGAACAAGCTCGACGCCATCGACGACGCGGCGCTGGCCTTCGAGCGCATCGCCGACGCGCTGAACGACTTCGCTGCTGCCGCCGGCGTGCGCGTGGAAGCCATCGTGCCCATCTCCGCACTCAAGGGCTGGAACGTGACCGAGCCGCACCGAGAAGGCGCCGCCGGCTGGGCGGGCTACGCAGGCCCGAGCCTGCTCGAGCTGCTGGAAGCGCTGCCCGTGACGGCCACCGAGACGCAGCAACCCTTCACCTTCCCGGTACAGTGGGTGGAGAAGTTCTCGTCCTCGGCCGACACCAGCCAGGGCCGCCGCATCTTCTGGGGCCGCGTCGGCGGTGGCCAGGTGGTGCCCGGCCAGCGCGTGACCGTGCTCCCCAGCGGCCAGACCGCCACCGTGGCCCGTGTCCTCGACCACGTGCGGCGCGAACAGGGCGTGGCCGCCGGCCACAGCGCCGGCATCGTGCTGGACCGCGAGGTCGACGTCTCCCGCGGCGACTGGCTGCTGGAGCCCGGCGCCTTCGAGCCCACGCGCGAAATCACCGCCACCGTCGCCTGGCTGGACGACGAGCCGCTGGTCGCCGGCCGCGTCTACTGGGCGCTGCAGGGCCACCGCTGGGTCAAGGCCAAGGTGCAGCGCATCGTGGACCGGCTCAACATCGGCAACCTTGAGAGCGAGGCCGCCACGCAACTGGATGCCAACGCCATCGGCCAGGTGGTGCTGGCCCTGCAGCAGCCGCTGGCCGTGCAGCCTTTCACCGACTCGCGCGCGCTCGGCTCGCTGGTGCTGGTCGACACCGCATCGCACCGAACCTGCGCCGCCGTGCTGGTGCGCTGATGCACCGACGTGTCGCCGTTCCGGCCGATGAGCCGGACGGTGATACCCGCCCTGCCGCCGTTGACAGTGCCGCACCGGCCTGAACGCTGACGGGCCGCCCCTTACAATCTCGGGTTTTTCCCGACTCCTTCACCAGCCATCCAGCCATGACCCACGTCGTTTCCGAGAACTGCATCCGTTGTAAGTACACCGATTGCGTCGACGTGTGCCCGGTGGATTGCTTCCGCGAGGGGCCGAACATGCTGGTGATCGACCCCGACGAGTGCATCGACTGCGCCGTGTGCATTCCCGAATGCCCGGCCAACGCGATCTACGCCGAGGAAGACCTGCCCGCCGAGCAACTCGCCTTCATCAAGCTCAATGCCGAACTGGCCCGCGCCGACGGCTGGAAGAGCATCACCAAGCGCAAGGCCGCGCTGCCCGATGCCGACGAGTGGAAAGACAAGCCCAACAAGCTGGCCGAACTGGTCAAGTAAGCCGCTTCGCTTGAGCGCGTGAACGGCCCGTCCCCGCATCTGGACACCGGCGCCCTCATTATCGGCGCCGGCCCGGCCGGCCTGTTCCAGGCCTTCCAGCTGGGCCTGCTCGAGATTCCCTGTCGCATCGTCGATGCCCTGCCCCATGCGGGCGGCCAGTGCGTCGAGCTCTACGGCCACAAACCCATCTACGACATTCCCGGCACGCCCGTGACCACGGGCGCCGGCTTGGCGGAGTCGTTGCTCGCGCAGATCGCGCCTTTCCAGGTGCCGATGCACCTGGGCGAGCAGGTCGACACGCTGCAGCGCGAGCAGCCGGGCAATGAGGCGAGCCCCTGGCTGGCCACCACCTCGGCCGGCACCGTCTTCCGCGCGCAGGCCGTCGTCATCGCCGCGGGCGTCGGCGCCTTCGTGCCCAAGCGGCTCGCCGTCGAGGGTGCCGAGGCGTACGAAGGCCGCAGCCTTTTCTATCACCCGTCGGACCTGTCCCGCTTCGCCGGCCAGTCGGTCGTCGTTCATGGCGGTGAGGACGCCGCCGTGGAGGCGGCGCTGGGCCTGGTGGGCGTGGTAGCCGAGGTCACACTGCTGCACCGCCGCGACGTCTTCCGCGCCGACGAGGCGCTGCTCGCTGCCTTGCGCGAGCGCATCGACGCAGGCGGCATCCGCATCGCCGTCGGCCAGCCGAGCGCCTTTGACGGCAGCGCGCTGACCGTCGACACGCCCGACGGCGCATCGCGCCGCCTGGCGCTCGATGCACTCGTCGTCTGCCAGGGCATCTCGCCCCGCCTCGGCGCCATCGCCGACTGGGGGCTGGAACTGGAGCGCAAGCAGATCCCGGTCGACACCCAGCGCTTCCAGACGCGCGAGCCGGGCCTGTATGCCGTCGGCGACATCAACACCTACCCCGGCAAGCGCAAGCTGATCGTCAGCGCCTTCCACGAGGCCACGCTGGCCGCCTGGGCCGTGGCCGAGCGGGTGTTCGACGGCAAGGTGCCGCCGCTGCAGTACACCACCACCAGCACCCGCCTGCGCGAGCTGCTGGGGGCGGTGCCGCCGCGTTGACCGGCGGCAAGCCGCGCCGCGCTCCCACTCTTACAATCCGCCCTTCGCTAGGGGTGCCGGGCTTCGCTGGAAGCCGGGCTGAGAAGACACCCTTTGAACCTGTTCGGCCGGGCCGACGCATCCTTTGAGATGCATGAAGGCCGGCCGGTGCCGCGACGCACCGCGTGTGCTGGCGGCCTGAGGTAATCCTCGCGCAGGGAAGCAGCTCCGGTGGCCCGCACGGGCCCGCGGAGGGCCGGATCGGCCCACGCAGTCGGCGGTGCTTCTCCTGCCCGACCGCTCCGGAGCAACGACGCATGGCCTTGAACGACGCATCCACCCCGCCCGCCAACGAGGCGCTAACCCCGCTGCCCGACGCCCGCCGCGCCTTCCGCTGGCACGACCACCTGTCGCTGTGGTTCAGCCTGGGCGTGGGCCTGCTGGTGATGCAGGTAGGCGCTTTCCTGGTGCCGGCGGTGGGCACGCGCGATGCGGTGGTCGCCATCGTCGTGGGCTCGCTGGTCGGCGCCGGCCTGCTGGCCTGGACGGCGCGGCTGGGCTGCCAGACCGGATTGGCCAGCGCGGGCCTGATGCATTCGGCCTACGGCAGCGTGTTCGCGCGGCTGCCGGTGGTGCTCAACATCGTGCAGCTGGTCGGCTGGACCACCTTCGAGCTGGTCATCATGCGCGAGGGCACGCAGGTCATCGCGAAGCAGGCCTTCGGCCTGTCGCTGGAGTCGGTGGGCGGCGCCCTGGCCGCCACGCTGCTGTGGGGCGCGGTGCTGCTGGCACTGCTGTCGGGCTCGATGGTGGCGCTGGTGCGGCGCTTCGTCAGCCGCTTCGGCCTGCCGCTGGTGGTGCTGTCGCTGATCTGGCTGACCTGGCAGTTCGCCGGCAAGCTGCAGGCGCAGGGCTTCGCGGCATTCTGGCAGCGCCAGGGCGACGGCAGCATGGGCCTGTTCGGCGCCATGGACCTGGTGATCGCCATGCCCGTCTCCTGGCTGCCGCTGGTGGCCGACTATGCGCGCCACGGGCTGCGCGCCCGGCCCGGCCAGCCGGGCGGGGCCTTCACCGGCACGTGGATCGGCTATGCGGTGGCCAACCTCTGGTGCTACGCCCTGGGCGTGATGGTGGCCAGCACGGTCGAGCCCGGCACCACGCTCGTGGTGGCGCTGCTGCTGGCCCAGGGCGGCCTGGTGGCGCTGGGCCTGATCCTGATCGACGAACTGGACAACGCCTACGGCGACGTCTATTCGGGCTCGGTCTCCATGCACAGCCTGCGTCCGCGCTGGAGCGTGCGCCGCTGGGGGCTGCTGATCGCGCTGGTCTGCGTGGCCCTGGCCTTGGTGCTGCCGATGCATGCCCTTGAACCCTTCCTGCTCATGCTGAGTTCCGTCTTCGTGCCGCTGTATGGCGTGATCCTGGGCCGCCTCGGCGGTGGCGGCGTGCCGCTGCCGGCCGGCCGCCAGGTGGACCTGAGCGCCGCGGCACTGTGGATCGCCGGCATCGCCGTCTATCACGGCTGCGCGGCCTGGGCGCCGCAGTGGGGCTCGGCCCTGCCTGCACTGGCGCTGACCTTCGTGCTGGCCCGGCTGACGCGGCCTACAGCGGCAGCTTCACCGTCGCAACCGGCGCGAAGCCATGGTTGAGCGGGCCGTGGCCTTCGCCCACCTTGACCGTCACGCCAGCCTGCATGGCGCCGCGCACGTAGCCGCGCGCCTGGGCGACGGCCTCGGGCAATGGCCGGCCGAGCGCCAGGCCGCAGGCGATGGCCGAGGACAGCGTGCAGCCCGTGCCGTGCAGGTTGCGGCTCTGGATGCGCGAGGCTGCGAAGCGGTGGCGCTCGCCGCCCGCCAGGGCCAGCAGATCCACCACCTCCTCGCCCGGCAGATGCCCGCCCTTGAGCAGCACGCCGCGCGCGCCCCGGGCCAGCAGTTCGGCCGCCGCGCCGTCCAGCGCGTCCGCGTCCGGGATCGCATGGCCCACCAGCAGCGCCGCCTCGTCCAGGTTGGGCGTGACCAGCGCGGCCCGCGGAAAGAGTTCGGCCACCAGCCGGTCGACCGTCTCGGCGGCGATCAGGCGGTCGCCGCTGGTGGCGACCATCACCGGGTCCAGCACCACGTTGGGCAGCCGGTAGTGGTCGATGGCCCAGGCCACAACCTCCACCACCTCGGGCGCGTGCAGCATGCCCAGCTTGACGGCGTCGACGCCGATGTCCTCGATCACCGCCTGCAGCTGGGCCTTGAGGAAGGCCGGCGGCACGCCATGGATGCCGCTGACGCCGCAGGTGTTCTGGGCCGTGAGGGCGGTGATGGCGCTCATGCCGTAGCAGCCCAGCGCGGCGAAGGTCTTGAGGTCGGCCTGGATGCCGGCGCCGCCGCCGCTGTCGGAGCCGGCGATGGTGAGCACGCGCGCATAGCGCTGGGTGGGATGGGTCATGGGGCGGAAATTATGCGTGCAGCAGCGCGCGGAGCGCTTCGATGACGGCGACGACGATGGACTTCGACAAGGCCTGGGTGCTGGGCGGCGGGCTGATGGGCCGGCTGATGGCGCTCGGCCTCGCGCGCGCCGGCTGCGCGGTGGAACTGCACGAGGCGCAGGGGCCCGACGCCCAGGGCGCCGCGGCACGCGTGGCGGCAGCCATGCTGGCGCCGCTGGCCGAGTCGGCGGTGGCGCCGCTGTCGGTGGTGCGCATGGGCGAATATGCGCTCGGCCGCTGGCCGCAGCTGCTGGCCGAGCTGCCGGCGCCGGTGTTCTTCCAGCAGGCCGGCACGCTGGTCGTCTGGCACCGGCAGGACGCCGCCGATGCCGGCCGCCTGGGGCGCACGCTGGCCCGCAACCAGGCGCAGCAGCCCTCGCTGGCGGCACCGCAGTCGCTGGACGCGACGGCCCTGGCCGAGGCCGAGCCCGCCCTCGCCGGCCGATTCATGCAGGGCCTGCTGCTGCCAGGTGAGGGCCAGCTCGACAACCGCCAGTTGCTGGCCGCGCTGCAGCAGGCGCTGGAGGCGCATCCGCAAGTGCGCCTGCACTGGCACAGCGCCCGCAGCCCCGAGGACCTGGCACCCGGCCCGCGCGAACGCGTCGTCGACTGCCGCGGCCTGGGCGCCCACGCGCAATGGCCGGCCGTGCGCGGGGTGCGCGGCGAGGTCGCCCGCATCCATGCGCCGGAGGTCACGCTGCAGCGGCCCACGCGCTTGGTGCATCCGCGCTACCCCATCTACATCGCGCCCAAGCAGGACCACCTGTTCGTGATCGGCGCGACCGAGATCGAATCGGACGACATGTCCCCGCCCAGCGTGCGCTCGGTGCTGGAGCTGCTGTCGGCCGCCTACACCGTGCACAGCGGCTTCGCCGAGGCGCGCATCGTCGAGATCGCCGCCCAATGCCGCCCCACCCTGCCCGACAACCTGCCCGCGCTGCGCTGGCTGGGCGACCGGGTGCTGCAGGTCAACGGCCTGTACCGCCACGGCTTCATGATCGCGCCGGCCATGCTGGACGCCGCCCTGCAGAGCCTGCAGCAGCGCGAATCGCCCCTGGCCGATCGGCTGCAGATCGGTATCGAACACCTTCCCGCCCGATGATGAACATCCTGCTCAACGGCGAGCCGCGCGAGCTGCCTTCCGGCGCCACGCTGGCCGACGCCATCGCCCTGCTCGACCCCGCCCCGCCCTTCGCGGCCGCCGTCAACCGCGACTTCGTGCCCCGCTCGGCCTATGCCGGCCGCGCCCTGCAGGCCGGCGACGAGGTCGAGGTGATCCGCCCCGTGACCGGTGGCTGAACCCCACGCCAGGAGACCCCGCCCATGACCCTCCCCGATTCCGACGACGCGCTGGTACTCTACGGCCAGCGCTTCCAGAGCCGGCTGCTGCTGGGCACCGCCCGCTATCCCTCGCCCGACGTGCTGGAGGCCGCCGTGCAGCGCGCCCGGCCCGCCATGCTCACGGCCTCGTTGCGGCGGCAGAGTGCGGCGCCCGGCGGCGCCAAGGCCGACAACGGCTTCTGGGCGCTGCTGCGCCGGCTGGACGTCCCGGTGCTGCCCAACACCGCCGGCTGCCACAGCGTGCAGGAGGCCATCGCCACCGCCCACATGGCGCGCGAGCTGTTCGAGACGCCGTGGATCAAGCTGGAGCTGATCGGCGACGACTACACCCTGCAGCCCGACACGCTGCAACTGGTGGGCGCGGCCGAGCGGCTGATCAAGGACGGCTTCCAGGTGCTGCCCTACTGCACCGAGGACCTGGTGCTGTGCCAGCGGCTGGTCGACGTCGGCTGCCAGGCCGTGATGCCCTGGGCCGCGCCCATCGGCACCGGCCGCGGGCCGGTCAATCCCTATGCCATGCAGGTGCTGCGCGAGCGGCTGACGGTGCCCATGCTGGTCGATGCCGGCCTGGGCCTGCCCTCGCACGCCTGCCAGGTGCTGGAATGGGGCTACGACGGCGTGCTGCTGAACACCGCCGTGGCGCTGGCGCAGGACCCGGTGGCCATGGCCGGCGCCTTCGCCGATGCGGTGGCCGCGGGACGCGCCGCCTTCCGGGCCGGCGCGATGAGCGCGCAGGACGCGGCGCAACCCAGCACGCCGGTGCTGGGCACGCCCTTCTGGCACCACGCCCAGAACGGCGGCTGAGCCCGCAGCGGTGGTGCCTGCCGCCGGGCGCCAACGTCAACAAGAACACGGAGCCATCCATGAACGCCCAACAGATCGAAACCGCCATCCTGGCCGCCCACGGAGGCCGCTTCGACGGGCACCCGCCGGTGAAAGCCGGCCCCTTCCACGACGACGACCCGGTGTACCGCGGTGCCAAGGCCGCCTGCGCCGCGCTGGGCTTCATCGAGGTGGATGCCGAATGCCTGGGCCGCGCCTGGCAGGCGATGACCCGACGCCTGGGCCGCTTCGACGCCAGTGCCTGGCCCGGCACGCCCGCCGACTTCGGTCTGCGCGACTTTCCGCCCCAGGCGCGCGCCGACGCCTTCGCGCCCTGCCCCGTGGCGCTGGGCCTGTACGCGGTGCTGCCAGACGCCGAATGGGTCGGCCGCGCGGCCCGGGCCGGCATTCCGACGGTCCAGCTGCGATTCAAGTCCGACGATGAGAGCGCCATCGCCCGCGAGATCGATGCCGCCATCGCGGCCGTCGCGGGCACCGGTGCCCTTCTCTTCATCAACGACCACTGGCGGCAGGCCATCGCGGCTGGCGCCTATGGCGTCCACCTGGGCCAGGAAGACCTGGACGCGCTGACGGCGCAGGAAGTGCAGGAATTGCGCGCCTCCGGCCTGCGCCTGGGCGTCAGCACCCATGGCTATGCCGAGATGGTGCGGGCCGATGCCGTGAGCCCCAGTTACCTGGCGCTGGGCGCCGTGTTCCCGACCACGCTCAAGAAGATGGCGACGGCCCCGCAGGGCCTGGCGCGCCTCAACGACTATGCGCGCCTGATGCGGGGCTATCCGCTGGTGGCCATCGGCGGCATCGATGCCGACCGGCTGCCGCAGGCGCTGGCCAGCGGCGTGGGCAGCATCGCGGTGGTGCGGGCCTTCGTCGGGGCGGAGGATCCGGAGGCCGCGGCGCGTGCGCTGATGGCGCACATGCAGGCGGCGCCAGAGGCCTGAACGCCGCCCGCCGGCAGCGCGGCGCCAGTCCGTTTCGGGGGGACGGCGCCGGATCTTCAGACGACCTGGTCGTCGTCGAAGGAGCCGCCGTCGAAGCCGCCCCAGTCGCCGCCCGCATCGTCGGTCAGCTGGCTCGCTCCGCCGCCGCCCGCGCTGGCGCTGCCGTTGTCCTCGTAGAAATTCTGGGTGACGTTCTCGATCACCTCGGGCGTGCCGGCATTGCCGCCGCCCAGGCCCAGGAAGCCGCCACCGCCGCCGGCGCCGCGGCCGCCGAGCAGGTGCTCGATGCCGTTGAACAGGAACATGCCGCCGGCGACCCCGGCCGCCGCGCTCGCCGCCTGGCCCAGGAAGCTGGGGCCGCTGCTCGGCGCCGGTGCGGCTGCCGCGGGCGCCGCGCCGAAGAGGCGTTCGCGCCAGCCGGGCGCCTGCGCCGGTGCCGGCGCGCCGGGCGCGTAGGCGGCAGGCGCGCCGCGGTAGGCCGCGCGACCCGGGTTGTAGGCCACGGGGTCGGCAGTGTCGCGCCCGAAGCCCGGCTCCAGCCCGCGCTGCAGGAAGGCGGCTCCGCCCGGATCGGCCGGCGCGGCGGCGCGCTGGGCCAGCTGGCGCTGGGCGTCCTGCAGCGCATGCTCCAGCAGCAGGGTGCGCTGGGTCAGCAGGTACAGGGCATCGGGCTGGCCGGCCAGGCGTTCGCGGATCAGGGCGTCGGCCTGCGGGTCCTTCTGCACGCCGTGCACCGCGGCCAGGCGCTGCAGCAGGTCTTCGAGCATGGACAGTTCTTGGGGTGTCATGGTGGGGTCTTCCTTCCTCGGCCCAGCATGGGCCTTGCATGGATGGGATTCCAACGTGCCAGGGGGCGTTCCCGGCCGACGCCGTGCTTAAGGCCGGTCTAAGCGTCGGCTCAGCGCCGTCGCAAACGCCGGTAGACGGCATTGCGCGACAGGCCCAGCGCCCGCGCCACGGCCGAGACGTTGCCGCCGTGCGTCGCCATGGCCTGCGCCAGCGCGGCCTGCTCCAGCGCGTCCAGCGTCGTGGTGGCCGACGGCGGCGGCGCCACGGCACCCGGGGCGCCGTCCGCAGCGTCGGCCTGCAGGTCGTCCAGCAATTCCTCGGGCAGGTGCTCCGGCAGGATCTGCGCCTCGCCGCGCGCCATCAGCGCCGCGGTGCGCAGCACGCTCGCCAGCTGGCGCAGGTTGCCGGGCCAGGCATGGCGGCGCAGCAGGGCCAGGGTCTGGGGCGCGAGCGGCGGCGCGTCGGCCAGCCCGGCCTCGGACTGCTGGGTCTGCAGCAGCCGCTGCACCACCACGGCCAGGTCGCTGCGTTCGCGCAGCGGCGGCAGGCGCGCGACCAGGCCGTTGAGCCGCCAGTAGAGGTCGTCGCGAAACCGACCCTCGGCCATCATGGCGCGCAGGTTGCGGTGGGTGGCGCAGACCACGGCCAGGTCCACCGGCACCTGCCGGCCGCTGCCCAGGGGCGCCACGCTTCGCTCCTGCAGCACGCGCAGCAGCCGGGCCTGCATGGCCAGGGGCATGTCGCCGATCTCGTCGAGGAAGAGCGTACCGCCGCTGGCCTGCAGGATTCGGCCCGCGTGGCCCTTGCGGCGCGCGCCGGTGAAGGCGCCCTCCTCGTAGCCGAAGAGTTCGGACTCGATCAGCGCCTCGGGGATGGCGGCGCAGTTGACGGCGACGAACGCTCCGTCGCGGCGCGGCGAATCGTGGTGGATGGCACGGGCCAGCCATTCCTTGCCGGTGCCGGTCTCGCCCAGGATGAGCACCGGCACGTCCTGCCCGACCACCTTGCCGACGCGGGCCAGCACCTGCGCCAGCTGGGCGTCGCCGGTGTCCAGATAGCGCAGGCCGGAGAAGCGCGGGCCGCCGGATTGGCGGGCCCGCGCGCTCGCTGCCGTGGCCGTGGCCGTTGCACTGGGCGCCTCGGCCGGCACGGTCAGCATCGCGGGCCGGGCCTGCGACTCCGCCCGGGCCGACACCGCCGCGCCGCCCGGAAGGTGCAGGCGCAGCAGCGTGCCCGGGCTTTGCCGGGCGTGTGCCAGCACCTGGGACACCGCCACGCCGAAGAGCGAGCCGAAGGTGTGCGCCGCCAGCGCCGCCGTCGACAGGCCCAGCTGGAACTGGGCGCTGCGGTTGGCGGCCAGGAAGCGGCCGTCGGGCGTGAAGGCGGCCAGACCTTCCATCAGCGTGCCCAGGAATTCCGGCCGGGCATGGAAGCGCAGGCGCAGCGCGTCCTGGTAGAGCTGGTCGAACAGGTGGTTCTCGACCATCTGCGAGGACATGCGCACCAGCGCCAGCGTGTGGGCGCTGCGGCGGCGCTCGTCGCCGCTGACGTCGAGCGCGCCCAGCACCTGCCCGCGCGGATCGAGGATGGGCGCGCAGGCGCAGGTGAGGAAGTGGTTCGCCTGCAGGTAGTGCTGGCTGCCGTGCACTTGCACCGCCTGCTGCAGGGCGAGCGCCGTGCCGATGGCGTTGGTACCGCGGCTGCGCTCGGACCAGGCGGCGCCCGGCTTGAGCGCCACCCGGTCGGCCCGGCCCAGGAAGTCGTCGTCGCCCAGCGCATGCAGGATCACGCCGTCGGCGCCGGTGAGCAGCACCAGGCTCTGGGTGCCGGCGATCTGGGCGTAGAGCGTTTCCATCACGGGCCGGGCGTGGTCGAAGAGCAGCGCGTTGCGGGCCATGGCCTCGGCCAGCTCGGCCGGGGCCAGCGGCGGCAGGTCGGCGCGTTCGTGGCTGCGCAGGCCGAACTCGGCGCTGCGGGCGTGCGAAGCGAGGATGGCGTCGGGCGCCGCCAGCGGCAGTGCGGCACCGGCCGCCGGCGTGGGGCGATACATGGCGTTGGGCATGGCGTGTTGTCTCCGGCCCGCGCGTACGGCTGTCCGCGCGGCTGGCCTGCCTTTTAGCACCCATGGCTATCGCGAAGCTTGCGGCAGCGCAAGGAAAGTCGCCCGCAGCCACCGGCGCGCTGGCGCAGGCCGGCGGCGCGGGCTCAGCCGCCGCTGCACGGAAAAACGGGGGAATGGGCCCGGCCGGCTGGCATCAGGCCGCGCGGGCGTCCGGCGGCACCAGCAGCCCCGCCAGCCGCTCCAGCGCCGGGCCGATGGGTGCTTCGACCTTGAGCGACAGCAGTTCGTCCGCCCGCGTGCGGCCCAGGTTGAGCGCCGCCACGGGCAGCGCACGCTCGGCGGCGCGCTGCACGAAGCGGAAGCCCGAATACACCATGAGCGACGAGCCGACGACCAGCATGCCGTCGGCCGCCTCCAGCGCGGCGTAGGCGGCATCCACCCTGCCACGCGGCACGCTCTCGCCGAAGAACACCACGTCGGGCTTGAGCAGGCCGCCGCAGACGGGGCAGGCCGGCACGTCGAAGCCGGAGAAGTCGCGCAGTTCCAGGTCGGCATCGCCATCGGGGGCGGCGCGGGCGTCGAGGGCGGCCCACGCCGGGTTGCGCCGCAGCAGTTCGGCCTGGAAGTCGGCGCGCGGCAGGCGGTGCTCGCAGGCCATGCAGCGCACGGTGTCGATGCGGCCATGCAGGTCGATGACGTGGCGGCTGCCGGCCGCTTGGTGCAGGCCGTCGACGTTCTGGGTCAGCAGCAAGGCGACGCGGCCCTGCGATTCCAGCGCGGCCAGCGCACGGTGCGCCGGCCCAGGCTGCGCCTGGCCCATGGTGCGCCAGCCGATCATGCTGCGGGCCCAGTAGCGCTTGCGGGTGGCGTCCTCGCCCATGAAGGCCTGGAAGGTGACGGGCGGCGGCCGCTTCCAGTGGCCCTGCGCATCGCGGTAGTCGGGAATGCCGGATTCGGTGCTCACACCGGCACCGGTCAGCACGAAGAGGCGCGGATGGCGCTCGGCAAAGGCCAGGAGGTCGGTGTCGGTGCTCATCGGCGCCGGAGCATAACGGCGGCGCGGATGCTGCGCCGCGTCGTTTCTCCCTCTCCCCTTGTGGGAGAGGGTTGGGGAGAGGGGCCGGCGTTCGTTCAGGCGCAGCGCGCGTTACGGGGCGCCCCCTCTCCCCAACCCCTCTGCCGCGGGGGAGAGGGGCTCTTGCTCACTGCGCACCGGGCGCCTCGCCGAAGCGGTAGCTGGAGACGGTCAGTCCGCCCATGAAGCCGTTCTCGTAGTAGACGCGGTGGGCGGCCTCCTGCTCGGCGGCACCGACGGCCACCATCAGCGGAATCAGGTGCTCCTCGCGCGGATGGGCGATGCGGGCGGCGGGCGCGGATTCCCAGCCGATCAGGCCCTGCGCGCGCGCGGCCGGATCGTCCTGGGCCAGCGTCCGCCCCAGCCAGTCGTCGAAGGCCCGCGAGGGCGCCTGCGCCTGGGGCCCGAAGGCGCGCAGGTTGTGGTAGCTCAGCCCGCTGGCGACGATGAGCACGTCCTCGTCCCGCAGCGGTGCCAGCGCGCGGCCCAGCGCCAGGTGCTCGGCCGGGTCCAGGCCCTGGCGCAGCGAGAGCTGGACCACCGGCACGTCCGCCTCGGGGTAGATGGCCTTCATGGGCGAGAACATGCCGTGGTCGTAGCCGCGTTCGGCGTCGATGCTCGCCGGCAGGCCGGCCGCCTCGATCAGTGCCTGCACGCGCGCGGCCAGCGCCGGGTCGCCGGGGGCGTCGTAGCGCACCTGGTAGGTGTGGGCCGGAAAGCCGCCGTAGTCGTAGACCATGGACGGATGCGGATTCGCCTGCACCGTGAAGCGCGGCCGCTCCCAGTGGGCCGAGACCATCAGGATGGCGCGCGGCTTGCGGCCGATCTGGCGCGGCATGTCGGCCAGCGCCGCTTCCAGGCGGGCATAGGTGTTGCCCATCTCGGCCTTCATCCAGGGCCAGGGGCCACCGCCGTGGGAGATGAAATAGGTGGGCAGGCGCAGGCTGTGGGGCGTGGACATGGCAGGAATCTCCTGAATCGTGTTGGAAAGGACTTTAGACCTTTCATACGCCGCAATCGATGGCCGTACATTCAATGCTCAGTTTCATTCTGTGCAATTCAGTTATGGACCGTCTCACCAGCCTTCGCCTGTTCCGCGGGGTCGTCGAATCGGGCAGCTTCGCCCGCGCGGCCGAGGCCATGGGCATTTCCGCCCCCATGGCCAGCCGGCACATCGCCCAACTGGAGCGCAGCCTGGGCACGCGGCTGCTGCACCGCTCGAGCCGGCACCTGAGCCTGACCGACGCCGGCCGCAGCTGGTACGAGCAGAGCAGCCACGCCCTCGACCTGCTCGACAGCGCCGAGGCCGCGCTGGTGGCCGATGCGGATGCCACACCACGCGGCCGGTTGAAGGTGAGCGCCCCGGTGTGGTTCGGCACGCCGCGCATGGCCGGGCTGCTGGCCGACTACCACGCGCGCTGCCCCGAGGTGCTGGTCGACCTGCATCTGGCCAACCGCCGCGTCGACCTAGTGGCCGACGGCTTCGACCTGGCGCTGCGCGCCACGCGCGAGCCGGCAGCGGCCCTCATCGCCCGGCCGCTGTGCACGGTCGACTTCCACATCGTCGCCGCGCCGGGTTACCTGGCCGCCAGCGGCACGCCCGCGCAGCCCGAGGACCTGGCGGGCCTCGGCGCCATCGTGCCCAGCTACGTGCAGCTGGAAGGCCGGGTGCTGCGTGCCGCGGACGGTCGCCAGACCACGCTGCGGCTAACGCCCGTCATGCGCTCGGACGACACCCACCTTACCCGCCATGCGGTGCATGCCGGCCTGGGCATCGCTTACCTGCCGGCCTGGCTGGTCGACGACGACTTGGCGCAGGGCCGGCTGGTAGAGCTGGTGCCCGAATGGCGGGGCCCCGCCACGACGCTGTTCGCCGTGTACGCGAGCCGGCAGCACATGGCGCCGGCGCTGCGCAGCTTCATCGACTTTCTCGTGGCGGCCCTGGCGCCAGCCGAAGAAGGCCGCACGGGCCGTCCGCCTGCAGCGCCGCCGCCCTCGCCGACACGCTGAGCGCCGCGGGCGCCGCCGCTGAAGCGCACACGTCCTACAGGTCCGTCCCGCTGCCGGGCGCAACTTGCAGTCGTGCCAGGTCGAGCACCCCGCGGGAAACGGGATCGGCGACACAGGCGCAGTCTTCCGTGCATTGCGAAGGGGATGCCCGACGCGAAGCCAGCAGGCCTGCCGATCCTGACGCCATTCCCCGCGGACGATCACCGGCACACGAGGGGCGCCCTGCAGGGGCGCCCCTTCTTTTTGCCCGCGTCCCCCGCAAAGCCCTGTTCATCGTGCCGTCGCCGCTGCGCCGTTACAGTGCCGGGCCTCGTCCCAGGAGACCTCGCGCTTGTTCTTCCGTTTCTTCGAAAAACTGCTGCCTGCCTACCCCAGCGCCGAGCCGGTGCCTCCGCCGAAGGGCTTCTTCGCCTTCCTGTGGTTCACCACGCACGGGGTGCGCGGCAAGGTGGCCGCCCTCGCCTTCCTCACGGCCCTGATGTCGGCCTTCGAGGCACTGCTCTTCGGCCTGCTGGGCCGACTGGTGGACTGGCTGTCGAACGTGGCGCCCGCCGAGCTGTGGGCCGTGCGCGGCAACGAACTGCGCTGGCTGGCCATCGCGCTCGTGGCCAGCATCGTCGTCGTGGCCTTGCAGACCATCGTCAAGCACCAAGTGCTGGCCATCAACCTGCCGATGCGGCTGCGCTGGAACTTCCACCGGCTGATGCTGGGCCAGAGCATGTCCTTCTACCAGGACGAATTCGCCGGCCGCATCACGACCAAGGTGATGCAGACCGCGCTCGCCGTGCGCGACACGCTGTTCGTGATGGCCGACGTGCTCGTGACCATGGCCACCTACGTCGCCACCATCGTGGTGCTGGCCGGCGTGTTCGCCGGCGGGCTGATCTGGCCCTTCGTCGTGTGGCTGGTGCTCTACCTGATGGCCATGGCGTACTTCGTGCCCCGGCTGGGCCGCATCGGCAAGGCCCAGGCGGACGCGCGCTCGGCCATGGTCGGGCGCATCACCGACGCCTACACCAACATCGCCACCGTCAAGCTGTTCTCGCACACCCGGCGCGAGGCGCAGTTCGCCCGCGCGGCCATGCAGGATTTCGTCAAGACCGGCTACAGCCAGATGCGCCTGGTGAGCGCCTTCGAGATCGTCAACCATGCCCTGTCGATGCTGCTGGTGGGCGGCATGGGCGGCGTGGCGCTGTGGATGTGGAGCCGCGGCGAGGTGGGCATCGGCGCCGTGGCCGCCGCCACCGCCATGGCGCTGCGGCTGCAGGGCATGTCGCACTGGATCATGTGGGAGACCACCAGCCTGTTCGAGGCCGTGGGCACGGTGCAGGACGGCATCAACACGCTGAGCCGGCCGCGCACGGTGGTGGATGCGGCCGATGCGAAGCCGCTGGTGGTCACGCGCGGCGAGGTGCGCTTCGACGACGTGTCCTTCGGCTACCGCCCGCCCCTGCTGCCCGGCGCGCCCGCGCCCGCGGCGCAGGGCCGCATGGTGATCGACGGCCTGAACCTCACCGTGAAGCCCGGCGAGAAGATCGGCCTGGTCGGCCGCTCCGGCGCCGGCAAGTCCACGCTGGTGAACCTGCTGCTGCGCTTCCACGACCTGGAAGGCGGCCGCGTGCTGATCGACGGCCAGGACATCGCCCATGTGACCCAGGATTCGCTGCGGGCCCACATCGGCATGGTGACGCAGGACACCAGCCTGCTGCACCGCTCGCTGTTCGACAACATCGCCTACGGTCGGCCCGATGCCACCGAGGCCGAGGTGCGCGCCGCCGCCGAGCGGGCCGAGGCCTCCAGCTTCGTCGACACGCTCACCGATCCGCAGGGCCGCCACGGCCTGGCGGCGCACGTGGGCGAGCGCGGTGTCAAGCTGAGCGGCGGACAGCGCCAGCGCATCGCCATCGCGCGGGTGATGCTCAAGAACGCGCCCATCCTGCTGCTGGACGAAGCCACCAGCGCGCTCGACTCCGAGGTCGAGGCCGCCATCCAGCAGAGCCTGAACCGGCTGATGGAAGGCAAGACGGTGATCGCCATCGCCCACCGCCTGTCGACCATCGCCGCGATGGATCGGCTGATCGTGCTCGACGCCGGCCACGTGGTGGAGGAAGGCACCCACCGCGAATTGCTGGCCCGCGGTGGCCTGTACGCCCGGCTGTGGACGCACCAGAGCGGCGGCTTCCTGGGCGAGGATTTCGGCGACGAAGCCGAGGCGACGGCCGAAGCCCCCGCCGGCTGAAGCGCGGCCCGCGGGCGCTGGAGGCGCCCCGCCTGCGACAATCGCCGGCTTTTTTCCCCGCGCTGTCCCATGGCTTACGCCGTCAAGGAAATCTTCTACACCCTCCAGGGCGAGGGCGCCCAGGCCGGGCGCCCGGCCGTCTTCTGCCGCTTCGCCGGCTGCAACCTGTGGTCCGGCCGCGAGGAGGACCGCGCCACCGCCCAGTGCCGCTTCTGCGACACCGACTTCGTGGGCACCGACGGCACGCTGGGCGGCAAGTTCGCCACCGCCGAGTTGCTGGCCGACCGGATCGCCGCCTGCTGGCCCGCGCCGGCCCACGACCACCGCTTCGTGGTGCTGACCGGCGGCGAGCCGCTGCTGCAGGTGGACGACGCCCTTGTCGCGGCGCTCCATGCCCAGGGCTTCGCCATTGCCGTCGAGACCAACGGCACCCTGCCCGCTCCGGCCGGCATCGACTGGGTCTGCGTCAGCCCCAAGGCCGGCAACCCGCTGGTGCAGCGCCGCGGGGACGAACTCAAGCTGGTGTGGCCCCAGGCCGGCATCGACCTGGCCGAGCTGGAGTCGCTGGACTTCGGCCGCCGCTACCTGCAGCCGCTGGACGACCCGCGGCGCGACACCCACACCCGCGAATGCATCGACCTCTGCCTGGCGCGCCCGCTATGGCGCCTGAGCACGCAGACGCACAAGGTCATCGGCATCCGGTGAGCGCCGCCATGGACTTCGAATTCGAGCTGTCGCAGCGCTTCTTCTTCGACGCCGCCCACACGCTGCGGCGCGCCCACGAGACGGCGGGCAGCCTGCGCGTGCACGGCCACACCTACCACGGCGAGGTCAGCGTGCGCGGAAGGCGCGACGCCACCAGCGGCATGGTGGTCGACCTGGCAGTGCTGCGCGCCGAGATCGAGGCCGTGCGCGGGACGCTCGACCACCACCTGCTCGACGAGGTGCCCGGCCTGGGCACGCCGACGCTGGAGAACCTCTGCGCCTACATCGCCACCGCGCTGCGCGCCCGGCAACTGCCCGTGTCGGCGGTGCGCGTGTGGCGCGAGGCCGGCGGCGACAGCTGCCGGCTGGTGCTGCCGCACTGACCGCACCTGCCCCGCCCTGCCCTATGGTCCAATCGCGGGTTCGCGCTGCGGACCGCCACCGCCATCGCCAAAAGACGCTTTCTTCCGACGCACATGAGCACCATCCTGCAATCCCTCCCCACCGGCCAGAAGGTCGGCATCGCCTTCTCCGGCGGCCTGGACACCAGCGCCGCCCTGCTGTGGATGAAGAAGAAGGGCGCCCAGCCCTACGCCTACACCGCCAACCTGGGCCAGCCCGACGAGCCCGACTATGACGAGATCCCGCGCAAGGCCATGGCCTATGGCGCGGAGAAGGCCCGCCTGGTGGACTGCCGCCAGCAGCTGGTGGCCGAGGGCATCGCCGCCCTGCAGGCCAACGCCTTCCACATCTCCACCGGCGGCGTCACCTACTTCAACACCACCCCGCTCGGCCGCGCCGTGACCGGCACGATGCTGGTGGCCGCAATGAAGGAGGACGAGGTCAACATCTGGGGCGACGGCTCGACCTTCAAGGGCAACGACATCGAGCGCTTCTACCGCTACGGCCTGCTGACCAACCCGGGCCTGAAGATCTACAAGCCCTGGCTGGACCAGACCTTCATCGACGAGCTGGGCGGCCGCAAGGAGATGAGCGAGTTCCTGATCGCCAACGGCTTCGACTACAAGATGTCGGTCGAGAAGGCCTACAGCACCGACTCCAACATGCTCGGCGCCACGCACGAGGCGAAAGACCTGGAACTGCTGTCCAGCGGCATCCGCATCGTCAACCCGATCATGGGCGTGGCCTTCTGGAAGCCCGAGGTCGAGGTCAAGGCCGAAGAGGTGCGCGTGCGCTTCGAGGAAGGCCGCCCGGTCGCCCTCAACGGCAAGAGCTACGACGACCTGGTGGCCCTGATGGAAGAGGCCAACCGCATCGGCGGCCGCCACGGCCTGGGCATGAGCGACCAGATCGAGAACCGCATCATCGAAGCCAAGAGCCGCGGCATCTATGAAGCCCCCGGCATGGCGCTGCTGCACATCGCCTACGAACGGCTGGTGACCGGCATCCACAACGAGGACACCATCGAGCAGTACCGCGTCAACGGCCTCAAGCTGGGCCGCCTGCTCTACCAGGGCCGCTGGTTCGACCCGCAGGCCATCATGCTGCGCGAGACCGCCCAGCGCTGGGTGGCCCGCGCCATCACCGGCGAGGTGACGCTGGAATTGCGCCGCGGCAACGACTACTCGATCCTGAACACCGAGTCGGCCAACCTGACCTACGCGCCCGAGCGCCTGTCGATGGAAAAGGTGGAAGACGCGCCCTTCTCGCCCGCCGACCGCATCGGCCAGCTGACGATGCGCAACCTCGACATCGTCGACACCCGCGCCAAGCTGGCCACCTATGTGCAGGCCGGCCTGCTGGCGAAGCCCGAGGGCACGGAGCTGCCGCAGATCAAGGACGACAGCAAGCGCTGATCGCTGGCCGGGGCAACCGCCCCGCCAGAACGAAAGCGGCCCTCGGGCCGCTTTTTTCGTTCGGATCGCGCCGTGCGCGGGCGCTGCTCAGGCCGCGTCGGCCTCCAGCCGGTAGCCGATGCCGCGCAGGGTGCGCACGCCGACGCCGCTGTCCACCAGCCGCTTGCGCAGGCGGGAGACGAAGGCTTCGAGCGCGTTGTCGCTCAGGGGGCCGTCGGCCTCCTCCGCCAGCTTGCGGGCCAGCTCGCGCTTGGCCAGCACCTGGCCGGGCGGGCTCATCAGGGCCCAGAGCAGGCCGAATTCGCGCGCGGGCAGGTCCAGCGGCTCGCCGGCGACGCGGAAGCGCCGGGCCCGGCGGTCCAGCTGCAGGCGACCGACGGCAACGACGTCTTTGGCACCTTCCGCGCGGCGCACCAGGGCGCGCAAGCGGGCCTCGAGCTCACCTGGATCGAAGGGCTTGCCCAGGTAGTCGTCGGCGCCGGAATCCAGGCCGATCACGCGCTCCTCGGTGCGGTTGCGGGCCGTGAGCACCATCACCGGCGTGCGGTCGCCCCGGGCGCGGGCGCGGCGCAGGGCCAGCAGGCCGCTGCCGAGGCCGCTGTCCGGGCGTGCGGTTTCGGGCAGGTTCAGGTCGAGCAGCACGGCATCGAAGCCGCCGCCGGACCATTGCGTGTCCGCGTCTTCCACCGTGGCGGCCAGCTGCACGGCATGGCCGGCATCGCCCAGGCTGCGTTGCATCACGCCACTCAGGACGCCATCGTCTTCGACCAGCAGGATTCGCATGGCGCGGGAGGCTATCAGCGGGGTGCCGGTGGTGCAAACGAACGGTCAGCCCTGGGTCAGACGCTGCCTGCGGCAGGTCGGGCCAAGCAGCCGGCGCCTTGCTGGACGTCGTCGGCATAATTCCCCGGCCCCGCCGCAACGCTATCGCGATGCCGGCCAGGGTGTTTCTTACAAGGCCATGGGCAGCGAGCGCCCCGCGGCCGCCACGGCGAACCTGGAGCTTTCCCGCTGCCCAACCTCCCCCTCGACGACGCGACGGTGACCGAAGCCATCCGGCTGATCGAGTCCGCTGGTCCGCTGGAAGACCAGTCCATCCTGCGCCAGGTGGCGCGCAGCGCCGAGCCCGCACCGGCGCCGCTGGTCCAGCGCGCCCGGCTGCTGGGTGAGCGCCTGGGCCTGGCGCAGCGGCTGGCCCGGGCGCGTGACCTGGCGCCGCTGGTGCTGATGGCGCTGGCAGCGCTGATGGTGCTCACGGGCCTGGGCCTGGCCGGCACGGTGGTGGACGCGCAGGCGCGCCGCATCAATGTGTTCGCCGCCCTGGCCGGACTGCTCGGGCTGCACCTGGCGACGCTGCTGTTCTGGCTGCTGGCGCTGCTGCTGCCGGGGGACCGCCGCGGCGGCGCGCTCGCGGGGCGGCTGTGGCTGGGGCTGACGGCCCGCGCGGCGCTCGGCCGCGGGCGGGAAGGCGCCGCCTTGCTGGAGGCCGGCGTGCGCCTGCTGGAGCGGGCCCGGCTGCTGCCCTGGGTACTCGGATTCGCCAGCCACGCGCTGTGGGTGATCGGCTTCGCCGCCGCACTGGCCGGCCTTCTGGCGGCCCTCGCCTTCCGCCGCTACACGCTGGGCTGGGAGACCACGCTGCTCGACCCCACCCGCTTCGCCAGTGCCGTCCACGCCCTCGCCTGGCTGCCGGGCCAGCTTGGATTTCCCGTGCCCGATGCGGCACTGGTGCGCGCCGCGGGCGACCCGTCCGCCGGCCCCGATGCGGCCGGCCAGGCGGTGCTCGCCTGGTGGCTGGTCGGCTGCGTGGTGGTGTATGGGCTGCTGCCGCGCCTGCTCTGCGCGCTGGCCTGCGTCCTGGTCTGGCGGCTGCGGCGGCATCGCCTGCAGCCGGACTTCGGCGACGCCGCCTACCGCCAGGTGCAGGCCCGCATCGATGCACTGGCCCCCGCACAGGTGGTGGATGCCGATGGCGCCCCTGCTGCGGGCGCCCTGCCGGCTGCCGCGGTTGGGGCCGAGGGCGGGCCGGTGCTGCTCGGCTTCGAGCTCGACCCCGCAACGCCCTGGCCGCCGGCCGGCCTTCCGGCGGACCTGGGTGTGCTGGCCAGCGACGGCGGGGCGGCCAGCCGGGCCGCCGCCGTCGGGCAGATCGCGGCGCGGCAGCCGCGGCAGCTCGTCGTCGCCTGCCAGGCTGGCGCCAGCCCGGACCGTGGCACCGAACGCCTGCTGCGCGAACTGCTGCCGCTGGCTGGCGGCCTGCATTTGTGGCTGGCCGGGCACGACACGGCCACCGCCGCCGAGCGCGCGCGGTGGGCACGCTGGCTGCACGACACGGGCCTCGGCGCCGTCGTGCCTTGCCACGACGACCTGTCGGACGCGCTGGCCGCGAACGGGCGGGCCGACACCACCTTCTCCGCGGCCGACACCGCACGTCGACCATGACGGCCGCGCCCACGCCCCTGCGCATCGCCGTCGTCGGCCACACCAACGCCGGCAAGACCTCGCTGTTGCGCACGCTCACGCGCCGCGCCGATTTCGGCGAGGTCTCCGACCGTCCCGGTACCACGCGCCACGTCGAGCAGGTGGACCTGCGCATCGACGGCGAGCCGGCCGTGCGCTTCTTCGACACGCCGGGCCTGGAGGATGCCGTCACCCTGCTCGCCCACGTGCAGGCGCTGCCCGGCGACAGCCGGCCCGCGCGCGTGCGGCATTTCCTGCAGGGGCCGGAGGCCCGCGGCGTCTTCGAGCAGGAGGCCAAGGTGCTGCGCATCCTGCTGGAGGCCGACGCCGCCTTCCTCGTGATCGACAGCCGGGCGCCGGTGCTGCCCAAGTACCGCGACGAGGTCGAACTGCTGGGCGCCTGTGCCCGGCCGGTTCTGCCGGTGCTCAACTTCATCGCCCATGGCGAGAGCCGCGAGGCGCAATGGCGCGCCATGCTGGCCGACGCCGGCCTGCATGCGGTGGTGCGCTTCGACGCGGCGGCGCCCTTCACCGGCGCGGAGCGCGATCTCTACCAGGACCTCGGCACGCTTCTGCCCGAGCGCCGCACCGCGCTGCGTGCCGTGGCCTCGCACCTGGAGGCGGAGGCCGATGCCCGCCGCGACGCCGCCTGCCGCGACATCGCGGCGACGCTGCTGTCGGCGGCGGCGCTGCGGCGCAGCGTGCCGGTGGACCACCTGGCGGACCCGCAGCGGCGCAGCGCCGAGGTGCAGGCCCTGCGCGGCCTGCTGGCCGAGGACGTGGACGCCGGCACGGCCGCGCTGCTGCGGCGCTTCGGCTTCCGCGCCGGCGATGCGGCCGAGGCGCCCTTGCCGCCGCTGGCGGGCGCCGACGGCCTCAACCTGTTCAATCCCGAACTGCTGCGCCAGGCCGGCCTGCGGCTGGGCCAGGGCGCGGCCGTGGGGGCGGCCATCGGCGCCGCGGCCGACCTCGCGGTGGGCGGCCTGTCGCTGGGCGCGGGCGCCCTGCTCGGCGGCACGCTGGGGGGCGCCCTGGCCCAGGGCCTGGGTCCGCTGGGCCGCCGGCTGGCGGACCGGGCCCGCGGGCTGCAGGCGCTGACGGTGGAGGATGCAGTGCTCTACCTCGTGGCCGAGCGGCAGTTCGCCCTGGTGCAGACGCTGGAGCAGCGGGGCCACGGCGCCGTGGGTGCTGCCGGGTCGCCGCAGGCCCCGGTCGCGAACGCCCAGGTGGACGAGGCGCGCGCCCGCGCCTTGCGCGCCGCGATCCTGGCCACGCGGCCGGCCCGTGCGCATGCCGACTGGCACGCGGCGGGCGCCTTGCGTCCGTCCGGCGGAGGCGCCGCGCGCGATGCGGCGCTGGAGCGTGTCGCGGCCGCCTTGGCGAACGCCCTGCCGCCCCGGCGCTGAAGCGGCGGCTGCCGGCCATCGCCAGTGCCGCTGAGGCGGTCCGGACGGCCCCTTTGCCCTCACTGCCAGGACGGGCTTCCTACAGCGCGGCCCTGGTCCGTCCGACGGCGCGGGCGGCCGCCGCCCCCCCACACTGCAGCGATCGCAACTGAGGAGTCTTCCATGAACACCATCATCTACGTCGTCGGTCTGGTCGTCGTCATCGCGGCCGTGCTCTCCTTCTTCGGTCTGCGCTGACGCAAGGCAGGGCCCGGCCGCCTTGCCGGGCCGGCGCACCGACTGCGCCTTCCTCTCGGTCGGCGCCCGCCGATCCCCTGCGGCATGATCGGCAGATGCGTTCTGCCTCTGCCGTTTCTTCCCTTCCCTCCTCTCCGCCCACGTCCACTCCGTCACGGCGCCCTCTTCTGATCGTCAAGACCGGCGGCACGCTGGACGCGCTGCGCGCCGCGCACGGCGATTTCGAGGACTGGGTCGCACGCGGCCTCGGCGCCGACGCGCAGCCGATCCAGCTCGTCGATCCCCGCAAGGGCGACGCGCTGCCCGAAGCGTCCAGCCTGCGTGGCGTGGTCATCACCGGTTCGCACGAGATGGTGTCCCACCGCGCCGACTGGAGCGAGCGCACCGCGGCCTGGCTGGCCGATTGCGTGGGCGCGGGCCTGCCGGTGCTCGGCATCTGCTACGGCCATCAGCTGCTGGCCCATGCGATGGGCGGCGAGGTGGACTTTCATCCGGGCGGCCTGGAAATCGGCACTGTGGCCCTGACCCTGGCCGACGCCGCGGCCGACGACCCGCTGTTCGCCGGCCTGCCGCGCCGCTTCCCGGTCAACGTCATCCATCGCCAGAGCGCCCTGCGCCTGCCGGACGGTGCCGTCGGCCTGGCGGCCAATGCCCACGAACCGCACCACGCCTTCCGCATCGGCCGCTGCGCCTGGGGCGTGCAGTTCCATCCGGAGTTCGATGCCGCGGCCATGCGCGGCTACGTCGAGGCGCATGCGGACGGGCTGCCCGACGCGGCAGCCGTGGCCGGCACGGTGGCGCCCACGCCCGAAGCCGCCAGCCTGCTGACCCGCTTCGCGCGGCTGGCTGCCGGCTGATCGCACCGCCGCGGGCGCCCTGCAGACAGCCTTGCAGACTACAGCGTCCGCCGTGCCGCTGGGTTAGCGTCGGGCCGTCTTTCCTGCCCAAGGAGCGCTGGCCCATGTCCGCCCCCCTCTCGTCTTCCCGCCCGATGCAGCGGCATTTCTCGATGATCCGCGGCTTCCACCTCGCGGACTTCTTCACCCTCGGCAACGCGGCCTGCGGCGTCGGGCTGGTCCTGCTGGCCATGGCCTATGTGGCCAGCGGCGACATCCGGCATTTCTATGCCGCGGCGGTGCTGGCGCCCGCGGCCTTCGTGCTCGACATCTTCGACGGCCGCATCGCCCGCTGGCGCCAGACCCATTCGGCCCTGGGCCGGGAGCTGGATTCGCTGGCCGACGTCATCTCCTTCGGCGTGGCGCCCGCGGCGCTGGGCTGGGCCGCGGGCATGCGCGGCGGGTGGGACGCGGTGCTGCTGCTGTACTTCGTCTGCTGCGGCGTCAGCCGCCTGGCGCGCTACAACGTCACGGCCGAGGCGCTGTCCGAGGGCGGCGACAAGGTGCGCTACTTCGAGGGCACGCCCATTCCCACCAGCGTGGTGCTGGTCGGCCTGCTGGCGCTGGCGGCGTGGCAGGCGCGGCTGGGCGATGCGCTGTGGGGCGGCAGCTGGATGCTCGGGCCCTGGGAGTTGCATGCGTTCACACTGCTGTATGCCATCTCGGGTACCTTGATGATCAGCAAGACGCTGCGCATTCCCAAGTTCTGAGAAGGGTGTGAACGAGCCTTCTGAACCCGACTCCTGGGCTGCGCAGCCGGCCCTTCCCCCCTCTACGCGGCCCCGCCTGCACCTCATGACCAGCGCTGCCCCACCCCAACTCACCGGCCACGCCCGCGGACTCGACCAGCTCATCGCGCTCGCGGCGGCCCAGCCGCTGTCGCCGGCGACCGACCACTTCTACTTCCTGCGCCACGGCCAGACGCCGCGCAACGCGCTGCGCATCTACCAGTCCTACGACGAGCCGCTGTCGCCGCTGGGCCTGGAACAGGCGGCGCTGGCGGCGGGCGTGCTGGCACGGGAGCCCATCCGCACCATCGTGTGCAGCGACGCCCGCCGGGCCTTCGACACCGCCCACACGGTGGCTGCACCGCACAGGCTCACGCCCGTGGCTCGCGAGGTGCTGCGCGAGCGCCACTTTGGATGCCTGGTCGGCACGTCCTCCATCGACATCGACTGGGCCTGTGCGCCCGAGGGCGGCGAGACCCTGCCCCAGTTCGTCGACCGCAAGCGTGCCGCCCTCGACGCCGCCCTGCGCGAGCCGGCGCCGGTGCTGGTCGTCGCCCATGGCGGCACCCTGTACGTGCTGGCCGCCCTGCTGGGCGTGCCGGTGGATGCGGCGGTCCTGGGCAATGCGCAGCCCCTGCGCTTCGAGCGGCAGGATGGCGGCCGGTGGACCGTGCGGGCGTTGCGCGCGGCTGACGGTTCGGTGGCCGCGCTGGCCTGACCGGTGCGCCGGCCCACGCCAGGTGTTGCGAGTTGGGTAACAATTGCTAACTAATTCGAGCAACCGGCGCCGTTCGTCATGACGGCGCCGGCCGCCGCCACCTCACCCGTGCGACGCTGCAGAGCCGGCCGGCGTGCTGGCAGGGGCGGCGCCATCCCATCCCCCTGTCTTTGCGCACGCACGGGCCCCGCCCCTGCCAAGCGTCAGGCCCCTCTGCACGCATGAACCAAGCCCGCCGCCCCTGGCATTCGGTGCTCAAGCTCCGGCACCTGATCATCGCGCTCACCACGTCGAGCGCCATCATCACCATGGTGGCCACGGTGCTGGCCAGCTACAAGGTGCAGCGCCAGCAGCTGATCGCCCAATCGCTCGACGACAACCTGGCCTACGCCGCCAAGCTGGCCAACACGGTGGACGGATTCTTCAAGGGCGCGCTGCAGCAGCTGGCCTATTCGGCGCAGATCGCCGCCAGCGACTTCGGGCAGGCCGAGGTGCTGCGCAGCGAAGTGCGGCGGCTGCACCTGCAGACGGACAGCTTCAACTCCGTGCTGATCGTGGACAACGACGGGCTGATCCGGGCCACGTCACCGGCCTCTTCCCCCATGCAGGGCGTGGCGTTGCGGGACCAGAACCTGCTGCGCGTCATCGAGGCCGGCCGGCCCTACATCAGCCCGCCTTACCTGCCCGCCAGCGGCAACCTGCTGGTCTTCGTGTCGCATCCGGTGGTGGCGGCGGACGGGCGGCAGCTCGGCGCCATCGCCGGCACGATCTATCTCAAACAGAAAAGCGTGCTGCACCAGTTGCTGGGCACGCACTACCACCGGGACGGCTCCTACCTCTACGTCGTCGATGCCCAGCGCCGTCTGCTGTACCACCCCGATCCCGATCGCGTCGGCACCCTCGCCTCCGCGAACACCGCGGTGGACAGGCTGGCGCATGCCGCCTCCGGCAGCGAGGTGCTGATCAACAGCCGTGGCCTGGAGATGGTGGCGGGCTTCGCATCCGCGCCGACGCCTGGCTGGGGCATCGTGGCCCAGCGCCCGCTCGCGGCCACGCTGAAGCCATTGGGCAGCCTGATGGCGCAGGTGCTGGGCCTCACGCTGCCGCTGAGCCTGGCGGCGCTGGTGCTCGTGTGGATGTTCGCCCTGCGCATCGCCCAGCCGCTCAACGCCCTGGCCGCCAGCGCGGCCGGCTACCGGCCCGGCGGCACCGACCGGGCTTTGCGGGCGGTGTCGTCGTGGTACTTCGAGGCCGCCCAGCTCAAGCGGGCCATGCTGCTCGGCCTGGGCGTCTTCAACGGCAATCTGGAGCGGCTGGAGAAGGACGCCGCCACCGACCCGCTCACCGGCCTGGGCAACCGGCGGCGCTTCGACCTCAGCCTGACCCTGCTGGCCGAGCAGCGCGCGCCCTTTTCGGTCGTGGTGCTGGACATCGACCATTTCAAGCGGATCAACGACACCCACGGCCACGACGTGGGCGACGCCTACCTGCGCCACCTGGCCGGCCTGATCGGCGACAGCGTCGGGATGGGCGACGTGGCCTGCCGCATCGGCGGCGAGGAATTCGCCCTGCTGCTGCCCGACACCGACCTGGCCGAGGCCACCGCCCGGGCCGAGGCCCTGCGCCGCCGGGTGGCCGAGGCCCAGCCGCCGCACGAGCAGCCCATGACGGTGTCGGCCGGCGTGGCCGAATGGCAGGCCGGGCCGGACGAGGATGTCCAGGCCACGCTCAAGACGGCCGACCAGCGCCTCTACTGCGCCAAGACGCTGGGGCGCAACCAGGTCCAGGCGGCCTGACCCCGGGGTCCGGGCCTTCGAAGACCGGCTGGCGCCAGACGCCCGTGTCCGCGCCGCCGCCCTTGCAAAACGCCGGGCGGGACTGCAATTGCCCGCATCGCCTCACTGGCGCCTTCCTGCGCGGCAGCCGCCTGCTGCAAGACCTTTCGTCCATGCATTCGTGGCGGCCGCCTGGGCAGGCGCCCCGGTGAGGCCGGCCCGGCCGCACCCCGCGCGGCCGGCCCTCCACGCATTGCAGCAACGAAGGCCATGGACGCACTCAAGAACCACTACGACACCCTGGGCGTGGCGCGCGATGCCTCGGCGGACGAGATCCGCAAGGCCTACCGCCGCCTGGCCCGCAAGTACCACCCGGACGTCAGCAAGGAAGCCGACGCCCAATCGCGCATGCGCGACATCAACGAAGCCCACGAGGTGCTCGGCGACGCCACCAGGCGCGCCGAGTACGACGCGCTGGCCGAGCGCATCCGCCAGGGCCGCGCGACCGGCGGCACGGGCGCCGGCTTCGCGCCGCCGCCCGGCTGGGACGACGGCTTCAGCTTCTTCCGCCAGGCCAGCGGGGACGCAGGCGCAGGCACCATGCCGCCGGACCTGGAGGACATCTTCTCCGGCCTGTTCGGTGACGCCGCCGCGGCCGGCCGCCGGCCGGGCCGCCAGGCGGGCGAGGACCGGCATTCCGCCATCGAGATTCCGCTGGAATTCGCGCTGTCCGGCGGCGAGTGGGAACTGCAGCTGCGCACCCTCGAGCGGGACGCGCGCGGCCTGCCGCAGCCGGTCACACGCACGCTGCAGGTGCGTGTGCCGCCGGGCGTGCGGCCCGGCCAGCAGATCCGGCTGGCCGGCCAGGGCCTGCCCGGCATCGGCGGCGCGCCGGCGGGCGACCTGTACCTGGACGTGCGCATCGCGCCGCATCCGCTCTACCGCGTGGAGGGGCGGGATCTGGCGATGGACCTGCCCGTCACGCCGTCCGAGGCGGCCCTCGGTGCCGAGGTGGAAGTGCCCCTGCCCGGTGGCGGCACGGGCCAGGTGCGGGTGCCGCCCGGCGCCCGCACCGGCATGAAGCTGCGGCTCAAGGGCCGCGGCCTCGGCGGCGACCTGTACCTGGTGCTGGCCATCGCGGCGCCACCGGCCGACAGCTCGGCCGCGCGTGCGGCCTATGAGCAACTGGCGCGCGCGACCGCGGGCTTCGATCCGCGCAAGGATCTGGGCGTGCACAGCCGGCAGGCGGCGCCATCCGCCTGAGCGGGCGCCGCCGGCGCGGTGGTGAGCGCGGCGGAGCGCGCCGGGCGGCCCTGATGCACGGCGCAGTCCGGGCGCCGCCCCGGTCAAGCCGGTGTCGACGGCCGCGCCGGCGGCGGGCGTTCCTCGCCCAGCTGGCGGCTGGCGGCCTGCGCCGCCTGCCGCACGGCGCGGCCGATGGCGCCGTCGGGATCGGGATCGAAGCCCCCCGTCGCGCCCAGCGCCGTGATCACCGCCCGCACCCGGCCCGCGTGGTCGAACAGGGGGGCGGCGATGGCGCTGATGCCCGGCAGGTTGGTGTCGCGCACCCAGGCACAGCCGGCGGCGCGCACGGCGGCGCACAGCCGATCGATGGGCGCCGCCCCGTCCAGCGAGGCGCGCCGGGCGGCACCGGCGGCGGCCAGTTCCTCGTCGGCCAGGGCGCGTACGCGCGTTTCATCGCCCAGCCAGCCGAGGAATGCGCGCCCCGTCGCCGACCACAGCAGCGGCAGTACCGAGCCCACCCGCACGTTGACCGTGATCGGCAGGCCCGGCTCCTCGAAGCGCACGATGGTCGGCCCCTTGTTGCCCATGACGGCAAGGAAGCAGGTGACTTCGAGCGACTCGCGCAACCGCACGAGGGCGGGCTCCGCGAGGCGCAGCGGATCGGCCTGGCGCATCGCCGCCACGCCGATCTGGATCGCGGCCGGGCCCAGGTGGTAGTGCTGCGAGCCGCTGTCCTGCGTGACCAGTTCCTCCTCCACCAGGCTGGCCAGGTAGCGGTGCACCTTGGCCGGGCTCTCCCCCATATGCGTGGCCAGCGCGGTCAGGCTGGCCCGGCCACCGAGCCGGGCCAGGCCCTTGAGCACGGCCATGCCGGTTTCGGCCGACTGCACGCGCTGGCGGCGTTCACGGGCGCGGGTGGAGACCGGTTCGGGCGCGGAATGGACATGCCCGTCGGCACCGGCGGCAGGGGAAGAGGAGGTTCGGCGTGGCATGGCGAATGGCGCAAATCGGGTTAACCCGGTCCGACAGATTACGCAATGCGTACCAAAATTACGCCTATCAAAAACCCGAAGACGCCCCTCCGGGCGTCCAGTTCTGGAGACATTCCCATGAAGAAGCTTCTGGCTTCCTGCCTGATGGCCCTGCCCCTGCTGGCGCCCATGGCCGCCGCCCAGGCGCAGGCCGCCTATCCGTCCAAGCAGATGCGCTGGCTGGTGCCCTATCCGGCCGGCGGCGGCTCCGACTTCCTGGCCCGCACCATCGGCCAGCAGCTGTCGGCGCAGACGGGCCAGCCGGTGCTGGTCGAGAACAAGCCGGGCGGCAACACCGCCATCGCCGCCGCCGACGTGGTGCGCTCGCAGCCGGACGGCTACACCATGCTCTCCGCCGACAACGGCACGCTGGTGTTCAACCCGGTGCTCTACAAGAGCCTGAGCTACAGCCCCACCCGGGATCTCGCGCCCGTCACGCTGATGGGCCGCTTCCCGATGATCCTGGTGGTGAGCCCCAGCGTCACCGCCAGGGACGCCAAGGAATTCATTGCCCAGGTCAAGGCCAATCCGCAGGGCATCAACTTCGCCTCGGCCGGCGCGGGCAGCCCGCACCATCTGGCGATGGAACTGCTCAAGACCGAGGCCGGGCTCAAGATGACCCACGCGCCCTACCGCGGCGCCGCCCCGGCCCTGGCCGATGTGGCGGGCGGCCAGGTGCCGGCCATGATGGTCGACCTGGCGGCCGGCGCCGGCTTCATCAAGGGCGGCAAGGTCCGGCCGCTGGCCGTGGCCAATGCCACGCGCCTGCCGCAATTGCCCGACGTGCCCACCTTCGCCGAGCTGGGCTACAAGAACGTGGAAGCCGCCGCGCTGGTCGGCCTGGTGGTGCCGGCCGCCACGCCGGCCGAGACCGTGAATGCGCTGAACAAGCAGGTGGTGGCCGCCATCAACGCGCCCGACGTGCACAAGAAGCTGGTGGACTTCGGCGTGGAACCGGTGGGCAACACGCCCGCGCAGTTCGCCGAACTGCTCAGGAGCGAGACCACGCGGTGGCACAAGCTGATCCGCGACCTCAACATCACGCTCGATTGATCCTTAACCGACGCCCGCGCCATCTCCAGGGGTGGCGCGGGCGTTTCGCTTTCCGGAGTTGCCGCCCATGACCGCCCCCGTCGCCGACGCCCCTGCTTCCGCCGCCAAAGGCGGCTGCCCGTTCGCCCACGCCCCGGCCCCGTCGGCGCCCAATGGCTGCCCGGTCAGCCATGCCGCCGCCGCCTTCGACCCCTTCAGCGACGGCTACCAGCAGGACCCGCCCGACTACGTCCGCTGGGCCCGCGAGCAGGAACCGGTGTTCTACAGCCCGCTGCTCGGCTACTGGGTGGTCACGCGGTACGAAGACATCAAGGCGATCTTCCGCGACAACCTGACGTTCAGCCCGTCCATCGCGCTGGAAAAGATCACGCCCACCGGCCCCGAGGCCAACGCCGTGCTCGCCAGCTACGGCTTCGCCCTCAACCGCACGCTGGTCAACGAGGACGAGCCGGCCCACATGCCGCGCCGCCGCGCGCTAATGGAGCCTTTCACGCCCGAGCACCTCCAGCACCACGAGCCCCTGGTGCGCCGACTGGCGCGCGAGTACGTCGACCGCTTCATCGACGACGGCCGCGCCGACCTGGTGGACCAGATGCTCTGGGAGGTGCCGCTCACCGTCGCCCTGCACTTCCTCGGCGTGCCCGAGGAGGACATGGACACGCTGCGCCAATACTCCATCGCCCACACCGTCAACACCTGGGGCCGGCCGAAGCCGGAGGAACAGGTGGCCGTGGCCCATGCCGTCGGCAACTTCTGGCAGTACGCCGGCCAGGTGCTCGACAAGATGCGCGCCAACCCCGACGCCCCGGGCTGGATGCAGTACGGCATCCGCATGCAGAAGGCATTGCCCGAGGTCGTCACCGACTCCTACCTGCATTCCATGATGATGGCCGGCATCGTGGCCGCCCACGAGACCACGGCCAATGCCACCGCCAATGCGATGAAGCTGCTGCTGCAGCATCCCAGCGCCTGGCGCGAGATTTGTGAAGACCCCGGCCTGATCCCCAACGCGGTAGAGGAATGCCTGCGCCACAACGGCTCGGTGGCCGCCTGGCGGCGCCTGGCCACGCAGGACGTGACCATCGGCGGCGTCGCCATTCCGGCCGGCAGCAAGCTGCTGATCGTCACCTCGTCGGCCAACCACGACGAGCGCCACTTCGCCGATGCTGACCTGTTCGATATCCGCCGCGACAACGCCAGCGACCACCTCACCTTCGGCTATGGCTCGCACCAGTGCATGGGCAAGAACCTGGCGCGCATGGAGATGCAGGTTTTCCTGGAGGAATTCACCCGCCGCCTGCCGCACATGGGGCTGGCCGAGCAGGCGTTCAGCTACGTGCCCAACACCTCCTTCCGCGGCCCCGAGCACCTGTGGGTGGAATGGGACCCGGCCGCCAACCCCGAGCGGCGCGACCCCGCCGTGCGCGACGGCGCCCGCTCGCCGGTGCGCATCGGCGAGCCCACCGGCCATGCGTTGACGCGGCCTGTGGTGGTCGAGCGCGCCGAGCCGGTGGCCGAGGGCGTCGTGCGCCTGTGGCTGGTGGCGGCCGATGGCGGCGCCCTGCCCCGCTGGTCGCCCGGCGCGCACATCGACGTCGAATGCGGCGACACCGGCCTCTCGCGCCAGTATTCGCTGTGCGGCGATCCGGCCGATGCCCGCGCCTTCGAGATCGCCGTGCTGCTGGAGTCCCAAAGCCGCGGCGGCTCGGCCTGGATGCATGCCCATACGCACGTCGGTGCGCGCCTGCGCATCCGCGGGCCGCGCAACCACTTCCGGCTCGACGAAGGCGCGCAGGCGCTGGTGCTGGTCGCCGGCGGCATCGGCATCACACCGATCAGCGCCATGGCGCGGCGGGCCAAGGCGCTGGGCATTCCGTACGTGCTGCACTACTGCGGCCAGCGGCGCGCCACCATGGCCATGGTGGACGAGCTGCACGCGCTGCATGGCGAGCGCCTGCACCTGCACGTCGGCGACGAAGGCCGGCGCCTGGACCTGCCCGAGCTGCTGCGCGTGCCGCAGCCGGGCACACAGATCTACGCCTGCGGCCCGACGCGACTGCTCGATGCGCTGGCCTCGAACAGCACCCACTGGCCGCAGGACAGCCTGCGGGTGGAGCATTTCACCGCCACCGTCGGCCCGCTGGATCCGAGCCGTGAGCACGGCTTCGAGGCCGAACTCAAGGACTCGGGGCTGACGATCCAGGTCCGCGCGGATCAGACCCTGCTGCAGGCCCTGCGCGCCGCCAACATCGACGTGCAGAGCGATTGCGAGGAAGGCCTGTGCGGCTCCTGCGAGGTGGCGGTGATCGACGGCGAGGTCGACCACCGCGACCGCGTGCTGACCCGCGCCGAACGCGAGCAGAACCGCAAGATGATGAGCTGCTGCTCACGGGCCTGCGGACAGAGGATCGTGCTGCAGCTCTAAGCGGCGGCGGTGCCGGGCGGGCGCGGCGGCGCATCGCCGCAGCGGCGCCACCAGTCGATGAAGGCCCGCAGCGCCGACGAGGCCTGGCGCCGTCCCGGGTAGTACAGCTGGAAACCGGTGCCCGGCGGGCACCAGTCGTCCAGTGCCGCCACCAGCCGTCCGGCGCGCAGGTGCGGCGCGGCGGTCGCCTCGTACACGTAGGCCCAGCCAGCGCCGTCCAGCGCCGCCTGCAGTGCGAGCGGCTGGTCGTCCACCGTCAGGCGGCCGGGCACGTCGAGGGCGACGCGCTCCGTGCCGCGCGCGAATTCCCAGTGGTAGAGCTCGCCGTGCGGAAAGCGCTGGCGGATGCAGGGGCGCGACAGAAGGTCCCAGGGCTCCATGGGCAGGCCGGTTTCGGTCGTCACGGCGGGCGCCGCCACCACCACGAAGCGCTGCGGCCCGCCCAGCGGCACGGCCACCATGTCGCGCGGCACCGCCTCCTCGAAGCGGATGCCGGCATCGCAGCCGGCCGCCACGATGTCGACGAAGCCGTCCTGCGTCTGCAGCTCCACCGCGATGCGCGGATGCGCGGCCAGGAAGGCCGACAACCGCGGCGCCATGAGCAGCTGCGCGGCGCTTCGGGGCATGTTCAGACGCAGCAGGCCGGCAGGCTCGCCCACCGCCTCCTGCGCGGCCTGCCAGGCGGCGTCGAGGCCGTCGAGGTGCGGCCGCAGGCGCGCCAGCAGCTCCAGGCCCACGGCGCTGGGCGCCACGCTGCGCGTGGTGCGCTGCATCAGCGGCTGGCCCAGCGCCGCCTCCAGCGCGCGCACCGACTGGCTCACGGCCGAGGGCGTCAGGCCCAGGCGGGCGGCGGCCCGGCGATAGCTCTGCAGTTCGGCCACGGCCGCGAAGGCGCGCAGCTGGCGG